>CAZYOV010000011.1:28659-44107 GCA_964649215.1 uncultured Dehalococcoidia bacterium
CGCAGTCGCGGCGTTGAGCGGCCACCTCACCCTGGTTCCAATCCTGAAGCTTTTCTCCCGCGAGGATTCGCTCAATGCGGCCCGCGAAACCGCGTCGCTCCGCCTCGATCATGTGACCAAGCACTTCACAGATGCACCATTCTCCCTCGCTTGGGTGCCAAGTTAGAGCTGAGTTCTCTAACGGGAGCAGCTCAGCCCTTAGAACTGTCGCCGTGGCCCCGACCAAACCGGCGACTTGCTCGATGCTGGATCCTGCAGGGTGGTCCGTCATTCTCCACCTCCTAAGCGATGAGTGTCCGGGGCTGTCTAGCGATCCTCCCGCCACCAACCTCGAACAGCGTCACCGGGATCTGCCAGAACCGTTGTAGATGGTTTGAAGGATAAGGCATGTGGACAAGCGGCGTCCCCTCCCCCACGGGGGCCTTCCTTGACACCTTCCGGCGCTCCGCTTAAGATGCGCCTGCTTGAATTTGCACGGAGGGAAAGGGATGGAGTGTCCAAAGGGTCACGGTTCGCTGAAAAGCGTGTCCGTCGGTTCGATCCAGATCGATCGCTGCGGCGAGTGCCGCGGTGGTTGGTACGAAGTCGACGAGCTCCGGCTTCTGAAAGACAGGGAGTCGCGCGGTGACTACCGCTGGATCGACTTCGACCTCTGGAAGGATATGGACAAGTTTAGCGCCGCCAGGCAGGAGCGCTACTCTTGTCCCAGGGATGGTCGCCCGATGACCACCGTTCGTTACGGCGACTCGCCGGTCCTGGTCGACATATGCTCCCAGTGCAAGGGCGTGTGGCTTGACGACAAAGAATACGAGTGGATCATCGTCTACCTGGAGACGATGGTGAACACCCACTCCGTCGGCGACTACCTGAAGGACGTCCGGGACGAGTTCCTCGAGATATTCGTTGGCCCGGAAGGCCCCCTGTCCGAGATGAGGGACCTCGGCCGCGTACTGTACCTGCTCCAGCTACGACTGGTCATCGAGAACCCCCGCCTCGGCACCGCCCTGAACTCGCTGCCTCGCTACTAGCCCTCAGCAGGCAACGCCGGGTGACCGCCGATGATCGCGCCTGCCGCAAGAAGCGCACCGCAGCGCCGTCCGCCGCCGCGATTGTGGGCGGGTGTCAACGAGGGCTGCCTGCACTGTCATTCTCTGATTTCTTGACTGAGCCTTAACCTTCGCCCCCTAACCCATCCGACGAATTAAGGGTGGCTGCGCGATAAGCATAGTGGAGGGAATGGGGCACAACGAACAACAGGAGGCAGTGATGTCCGACAAGTTTCTGCTCGTGGTGTCCGACGAGAAAGACGACAAGCACGGAGAGATCTCGGTGCTCGACAGTGCTCACGAGGCTGAGCGTCTGGTGGAGACCCTTCTAGAGGCAGGGTTCGACCAGGAACGGATCCGGGTGTTAGCGGGCTCGGAGGCTGAGTTCCTGACCACCTACCGGCCAGTGGTCGGCTTTATCGACGAGGCGAATCCAACAACAGAACTGGAACCAGTCGAGGCCGGCAGCGGCAATGGCCGTTCGGTGTCGTCTCTCTTCCGCAGCGCCCGCGATGACACCTTCGAACCCGTCCTGAGCGCCAGCGAGGCGGCGTCATGAGCATGGTCACCTACCCCTTTAGTCATGGCGTAGATCGCAAAGCGCCAGCCGGCACCTACGTAGTCCGGCGCGTAGCGACACTCGAACTCGACTCCGGCACAGCCAAGCGTAGGCAACCCTCCAAACTCCGGCGCACGGGAATACGCCGTGGACCGCCTGAGTAATCTGGAAGAGGGGCCAAGGACTGTAATACCACCGACCTAATCGAGCACGAGAATCCGATAAACGATGCAAAGACGGGAGCGACCGATCGGGGAATCCGACGCGGCGCGACGCCTTTCGACCACCGCTAATTCTACCTTCGACTCAGAGGAGACGGCCAACGACCCGTACTCGCTAAGGAGAGTAGCAGTGACGTTGTGTCGCCGAGACGAGACCGCTCGCTAGCCCGAGGAGACGAAGATCCATGCCTGGAGATTACTTCGAGGATGCGAGCGGGGCCGACGCCGAAGGAGGCGCGTCTCGCTATCGCGGCACGCGCATCGTTCGCAGGTCTCAGGGTTGGCCCGGTTCGGGCGAGAACCCGGGAGGTGACAGAGAATCGTATCAAGGTGTGGGTTTCGCCGGCATGGCTGCTGGCGTAGGCGCCCTGCCAGGGCTCGTAAGACCATCTTCGGCACCGGAGGCGGACGCCGATGCTCGTCACATGCAGGGGCTCGCTGGCTCCGAACCAGGCCCGCCGACCCTCTATTGCCCCTCCTGCGATTTCAAGGCAACGCTGTTTCCCAGCTCCCGGGTCTGGTGTCCCCGATGTAAGACGTTTTCGGAATTGCGGGGCGGAGGTTCTGGCCTAACGATAGCCACGGTGATGGGCGTCGCCCTGCTGCTAGCGTTCCTTCTCTTCTACGTCCAGGGCACCTTCGACCATCTCCTATATGACATCGGCCTCCAATGGGAGACCTGCGGCCTCCGCCACGGCCAGGTTCTCTGCGGTGAAGAGTTAGGTGTTGGCGCGGACGCGGTCAGCGGATCCATCAAGGACGGCGTCAATTCCTGGTCTTGGTAGAAGGCGTCCAGTAAGCAGCGTGACCGCATTCCGATAGTCCTTCTTCTAGCGTCTACATCCAACCGTGTAACTCGCCTGCTTGTGAAATGCCGAGAGGCGTGATGAAATTCGCCCTAGCCCGGCGATATACCTCGTGGAAACTGCGATACACTGCCTGCCATCATGGCTTTCCCTGCCTCGCAGAGACGCCCATCGGTACAGTGTCAGTTTAGTCCGTGTTGCCCCACTCTTTACGTGACTGTAATCATCAGGAAACGTGTCCGTAACCTAGCCGGCAGAGGGCGAGCATAGCATGGGGCCGGTGCGGGGTGGGGAGCAGGTGCATCTGCACCACCGCAAGGGGCTTCCTCGCTCCGCACCTACTTCTTGCAGAGCAGCTACTCCCACCGCATCTTCGACGTATGGCCGCCCGCGCCGCCGCGATTGTGCGCCGGTGCTGGGCGGCTGTCAACGTGGAAGAAAAAGGGGTGTATCACCCCGTAGACAAGGCAGCAGGCCGGCCTCTACAATTTGCGATATGACTTGGGGGTGCGGCGCTCCAGTTTGTTCTCGGTTCCCCTCTTGCGGCAGAGGTCGCGTCCCAAGCTCTGGCCAGACTTGAGACGCGAGACTCCGATCGACCAAAGGGAGGGTGCGGCCGTCTTCAGCCTGGCCTTTTCTCTACAATGATCCCCTCGTGCCCGGCCTAACAGCCCAACGCAAAAGGCGCTCCCGAGTATGAGTGTTTGTCGCGGGGGTGCGGCGATGAGACTCAGTGAGCGCCACTAATATTATACGTCTACGGGCGCTCCAGCACAAAGCGCAGAACTACCTATCGTGAGCCGCCCTGGCAGTCGATATGTGAGGAGGCGCTGGCTGCGGTAGCGGCGATTTTGCGCCTGGGCTTACGCGGCTATCAACGGGCCGTGTTAGGCAAGATAACCTACGCAGGTCGAAGGGATAACTTCGATGTCCGGGGCTGCGGTGTACGGATTGTCCACGGCGCTACTCCTTTCACAACGCCCGCACGGGGGGGGGCGAACCTCTTCTTGCCAGGACCGAGACTGAATTCGTCTCTAAGAATTTGGCAGGGGCGGCAGGACTCGAACCCGCGACCTGCGGTTTTGGAGACCGCTAATTACCGTGATGAGCCATGATGCTCGCTGATGCTCGGTGCGGTTTCAGATACGAATCGGGCTACCCTAACGGGCCTTGATGATGGCCGATGACGTTCCATTAGGGGCGGTTCGTTTGCAATCGCGTTTGCATTCTCGTCACCTTGCGCGGTTCGTCCTGAATACGCGGGCGGCCTGAGAGGGGCTCGTTCAGCCTACCTCATCGCATCGCGGCTTCGATGAACTCGTCCACTTGTCCTTGTACGATCTCCGGCGTTATATCGTTCAGCCCGAATCGGCCTATTTCATCGCCGGACCCGGTGTAGTAGTTGAACGCGTGGCTTACGCGGATATCCGACGTCTTCGAGAACGCCGTATAGATCAGGAGGCTGCGGCCGCGTAGCGGAACCTCGAGGTAGATGAGGGGCGGGTCCACGTCGTATTGCTTGACGACGCTGGAATCCAGACCGCGCGCGACGAACGGCGTCCGAGCCCTTTCCAAGACCGGTACGATCTTCGCGGCGCTGACGGCGTGGAAGGTCTCACGGAATCGCCCTACCTCGTCCAGATGCTTCCCTAGCCGTTCTTGAAGATTCTCGTCCGCCACTTCGGACCTCCCTCTTTGGCTCTGTGAACCACCATCAACATAGCGGGCTCCGGCGCTCCGATCTTACGTATATGAAGTCACTCAAGTCTACCGCTTGCCGCTAGGGCACTCGGAGGGATTATAGACCATTGCCTTGACAACCGCGTAGGCTAGGCGCCCAATCCGTCCGCCGGGCCCACGTCGCGTAGTCACCTTGCGGGCCTCGTCCTGAATACGCGGGCGGCTTGAGAGGGACGCCGTCCCCCGAGCGAAACGCGTTCAGTTATCAGGTCGAACACAAACGACGCACGCGAACTTCGATCCTTGCCAGATCACGGTTAACCAGTTTGTTCACGGTCCTGCGTGGTGGCATATACAGGTCGTAACGAGTCGCCATAGCTGCGGTCTTTAGACGCTCGTATGCAGGCGACTGCTGTGTTGCGTAGGATCGAATCATTCGTGAATAGAAATCATGGTAACGCTCATTCCGTCCCCTCCCCAGTCCCGTCCGCCGCCAGTCGGCCTTCTTGAACGATAGAGCATATGCCAAGTGAACCGCAGCGTAGAAGGCCGCAGTGACCGCCCACTGCCTCCACTCCCACGAGTCCCCGGGTGTCGCGCACGCCTGAGCGACTGCGCGGTTCCGAGTGGCCTGACGTAGATGGTTATTGACGGTCGCTTGGGCCCGCAACGGCCATGCTCACCATACTCGAAGGAAGTCCCCGGTCTCGAGAAATTCGTCTCTGATCTCTTGACCACCAAATGCGCGGTTTCGATGCTCAAAGACCAATGCGGCAGGTAGATAGACTCCACCCGGACCAAATTCGCGTTGGGTCGCGGCCTCTGCCCGATACACCTTGTTTAGCGCCGACGCCGACTTGGAGTCAATCTCCGTGTATATTCGCAGTAGGCCGGTGGCGGCATAGCATACCTGAGTAACCGCGGCCTTCTCCTTACGAAGGTTGCGCAGGAAGGACGCTATGATGGGGTCACTGACTTGCTCGGGTTCACGGGCGACACCCGTATCGGCTCGTGCGTTCCACGGGAAGGACGTTGTGACGGGGGTAGCTTTACGTTGCTGAGGCTGACGGGGGGCAGCCGTACCGGCGACATACGCATATGGTTGATCAGTGTTCTGACTCACCATAGCGGCTCCTCCTCGGTGAGCTGGAGGTCGCGCATAACGGATTCTGGAACGGTTGGAGTCACACCGGTGCTTTTGACGTGCTCTCGCAAGGAACGCCGCAGAATCATCGTCATCACCATGGCGTGCTCGAGGCTCATGATAACCCTGGCCTGTGGCTGCCGAGTCTCTCCAATTTGCTGGCCAAACATCAGTGTCAAGTCATAAGCACTGATGCCAAGCCCGACCGTATTTGCATAGAATGTTGGCGCTTCGCCGCCAATCGTCTCTTCGACTGATTGTTTTCTTGGGTCTGCCACTGTCTAGGCCCTCCTCCGTATCGTTGGCCTGCCATGCGGGGGCTTTCATTGTCAGCAGCCGAACGAGGGATGTCAAGTCGAGACGGCCGTGAGCTCCTCGATTAGTGGGCCGGATGCCCGGGGGGGAGGCCACTACGGAGCTCGACATTCCCCGAAACTCCCTCACTTGATTCGCTCTCAATTCCTCAGAAAAGAGCGACCCCCGGGGCATCCGGCGCAGCGATGCAGGGATCGTCAAATATGGACGGCGGTAGCGGCCTCCACTCCGGCCCCGTCAAGGCGCCGAAGCATCGCCTCGAACTCCTCGACCTTCGAGCCCCGGTCGCCTTCGATCTCGCGAGCGGTCTTCTCCGCCGCCTCAGCGTCCTTCTCCGCGTCCACTACGGCCGCCTGAGCTGCCTTTAGGGCCATTTTGGCCGCCTTCACGGCCTCCTCCGGCCGGGCCGACCGCTACGCGGCACGCCTCGAGCTTCATGGCGGCGCGGTTCCGGAGGTCCTTCGCCTGCCCCTCCAACCGCTCTATCTCGAGCTCACGCGTCCGCTGAGCCAGAGGGACCTCCCGGTAACTAGCGGCACGCCATCCGCCGTGGCGGAAGACCTCGACATACCTCTGCGGGTCGTTGAGCCAGAGGTCCAAAGTGGCCGCCCAACCGCCTCGGCTCGCGGCGTACCGGGCCTCGAGCTCCTCCTCGTCGCCGAGCTCCTCCCATTCGCCGCGAACGCCGGGGACGTCGATGAGCATCTGTCGGTACTTCGCCATGCTTAGGCTCCTTCCTCTCGGTCGAGCTCGGCCTCGACGTCCTTGCGGTCAACGCCGAGGGCGTCGGCGAGCTCGAGGGCGATCCGTCGCCTCGCGCCGCCGCCGTCGCCCGCCGCTGAGAGCTTGACCCGGCGGTCCGATAGGTACTTCGCCCGGCCGCCGCATCGGCCGAGGTACGTCTCCTCGGCGACGCCCATGATCGCGCAGGCTTCCGCCTCGCCGCGGCTCAGGACGTAATAGGCCCCGGTCTGCCCGGCCGGGTCCTCGTAGACCGGCTTGCTCATCCCGCATACTCCTCTCGGTACCGCTATCGACAGCCCGGCACGCTGTGCCGGGGTCAGTCCCTCGCAAATATCCATACCGCTCTCCTTCCTCAGAAGCTCCGCTCGAAGACGCCGGCCATGATCGGAGCTTCGCGTTCGACGCCGGCGTCCTCCTTTTCTTCCCGACTCAAGTGAGCCTGCCCCGGCATGAGGTCCGAGAGCCAGATGCGGACGCGGGCCAGCGCGATCGCCAACGCCATCACCGAGTCCTGCGTGAGCCGGGCATCGTCCCATTGATAGGCCTTCAACTCCGCCAAGACTTGTTCCGAGCCGCACTTGAGCTCGGCTTGTTCGACGGCGCGGACGAGGCGGGTCAGCATATCCGCCTTCGACTTCGCCGACGTCACGAACGGGCGCACCGGGTAGCTCAGCCCCTCGATGACCGGGTCTCCGATCGAGTTCGATTCGACGTAGACCGTCCCGCTGTAGAGAGCTCCCACCTCGTCGATCGCCGCCTGCGTCTGCGCGTACGGCGCTCTGAGCAACCGTTTGTAGTAGACGACCTGATGCGGGAGCTCCGTGACGTCGACCGTGACGATCACCGTCGGGTCGCGACGACGGCCGACATCGACGCCGGTAACGTATCGCCGGTCGTGTCGCGGCCCCTCGAGGCCGATCCAGCCGTCGCGCATCGCCTCGACGTCGTCGGGGTCGAAGGCGGCGCCGCCGCTTTCGATGAAGTCGCACTCGAACTCCGAGGCCCATTGAGCCGCCGTGTACCGCACCCGCTCGCGTTCCTCCCATGCCGCGTCGAACGCCGGACAGTCCCGCCAATGGACTCGGTGTCGGCTCCACTCGCCGCCCTCCTGCCCCGTCCAGATCGCATAGAAGAGGTTGGCCTGCCCGTTGGGAGTGCTGATGACCGTGAGATTGCCGCCCCGGCTCAGCGTCGGGCTGACGGCGCGGTAGATGCGCTCGTCGTATTCGGCGAAGGCGAACTCGTCGAGGACGACGCTCGTCGCCGTATAGCCCCTTCCCGCCTTCGACGTCGCCGGTTGGGAGATGATACGGGAGCCGTTGTCAAGCACGATCTCCGACTGGCTCTCCTTTACCCTCCTCGGCCGCTCGTCCAGTCCGTCCATGATCTCCGAGATGATGCGGAGAACGCATTGAGCCGCCACTTGGTCGCGGCTGATGACCAACGACAGGGAGCGCGGCTGGAAGATCGTCTCATGCGCTACCTTGATCGCCGCCGCCGTAGTGCAACCCGTCTGACGGGCTTTCAGGCCGACGATACGGGGCGATCGGTCCGCCAAGAAGCTCGCCTGATAGGAATATGGCATGAACGGCCTAGGACCCTCCGGCCCCGGTAGGCGGACGCATTCCAGCGCCCAAATCAACGGCGACTTCGCCAACGCAGAAGACGGCGCCTTACTCATCGAGCTCCCTCGCGTCACGAGAGGCATCACTCGAGGTTTCGTCCCCGGCCCCGGCAGGGGTCGCCTCGGCCGCTAACGCGGGCCTGTCGCCGTCCTCGGCAGGCCTGTCGTGAAGACGGGCCAAGATGCGTTCCTCCATCCCTAGGAGGTCGGATTCCGAGACCGGCGAGGCGTCGTCGTAGGCCCGGCCTCGCGAATCGGCTACCCGTAACCCCAACCTCGCGGCCGGAGTCATCCCCAACTCTCTCTCGAAGGCAAGTTGAGCCTGACGTAGCATGCGGAACTCCGCGAGGAGGCGACGGGGCTCGCCCTTCCTATTGGTCAATCCTCGCTCCGTGAGATCGGCGAAGGCGTAGGCGCCGAGTATCTCCAACTCCGCCCATGCGCGGCAAGCCGGGTCATCGGCGGCGTCCAGCCAAGGCATGACGGCCTTCATCTTGTTGACGAGTCGGCGTACCTTCCGATACCTAAGCTTGAGGCCGGAAGGGGCCTTAACGTAAAGGCCGTGCTTGACGGCTCGCTGATTGCCGCGTTCGGCGGGGCGCGGCGGCGGTTGGATTCCAGTTAGGTTAGGCGGCATCGGTTTGTGACTCCGCTGCCGGGCCGAAATCGTATCTGGATTTGGGCCGATGCAAACGGATTGCAAACGGCAGGCGCGGCTCCGAACCGGCGATGATTTGCCCGTCGACGGGCCGTCCGCCGATGAGTGCCCGGCCACCGCAAACCGCCTCGCCATATGCGCAATTCCTTCGCGTTCGTCAGACCCAATTGGCCGCCTCTTTTGTGCAATTCATCACAACCCCTTAAACCCCGGCTCCCCGGCAGGGGGAGGGAGGGCGTTTCAATAAATCGAATGCCCTGTCTCCCAATCCCGCCAGACCGCCCGGAGCCTTCTACGGCATGGGTCGGGCAAGGACGAGGTCTGGCATTGAGCCCCCGCCCATACCGTATACTAGGGTTGAGCCCTAGTGGCTCCGGTCCTGCGGGCCGGCCAGTTTGCCCTCAAGTGAACTCCCGCTCCCGCAGGGCCGTCCTTGTATCCCCCTCACGGCCTCCCGCCGCTGCGTCGCCTGAGGATTCGGCGCTATGTTTTGGTATCGCAGGTAGCCTTCCTGCGGCTAGTCCGTCCGTTGCGCTGCCGCCTGTTATACAGGCTGCGGCTCGCGCTCCCCAAGGACCCGCTCCAAGTCGGCTCGCGGAACCTTGAGGAGTCGACCGAGCTTCAAGATCCGACAGGGGAAGCGCCCTTCACGAGCTAGTGAGTAGGCCAGCGACCGCCCGATGCCGAGTGATGCAGCGGCCTCCTCGATGGACACCGTTCCTTTGTCCATTCCGTACCTCCTCGTGTTGACTCTAAGGCCGTCAAATGGTATGATACCGCCACGAAATAGGCGATGCTAGCCCGTAATAGCTGGCCAATTGGCCAATTGGAGAAGATCGGGAGATATGGTTCGCCCAAAGGTAGATCAGTTCTGGAAAGACCGGGTCTTCGAGGCTAAAGCCGAGAACGAAGAGAGGGGCGCCCCGAGTATCGAAGCGCACTTGGAGGAAATCGGGGCGCGAGAAGGCCGCGATGACTGGCCCTCCCGGCGCACAATTACGCGATGGCTAAGGGAGTGGCGGGCCCTAAAGGAGGAGGAACGGCGCCCATATCGTCTTGTCTCGTGGCCGGAGACGTTCCAGCGCCCCGATCTGCCTTGGGAGGCGGTCCCCGTCTTCTTCGACCTCCTGCGCTGGAATCATGGCTTCTCGCCTCCGCGTCCGTACCCCATCGGCGTTTCGGCGGCCTCGCCAGAGTTGCTTGAGTCGGAGAACAAAGACCGGGAGCGGCGTCAGGAGCTCCTAGAGCTAGGGGTTCGGACCCGGCCCTCTGTCCGGTTAGTTAGATGGCTCCATAGGGTCACGTCGGCGGCGCCCGATAGCCCGTTCGATTGGCGCCTTCACATGGCGAGCCGTCTCGCGGCGGCGGAGGGGACAGAACTTTCCGAGGAGACGGAGAAGAGCAACCGTGACATCGAGGCCCGGATCGCAACGGAACTCTACTATGACCTAGCGCCCATGTGGGCGCCGGGTCCCGAGGAAGGAGGCCAGTAATGGCTCGTGGACACATACTACGGCGCGGGCGGCGATGGACGATCGTGGTCGACGTCCCTCGCGGTGAGGACGGCTCCCGCAAACAACGCTGGCACAGCGGCTACTTGACCCGGGCGGCGGCGGAGCGCGCGCTCACGGAGATAAGAAGCCGTCTCGACACGGGCAACTACATCCCGGTGTCGAAAACGCCGCTAGCGTCGTTCCTCCGAGAATGGCTCGAGGCGGTCAGGGTCAAGGTTCGCCCCTCCACTTGGGCGTCATACCGACTCAACGTCGAGCGGTACGTCATCCCGCGCCTCGGATCGGTCCCTCTACAAATCCTCACGCCCGCCGGGCTAAACGCCTTCTATGCCGATCTACTGACCGGAGGTAGGACAACTCGCGAGGGCGGGCTTGCTCCCCGCTCCGTCCAATATTGCGCGATGATCCTCAAGCGCGCACTCGGCGAGGCCGTGCGATGGTCGTTGATACCGCGTAACCCGGCCGACCTCGCGGACCCGCCGCGTCCGGCGGCGGCGTCGGAGATGAGGACGTGGAGCGCCGGGGAACTGCGGGCCTTCCTTGAGTACGTCCGCGAGGACCGCTACTATGCAGCGTGGCGACTCGCGGCGACGACCGGGCTCCGGCGCGGCGAGGTCCTCGGCCTCCGCTGGCGGGATGTAGACTTGGAGGCGGGCAGGCTAGCGATCACTCAGACGCTACTCGCCGTCGCCGACAAGCTCTCGTTCTCCGCGCCGAAGACGACAAAGTCTAGGCGGTCCGTCGCGCTGGACCCGACCACGCTCGCGGTCCTCCGCGACCATCGCGTCGCCCACGTCGAGGAGCGACTAAGATGGGGTCCGGTCTACCAAGACGCCGACCTCGTGTTCTGCGCCGAGGACGGGTCGCCGCTCCATCCGGACCGATTTAGTAAGGCGTTCGCGAAGCACGCCGCCGCCGCCGGGCTCCCCGCGATCCGCTTCCACGACCTCCGGCATACCCATGCGACGCTCGCGCTCCAAGCCGGAGTGCATCCAAAGGTCGTCAGCGAGAGGCTCGGTCACGCGACCGTCTCAATCACGTTGGACACGTATAGCCACGCGATTCCGGCGATGGAGGAGGAGGCAGCGGCGAAGGTCGCGGCGGTAGTGGACGGCTAGCGAGTTGCCGGAGCGTTAGATTCGCCGGATTGGGCGAACGCGATCATTGAGTCCAGTATCTCTTCGAAGCTCGCGGCGGATGCCTGAGTCGTGGCCGTAAGTTTGTCGGCCGCTCGGATGGCTTGGTCGGCCTCATATCCCCAAAGTCGCATCAACTGATCGAATCGATCGACGAGCGTGGTCAACTCGGCTTTGAAGATGATATGGAGCTTGGCGATCGGAGCCGCCATCCTTTCGATCTCGTCCGCTTGTCGCCCTCGGACCGCGAGCCGCTCGATGAGGCGGTCGAGCTCAATAGGATCAATGGCACGAAGGGCCTTGTCGCTGGCCCTCAATCTCTTAGGGAAGGCCAGGGCCTCCTCGCGAGATTGGAAAGCGCCATGAATTTGAGCGGAAACCAATATCTCCTCGTTCTTGACGGCAAGCGCGACTGACCGGATAAGCCCGGCGATGAGAGAGATCCCAACTAGTATGAAGACCCCCGGCCATCCGAGAAGGTATACCGAGACCGCCAGAGTCACGATCCCTGCAACGGATAGAAACGTCTGGAAGTATCCGCCGATCTCTAGGCGCTGGCGTCCAGCAAAGAGAACTATTAGGTAGAGGGCGATAGACACTCCCAAGAGGACCGTGTCTATTCCGGAGGGGGCACTCATTCTCGAACAATCGTGACGAGCTCGCGATCCGGAGCCGACCGCCGTTTGCAATCCGTTTGCAATCGGTCCCTTGAATCGCATCGGCCCCGGCCTTCCGGGGCCGATTTCGTATATAGAAGTTGGCAGGGGCGGCAGGACTCGAACCCGCGACCTGCGGTTTTGGAGACCGCTGCTCTAACCAGCTGAGCTACGCCCCTGCGCTGTCTGAGTATATCAAAAGCGGCTCGAATAGGGGTCAAGGACGGCCTGAGGGGCGTCCCAGTAGCGCCAGCGCCCGGTCCGGGTAGTTTGTGACGATGCCGTCCGTATCCAGGTCGATGAGCCGCTGGATGTCGCTCTCCGCGTCTGCCGTCCAGGCGTAGACGGCTAGTCCGCTGTGTCTGGCCTGGGTTACGACATCGACGTTAAGGCTTGGATGGGACAGGCTGACCGCCTGGAGACCCAGGCGGAGCGCCAGCTCTCGCATGGAGGGCCAGTTCCCCATGCTCTGGGGCGCAATGAGCAGGCTGCCAGGCAGCATTGGCGCCGCCTGTCGCATCGCCTCCAGGACGGGTGGCAGAAACGACCATACCATCACCTCGTCCAGCGCGCCCGCGTTCCGTATGACGCCCGCGAGCGCTTCTTCGCAGCCCGCCCGCTTGATCTCCGCCACCAGTAGCGCCCGGCCGCGAGTGAGGTCCAGCGCCTGGGCGAAGGCGGGTACGGGCTCACCCCCCGCATCAAGCGCGCTGAGCTGCTCCCAGGTCAGGGAGGCGAGGTCTCCGCTGCCGTTGGTGGTTCGGTCCAGCGTCAGGTCGTGCATGAGGATGGGCACGCCGTCGGCGCTGGCCTGTACGTCCACCTCGATGGCGTCGGCGCCGATCTCGAGGGCCGCGTTGACGCCTGCCAGGGTGTTCTCAGGGGCGTGTCCGGCGCAGGCGGCGTGGGAGATGATCAGAGGTCTCACGCCCAGATTATAGGGCAGGACAGGGAGCGAAGAGGCTAGCTGGATTCCGCCGGATTGAACAGAGAGAGCATAGTCCGGCGCTTGTCGACCGCATCGGCGGCCAGGTCCTGGGCGGTCAGCGCCAGCTCGAAGCGCAGCGGCGAAGTGGCCAACTCGCGTTTCAGGTCGATCTGGCTGGCGATGTGGTGGAGCCGCTGCGCCAGGTAACGGATCGCCACCCGCCAGTCGATGACCGGTTCAACTAGACCCGGGAGGTCATGGTCACGGCAGAAGAGGTCGGTGGCCCGCTCAATGTCCGCTTCCAGGCGGGTGGAGACCATACGGTGAGCGGCGTTGTTGATCTCCCACGCGTCCTCTTCCTCGGCCAGGAAGGGGATGAACTGGGCCAGACGGGTGCGGATCGTCTCTTCGCCGCGCTGCTCATCCAGTTCCAGGTTGCGACGCCGCTGCTGAGCGAGGAACAGCGCCAGGATGTCGTACTCATCCTCCATCAGCGGGAGACCCCTCGGCAGCACTGCCACTAGGGAGTCCGCCCAGGCGCGCACCTGCTTGTCCAGCTCGTCCACTTTGCGCTGGACACGACGCAGAGTGCGTTCATCGTGCGGGATAATGAGGTCTTCGTGCTGGCTTATCAACTCTAATCTCGGTCTCTCGTCGGGTGACACCCCTCGTTGGGTGACGCCTATAGTAAAAGAACCAAGACGGACGCCGGATGTTACATGTGGGGGACGGCCGCGCGGTTAAGAATGAGGAGATGTCGGATCGAGGGCTGACCGCGACGTCCAGCGCCTATCGTGTCGGCGCGAGCGGCTGCTAGAATGGCCCTGAGTTGGAAGGAGGTAGCATGACCGTCGACAGCTTCAAGTTCCTGCCGGGATCCATCGCCGCTTACTATCGCAACCTTCCCGTCCAGCGGGAAGAGCCCGTCCCCTTCACCCCCCTGGCGAAGCCCCTGAGCGAGTGCCGGTTCGCACTGGTGACGACGGCCGGCATTCATGACAAGGGGAAGGAGCGGCCCTTCGACATGGAGCGCGAGAAGCGGGAGCCGATGTGGGGCGACCCTACGTTTCGCCGGATCCCCCGCGAGGTCAAGCAGGGTGACATCGGCGCCTGCCACCTCCACACCAACAACCGCGACGTCCTGGCCGACATGAACATCGCCCTGCCGGTGCAGCGCTTCCTGGAGCTTGAGTCGGAGGGCATCATCGGCTCCTTGGCGCCCACCAGCTACTCGTTCATGGGCTTCCAGATGAGCACGGCCGAGTGGAGAGACCGTTACGCGCCGGAAGCGGCGGCGCTGATGAAGGGGGAGGGAGTGGACGCCGTCTTCCTCACCTCCTTTTGACCGGATTGCTGCCGCAGCGTGCCCGTGCTGGCGCGAACGTTCGAGGAGGCGGGGATGAGCAGCGTCTTGGTGACGGTTATGCCTTACTGGGCGGAGCGGCTGGGCGCGCCGCGGACGGTGGGCGTGGAGTTCCCCTACGGTCACCCGCTGGGCCAGCCCGGCGACCGCGACACGCAGATGGGGGTCATCCGTGAGGCGCTGAGGCTGCTTGAGGAGGCGGCTGGGCCGGGCGAGATTCGCGAGCTGGACTACGTGTGGCCTCAGGAGTTGGATGAGGCGAAGAAAGACTGGCAGCCGCCGGAGCCCTCGCCTATCATCAAGATGATGCTCGAGCAGCGTCAGGCCCAGCGTCAGGCGGAGAGCTAGTCGCTAGTGCTCAAGTTTCCGGACGGCTTCTATTGGGGTTGCGCCACGTCCTCGCACCAGGTGGAGGGGAACAACCGCAACAACCAGTGGTGGGCCTGGGAGCAGGAGGGCGGCAACATTCGCGACGGCACGACGTCCGGCCCGGCCTGCGACCACTACAACCGGTTCGAGGAGGACTTCGTCCTGGCGAAGGAGTTGGGGCACAATGCCCATCGCCTTTCGATCGAATGGAGCCGCATAGAGCCGGAGGAGGGACGCTGGGACGAGAAGGAGGTGGAGCACTACCGGCGGGTGATAGAGTCGCTGCACCGGCATGGCCTCACCCCCTTCGTGACACTGCACCACTTCACGAACCCGCTCTGGTTCGAGCAGCAGGGCGGCTGGACCAGCCCGCGGGCGCCCGACCTTATCGGCCGCTACGCCGGCTACATGGCGAGGCAGTTGGGCGAGGCCGTCCCTTTCTGGCTCACCATCAACGAACCTTCAGTTGTACCGGCGGCCTGCTACCTGGCCGGGATGCATCCGCCGGCCAAGCGGGATATGGGCTTAGCCATGCAGGCGGCGCGGCACATACTCATCGCTCACGGCAAGATGTACCAGGCCGTTCGCGAGGCGTCGCCGCACGACCCGCAGGTCGGGCCAGTCCTCAACATGATCTACGTCGAGCCGGCGTCGGACTCCGACGAGGACCGGCAGGCGGCCCAGC
>CAZYOV010000012.1:0-43805 GCA_964649215.1 uncultured Dehalococcoidia bacterium
GCTCTCGCAGCGCCTTGCTGGCGCCCGCGTCCACGGCGATACTCCCCTTCAGCGATAGCCCTGCCACCATCCAGCGCTTGCGACTCTCCATACGGTCGACGCTGGTGGAGAAGAGAGTGCCTATCTCCTCGCCGCGGGCGACGCTGACGAGCACGTCTGGCCGCCGGCCGTCGGCGATGACGACATCGGCGCCCCCGGCCAGCGCCAGCTTCGCTGCCTCTAGCTTTGTGACCATGCCACCGACGCCCCTGCCCCGCGTATCGCCGGCCAGACGCTCGATCTCGGTGTCGATGCGCTCCACGCGTGCGATAAGGCTCGCGCCGGCGTCGCGGCGGGGGTCGGCGGTGTGAAGGCCGGCCTGATCGGTCAGCAAAACCAGCAGATCGGCGTCAACAAGGTTGGCCACCAGCGCCGAAAGGTTATCGTTGTCGCCGATCGCGGCCCCCTCAATCTCCTCCACCGCCACCACATCGTTCTCGTTGATGATAGGCACGACTCCCAGCTCCAGCAGGCCGAGCAGGGTATTGCGGGCGTTGAGGTACCCCTGCCGGTCAGCGAAGTCACGGCGCGCGAGCAGCGTCTGAGCGACGGTGACATCGTGCCGGGCGAACAGCTCCTGATAGGCCTGCATCAGGTCTGTCTGTCCCACCGCCGCCAGCATCTGGCGGAACGGCATCCCCTTGCGGTCGCGGGTGACGCCCAGGCGATGACGACCGGCCGTAATGGCGCCGGAGGTTACGATCAGTACGACGGCGCCCCGCTTCTGCAGGCGCGCCACCTGGCCCACCAGCGCTGACATAACCTCCAGGTTCAGCCTGTCGGTGCCAGCGGTGAGCACGTTGGTGCCCACCTTGGCGACGATGCGCCGGTAGCGGGTCCCTTCCTCTTCAGCCTTCCCGTGCGTTTTGATACTCTGCTTAGCCATAGATGGAGGATATCGTACAGATGTGTTCGCATTATATCAAACCGCTAGACGGGGGGACGCCGCGTTAATGCCAAAGGCCCCGGCGAAGAGCCGGGGCCTCTCTCTGTCAAATGAGACGCGCCGTCAGGCCACAGGAGCCTTCCGCTCCGTCCGTTCCAGCTCCGTCATCCAGCGCTCGAACGTCCGCAGCCGCTCCTCCATCTGCCCCTTCATCTCGCTCATCTGTTCCGCCTTCTGACTGACGATCCCGTGCTGGCGCGTCACCACGCCGATCGCCTCTTGAAGCTGTCGCCTCTTCTCCGAGACGTCAGCCTCAGGCCGGTACTGAGCCTTGAGCTCCTGCAGCATCTCCTCCGCCTCCACCATCTCCTTGATCTCAGCCAGCGTGAGACCCAGCAGGTTCTGCAGGCGACGTATGTGCGCTACCCGCGTAACATCGTCCTCAGAGTAGAGGCGGAAGCCGCCGTCCATACGGCTGGGCGGACGCAGGAGGCCCTTCTCCTCATAGAAGCGCAGCGTCCTCTGCGTAACGCCGGTGCGCTCCGCGACCTCACCTATCTGGAGATACGCTTCTGTCGACTCGGACACAGGGAGGGCAACTCCTTGAACTGTCGCAGTCTGTTACTTGAATCGGAGTATAGCCGAGACTTTACTTCTACGTCAAGGTTATGCTAGCCCGATTTCGTCTATCGATCCCAGCAGTCACCGCTACTCGAAATCAGGCTCCGGCTCTTCCTCTTCCGCCGCCTGTGCAGCGGCGAGCGAGGGCAGGAGCGCGTCCGTCCGCGCCTCTCCTCGCCTGCCTCTGGCCGGCAGCGATAGAACGGCCTCACGCAGAGCGGATAGCCTGTCGGCTGACTTCCCATCGAGGATCACCCCCGCTACGCCTGCCTCCCGCAGCGCCTCCAGCCGAGACGGCTCAATCTCCGGTGTCACCTCAACCAGCAGCGGCGTCTGCGAGAGCAACGAATGACGGCGCAGCTCCATCAGACGCCGGACGGTGAACGGCTCATCGATCGGCGCTATCTCCAGCGCATCCAGAGGCAGGCCGGCCAGCGCTCTCAGCCCCGTATCGCTCGTTTCAGCGCCGACCCGCAGCACGAGGCCCACCTTCTCCTCCAACACCGTCTCCCCCGACGACTCCTCGTCCAGCAGCACAAAGTCCGCTCCCGCCTCGCGAGCGGCCGCAACCGTCGCCCGCTGCGCGTCCTCCGCTAGCAGCCCCACAGAAACATCTCCCAGCTTCTTGAGGGCATCCCCCAGCTGGCCCGCCGCCAGGCCGGTGATGATCACGGCATCCGCGCCGGCGGCTGTGGCGTCACCCACGCTATTCACCTGGTTCTTGTCCAGCCGCAGCAGACAGAGCAGCGTAGGAAAGGCGCGGCGCTCCGTCACAATGCCGAAGCCTATCGGAGCCGGCGCCACCCGCCCCGCGCTTCTGATCTTTTCAGCCAGTTTGCTCATCTGCTCCCTCCCTGCCCGCCTGCCCCCGCCGGAGGCTGACACACCTCCGGCGGTGCAGACTCGAACTCACCGCCCATTATGTGCACCCGCCATCTCTGCGGGCAAGCCATTCGACCTGACCCGCGACCGTGGTCTACCATTGACGTCGATTCCAAGGAGGTGACCGATGAAGCTCCAGGGCAAAGCAGCGCTGATCACTGGCGCCGGCTCCGGCATCGGCCGCGCGATCGCGCTGCTGTTCGGCGCTGAAGGCGCCAGCGTACTCGTCGCCGAACTGAACGAAGAGGCCGGCCGGGCCGTCGCGCGGGAGATCGAGGACGCAGGCGGCCGCGCCCGCTTCCTGCCCACGGACACCTCCCGCGAGGCCGATGTTAAGTCCGCCATCGCCGCCACCGTGGACGCCTGGGGACGGCTGGACATCCTGGTGAACAACGCCGGCATCGGCGGCGCGGCCTATACCTGGGACCAGGTCATCGCCGTCAACCTCTCAGGCGTGTACTATGGCTGCCTCCACGGCCTCGAGACGATGAGAGAACAAGGCGGTGTCATTGTGAACATGGCCTCCATGGCCGGGCTCGTAGGCTTCACCGTGGCGGCCCTACCTGAGGTGTTCGGCTCCGCCCCCGGCAACGCCTACATCGCCGCCAAGCACGGGGTTATCGGCCTCACCAAGCAGTTCGCCTTGGGCGGTGCCCCAGGGGTGCGCGTGAACTGCATCTGCCCCGGCTGGATTGAGACTGCTCTCACCCAGCCGCTGACGCAGGCCCAGCCGCTGCTGGATTGGGCGCTGCAAGGCACCCCGATGGGTCGCCTGGGCCAGCCGGAGGAGATCGCGAAGGCGGCGCTGTTCTTGGCCGGCGATGACTCCTCATTCATGACCGGCGCGCCCCTCATCGTCGACGGCGGTTGGACCGCCCGATAACCTACCCGCAGCTTACGGTCTCCTCGCTTATCAGCAGCTCCGGCTCGCTACGCCGGTTCTGTTCCCAACCTAGAGGATCTTGCTCAGGAACGCCTGCGTGCGTGGCTGCGACGGCCGTAGGAACAGCTCCTCCGGCGGCCCTTCCTCCACGATGACCCCCTCGTCCATGAACACGATGCGGTCAGCCACCTCCCGCGCGAATCCCATCTCATGGCTCACCACGATCATCGTCATCCCCTCTCGCGCCAGCGACTTCATCACGTCCAGCACCTCGCCCACCAGCTCCGGGTCCAAAGCGGACGTTGGCTCATCAAACAGCATCAGCTTCGGCTCCATCGCCAGCGCCCGCGCGATGGCCACCCGCTGCTGCTGCCCGCCGGAGAGCTGAGACGGATACGCTGACAGCTTGTCCGCCAGACCCACCTTGGACAGCCGCTCCCGCCCGGTCTCCTCCGCCTCTTTGCGGCGCACCTTCTTCACCCGTATCGGCGCCTCGATGACGTTGCCCAGCGCGCTAAGGTGAGGGAACAGGTTGAACCGCTGAAACACCATCCCTATAGCCGCGCGCTTCCGCGCCACCGCACGCTCGCTGTCCTCCACCAGACGGCCGTTGCGCTCCCGGTAGCCCACCAGCTCGCCGTCCACATAGATGCGTCCGGCGTCTACCCGCTCCAGGTGGTTTATGCAGCGCAGGAAGGTAGTCTTGCCGGAGCCGCTGGGGCCGATGATAACCACCACCTCACCCCGCGCCACGTCCAAGCTGACGCCCCGCAAGACCTCAAGGCGCCCAAAGCGCTTGTGGACATCCACGCTGTGAACCATCGTCTCTGGCATCGCCCCAACATTCTACCCCCGCATTCCAGCGGCCTCAAATGCCACGCCTGCTACCGGTGCCCATTAGCGACAGTGCGCGGGAGAGCAGCGTCTCCGGCCGATCACGTTCGGAGGCAGCCATGACGCGCTCCAACTCAGCCTGGCCAAGACTGAAGATGGAGACCAGCACCAGATACCAGAAGGCCGCCACCGTGTACAGCTCCATCACCTTGAAGTTGCGAGCGGACTGGATCTTGGCCGCGTTGAGCAGCTCCACCACGCCGATGGCGAAGGCAACGGACGTGTTCTTCAACAAAGCGATGAACTCGTTCCCCGTCGGCGGGATGATCACCCGGAACGCCTGGGGGAGGATGATCCGCCTCAGCGCCTGCAGGTTCGTCATCCCCAGCGACTTGGCGGCGTCCATCTGGCCCGACTCTACGGATTGAATGCCGCCGCGCACGATCTCCGCCATGTACGCCGCCTCGTTCAGGCCGAATGTCACCACCGCCGCCCGGAAGCGGGTCCAGTTATCGCGGAAGATGTCCTCATCGATCACCTGGCGCAGGCCGAACCACAAGGCTAGGAGTTGGAGGATCACAGGCGTGGCCCGCCAGAACCAGATGTACACCCCGGCCGGCACGGATACGAAGGGGTTGCGCGAGACACGCATCACGGCGAGCACGACCCCAAGCCCAACACCTAGCACCATCGCCAACAGCGCGATATACAGCGTCTTTCGCAGCGCCCGCAGGATTATCGGGTTGAACAGGAAGTCGCCGACGGTATCTATGTCATACCGTATCGCTAACAGCCACTCCATCCCGCTACCTCACACAGCCATCGTAGAGCGGCCCCCGGCGACATTGATGCGCCGAGGGCCGCTCCGTCCACTCCGTCCGACGCTGTGGCCTACTGTAGAGCCACAGCCTCCAGGTCCCAGTTGGCCAGGATCTGGTCGTACTCGCCGCTGTCCATGATCGCCTGCAGAGCATCCGCGATGGCGTCCTTCAGCTCCGTTGACCCCTTGTCGACGCCAATGCCGTAGGGCTCAGGATCGACCTGGGGCTCCACGACCTCCAGATCGCCTTCGGACTGGGCAGCGTCTTCCGCGGCAACGGGGAAGTCGGAAAAGTTGGCGTCCGAGCCGCCGGTGCGCAGGTCCTCCACCGCCAGCGGGTTGCTGTCAAAGGTGACGATATCGATGTTGTTGTCGGCGCAAACGTCTGCGTTCAGATCCTCCAAGAACGTCACTTGGATCGTGGCCACCTGCACCGCCAAGGTCAGGCCGCACAGGCTTTCGTCCAGGCCCGTAACGTTGTCGGGGTTGCCGGTCGGCACCACGACGCCGAGGCCCACGGTGATATATGGAACGAAGTCGATCTGCTCCTCGCGGTCCGGCCTGATCGTCATCGCCGATACGAGGATATCGAACTCTGCCGTCTGCAGCGCCGGGATCAGCCCGTCGAAGCCGGTGTTGATGAACTCGACCTCGACGCCCAGCGCTTCGGCGATCGCCTCCGCCAGGTCGATGTCCAAGCCATCCGCGATCTCGGTACCCTCCTCGAAGAACTCGAACGGAGCGTAAGCGATCTCCGAGCCGACGCTCAAGACGCCGTCCTGAAGCTCTGGCACGCCAGATATGTCGATCCCTGCCGGCGTCTCGCCCGCCGCCGGCGTTTCACCCACCGCTGGCGTCTCGCCATCATCGTCATCGTCATCGCAGGCGGCGAAGGCCAGCGCGGCGGCTAACGCCAGTACCGCGAACACTAGAAAGTAGCGGCTGAGGCTGCGTGATAACATAGGAACCCTCCTTGTCTTGGAGCAACCAAGAAATTCTCTCAGATAGCTAGGATTATAGGCGTGTTGCGGCGTGTGTCAATCGGCCTACCGCTGTGAGCTTCCGGCAAAGCTAGACCGTCACTCACCTTTGCGTTAGAGTAAGCACGCCATGTCCTCAGCCAACCTACCGGTCATCGTTGGCGTGGGCCAGTACGTCAACCGATCCCGCGATCTGGCCGACGCGCGCGAGCCCCTGGACATGATGGAGATCGTCGCCCGCGCTGCCCAGGACGACGCCGGTGTCCAGGGGCTGCTGGCCCGCATCGATAGCCTCCAGATCGTCAATATCATCGCCTGGCCATACCTGGACGCCCCCGGCCTGGTGGCCGAACGGCTGGGCGCCAGCCCCGCCTACAGCATCAACACCGCCGTCGGCGGCGACACGCCCCAACGCCTCATCAACAACACAGCGGAGAGCATTGTACGCGGCGACACCCGCCTCGCGCTCCTCTGCGGCGCCGAAGTGCTGGCCTCCACCCGCCGCTCCCGCAGGGCCGGCGCCAAGCTCCCCTGGCACCAGCGCGCGGTGCCCAAAGAGATGGTGGGCGACAATCGCACCGGCTTCAACGAAGCCGAGGCCCGCCACGGCGCCGTGATGCCCACACGCGTCTACCCCCTGTTCGAGAACGCTCTGCGCGCCCACCTGGGACTCAACATTGAGAAACACCGCCAGCGCCTGGGCGCCCTCTGCCAACGCTTCTCCGCCGTCGCCGCCCAGAACCCCTACGCCTGGTTCCCCAACGCCCTCACCGCCGAGGAGATCGCCGGCGTCTCAACCGACAACCGCATGATCTGCTTCCCCTACCCAAAGCGTATGAACGCCATCATGGAGGTGGATCAGGCCGCTGCCGTCATCATGACCGGCTCCCATACCGCCCGCGAGCTCGGCATCCCGGAGGACCGCTGGGTCTACCTTTGGGGCTGCAGCGATGCCAACGATAAGTGGTTCGTCAGCGACCGCATAAACCTGCACTCCTCACCCGCCATCCGCGCCGCCACCGGCCGCGCCCTGAGCATGGCAGGCCTTACCGTAGACGATATCTCCTTCTTCGACCTCTACTCCTGCTTCCCCGCCGCCGTCCAGCTCGCGATGGGCGAACTGGGGCTGACCCTGGACGATCCGCGCCCCCTGACCGTCACCGGCGGCCTACCCTACGCTGGCGGCCCCGGCAACAACTACGTGATGCACTCCGTGGCTGCCGCCGTGGCCCGCCTGCGCGAGGATCCCAATGCCAAGGCGCTGCTCACCGGCCTTGGCTGGTTCGCCACCAAGCACGCCGCCGGCGTGTACAGCGCCGGCCGTCCCCCCACCGAAAGCTGGCGACGGACCGATCCTCAGATCGATCAAGCCGCGCTGGAGAAGATGGAGAGCCCGCCCACCGTGGAGCAAGCCGAAGGCCCCGCCAGCGTGGAGAGCTACACCGTTCAGTTCAACCGCGATGGTGAGCCGGAACTGGGCATCATCATCGGCCGTCTGGGAGACGGGGAGAAGCCGGGCGCCCGCTTCATCGCCAACACACCGCCGGATACTGACCTACTGTGGGCGATGACACGCGAGGAGTTTGTCGGCGCCTCCGGCCACGTCAGCCCCGACGAAGACAGCGAACGGAACGTCTTCCGGCCTAGCGGCTAGCCTCAACAGGCCTGCGGGCTCGTGACGTGCGGCCACTCTGCCTCAGCATCTCCTCGAACGCCTCCGCGGGCGCCGGCTTGCTGAACAGATACCCCTGCATCTCGTCACAGCGCCGCTTCTTGAGGAATGCGAGCTGCTCTTCAGTCTCCACGCCCTCGGCGATAACCCGCAGCTTGAGGTTGTGCGCCATGACGATTATCGATCTGGCGATAGCGGCGCCATTCGGATCCGTGGTCAGATCCTGGACGAAGGACTGATCGATCTTCACCACATCGATGGGAAGACGGCTCAGATAGCTGAGCGAGGAGTGACCGGTGCCAAAATCATCGATCGCTATCTGGACCCCCATCTCTCTCAGCTCGCGCAGCATCGTGATGTTGAACTCCACATCCTGCACCGCTACCCCTTCAGTGATCTCCAGTTGCAGCCACCGGGCTTCCAGGCCGGTCTCTTTCAGCACCTCATGCACTACCTCAATGAGGTCGCGCTGCTGGAACTGTCGCGCCGACAGGTTCACCGCCACCCGCATGGGAGAAATGCCGGCCACTTGCCATGCCTTGTTCTGCGCGCACGCGGTCCGCAGCACCCAGGCGCCAAGCGGCACGATCAAGCCGGTCTCCTCCGCCACCGGGATGAACTCCGCTGGAAAGACGAGGCCCCGCTCAGGGTGCTGCCAGCGCACCAGAGCTTCCATGCCGACGATCCCTCCGGAAGCGATATCAACCTGAGGCTGGTAGTAGACCAAGAACTCCCCACGCTCCAGCCCGTGGCGCAGACTGTTCTCCAGCGCCAGCCGCTCCGCAATCCTGGCGTTCATCTTCGGCGTGTAGAGCTTGTAGTCATCTCCGCCCTGATCCTTGGCACGGTACATGGCCGTATCGGCGTTCCTCAGCAGGGAATCGGCGTCTTCCCCATCGGCAGGGTATATCGCGATGCCGATGCTGGTGGTAATGCGGAATTCGTGGCCGTTGAGCACCCACGGCTGTCTGAGGGCATCCAGTACCCTTTCCGCGACCTCAACCGCATCTTCAGACCGCACCACCTCCGGCAGCAGCAACGTGAATTCGTCACCCCCCGCGCGGGCGACGGTATCCCCCTCACGCACGAGGCCGCTCAGCCGGCCGGCGACACCCTGCAGGAGCCGGTCTCCCAGGGCGTGGCCCACCGTATCGTTTACGACCTTGAACCGGTCCAGGTCGAGGAACAGCACAGCCGCCGTCTGCTCCTTGCGACGCGCCTGCGCCAGCGTCACGGCGAGACGGTCTTCGAACAGGGCGCGGTTGGGCAGGTCAGTCAATGAGTCATGGTACGCCATATGCTTGATCGTCTCTTCCGCCTGCTTGCGATCGGTGACGTCAAACGCCGTTCCCAGCACGGCCGGCTCGCCTTCGAACTCGATAAGGCTCGCAGTTACATCGACCCAGCGTTCTTCCCCGCTTTTGGTCAGGACCTTTATTTCATAACGAGGGGGGACCCGTTCATCCCGCAGGCGCGCCTCTCCCCGATCCTTGACTAGCTCTCGAAAATCGGGATGGATCACGTCCAAGAGATCCATCGCCAGCAGCTCTTTCCGCGAGTAGCCAGTGATCTCTTCCAACGCAGAGTTGACATACACGAACCGCGTGCCCCGGTCGATGAAGATGGCAGCGGCCGAGGTCTCCGCCAGAGTGCGGAACTTCATCTCGCTCACCCGCAGGGCTTCCTCCGCCCGCTTACGCTCGGTGATGTCCACAACCACGCCTCGGCGTCCAAGGACTAGCCCCTGTGTGTCCCGTATCAGCCGCACCGTGAGACTGACCCAGATCGTCGTCCATCCGCCCGGCGCATCTCCAATTCTTCGCCATCAACCTCCTTGCCCGAACGAATCCGCTGATTCAGCAGCCGCGCCTTGTCTTTCCCTGCCGCCGTATCCGCGTACAGGTCAAGGATCGACCGGCCAACCAGATCATCCCGAGCATAACCGAGCAGTTCGACACAAGTATTGTTGACCATGCGGATTGTGCCATCCATGTCTACCGTGAAATCGCAATGGGGAGCGTTTTCGTACAGATCGCGGAACCTCTCCTCGCTTTCACGCAGAGCCTCCTCCTGACGGAGATTCTCCAGGGAGAAGCCGAGGGCGCTGCCGATGTTACTCAAGAGCTGGTCGTCCTTCAGGTCGCCGTTCCTCTTGCGACCTACGACGGCGAGCACGCCGATGGGCTGCTGAAGGGCGACTACCGGGAGATAGAGCAGCCGTTCATCGCCGTTCAACCTGACCTCGCCTGATTTGGTGCCGTCCGGTTCCCACCGCACCGGCTGCTGAATATGCGTAGCCTCCCGGATGCTAGATGCTCCCGCCTGTAGATAGCGTTGGGCGTCCGTCCGGCTCATGCCGAAAGCGGACGCAAGGCTGTGTTCGGCTTCGTCGCCGGCGAGGGCGATGAAGGAGGCGCGGACGCCCAGGAGACGATGGAGCACAGGTAGAGCGAGCCGGGCGGCGGCGTCCACCGTCCGTGCCTCTCCCAGTGCCATGACGAGCACATTGGGATAGGCGGCGTGCTTACGCAGCTTGAACGCCTGATTGAACGCAAGCTCGATGGCGATGGTGGCGATAACGTATCCCCCCAGGTGGACGGAGATGGCCTGTTCCCAGGTGAGACCTGATAGGATGTGATCCAGGGGCATGAGCAAAGTCACGCCCGGATAGACAAACAGCCGCGTGAGCCATTTCACCAACCGCAATGAGCGGAGGGGATCGGCCACGTCGGGAGAGACGGGAACTGGCGTCTGTGCCACTTGGGCGTCGTCAGTAATGGCGTCAACCTCGATTTCGCCGGTCATCTGTCTGCCGAATTGCTACCTGGGCTTCATCTAATCATGACGGAAGAATCTGGGCAGTGTTACGAACGCTGGGCCGCGAATGCCTTCCACTACGGGCCTTCAATCACGTCCTAGATTGGGGAACAGTCTCTATCTGCGAAGCACCTGACGTGAGAGATCGAGGCCTGCACGGCGGCGACCCGGCCAGCATCCCCTTCTGCCACCGCCGGCCTGGACTACGGCTCCTGCTCCCCGCTCAGGGTGCCCATCGCCCGTCTGGCCACGGCCCAGGCCGCCCTGGGCGACGGTCAACGCGAAGACGTATAGCCCCAGCGCTAGCATCGCCCCACCGCAGCGGCTATAATGAACGATTGCGGAATCCGTCCCTGTTCTAGAAGGAGGCCCCATGACCACCGAGACCGCCACAAAGGCCGTCACTGGCAAGACCTACCAGCTCCTCATCAACGGCGACTCCGTCGCCCCTAAGTCCGGTGAGACGTTCGACAGGCACAACCCGGCCAACGGCGAGGTCGTCGCCACCTGCCCAAAGGCAAGCGTGGAGGATACCGACGCCGCCATCCTGGCCGCTCGCAACGCCTTCGATAGCGGCTCCTGGGCTAAGGCCCCCGCCCGCCAGCGCGCCGAAGTCCTGCGCAAGACCGCCAACAAGATCCGCGAAGAGCATAACGAGCTCGCGCGTCTCCTCGCCTCCGAGGTCGGCAAGCCCCTCAGCGAGGCGGGCATGGAAGTCGCTATGACCGCAGACGTGTTTGACTACTACGCCGGGCTCGCCCTGGACATCAAGGGGCAGGTCGTCTCCAACTACGTGGACGACGCCCTGGGCTTGATCCTGAAGGAGCCCGTGGGCGTAGTAGCCATCGTCACCCCCTGGAACTTCCCCCTGCTCCTCGCCACCTGGAAGGTAGCACCCGCCCTGGCCGTGGGCTGCACCATCGTCATAAAGCCCGCCACCTACACCCCCTGCACCACCTTCGAGCTGGGCCGCATCCTCAACGAGTCCGGCTGCCCGGCGGGTGTGATGAACGTCATCAGCGGCCCCGGTAAGGACACCGGCGCCCGTCTGGCCGCCTCTGACCTGGTGGACAAGATCGCCTTCACCGGCTCCACCGAGGTAGGCAAAGAGGTGATGATGGCCGCCGCCGGCAACGTCAAGAAGATCTCCCTGGAGCTCGGCGGCAAGTCACCCAACATCATCTTCGCCGACGCCAACCTCCAGAGCGCCGTCATCGGCTCCCTGTTCGGCATCTACCTCAACGCCGGGCAGGTGTGCCAGGCCGGCTCCCGCATCCTCGTCCAGCAGGATGTCCACGACCAGTTCCTTAACATGTTCACGAACTTCACCTCCGGCCTCAAGGTGGGCGACCCGATGGACCCCCAGACCCGCATGGGCCCCATAGTCTCCGAGCAGCAGCTCAAGACTGTCACTGAGTACGTTGACGCCGGCAAGCAGGAGAACGCCCAGCTGGTCCAGGGCGGCGGGCGCCTTACCGGCGACGAGTACGATAAGGGCTACTACTACGAGCCCACCATCTTCGACCAGGTGGACAACCGCATGAAGATAGCCCAGGAGGAGATCTTCGGCCCGGTACTGAGCGTCATGCCGTTCAAGGACGAGAAGGAAGCGCTCCAGATCGCCAACGACACGATGTACGGCCTCGCCGCCGCCGTCTGGACCAACGACATCAACAAGGCGTTCAAGTTCGCTAAGGGAATAAAGGCCGGCAGCGTCTGGGTGAACTGCTACCACACCGCCGGCATCCCCCAGATGCCCTTCGGCGGCTACAAGCAGAGCGGCATCGGCCGCGAGCTTGGCCAGGAAGGGATGGGAATCTTCATGGAGACCAAGAGCGTCTCCATCAAACTCATGTAGCCCCTGCACGAAACTCGCGACACGAAACACGCGGCACGGGCTGCGTGTTTCGTGTTTCTGGCACCGGTTATCGGAGGCGTGCCCATGGCCAGCAAAGACCCCACCCGCACCGAGCGCGACTCCATGGGCCCCATGGAAGTCCCCGCCGATGCCTACTACGGCGCCTCCACCCAGCGAGCCGTCCTCAACTTCCCCATAAGCGAGCTGCGCTTCGGCCGCCCCTTCATCCGCGTGCTGGGCCTCATCAAGCTGGCCGCCGCCCGCGTCAACGCTGAGCTTGGCCTCTTGGACGAACACACCGCCGATGCCATCGCTAAAGCCGCCCGCGAGGTCGCCGACGGCAACCTGGACGACCAGTTCGTCGTCGATATCTTCCAGACCGGCTCCGGCACCTCCACCAACATGAACGCCAACGAGGTAATCGCCAACCGTGCCACGGAGATACTCGGCGGCCAGCTTGGCTCCAAACTCGTCCACCCTAACGACCACGTGAACCTGGGCCAGTCCTCCAACGACGTCATCCCCACCGCCATCCACCTCGCCGCCCTGGTCGCCATCGAAGCGCGGCTGATCCCCGCCCTCCAGCGCCTCCAGGCCGCGCTGGAGAGCAAGTCGGAGGAGCTCTGGGGCGTCGTCAAGACCGGCCGTACCCACCTTCAGGACGCCACCCCCATCCGGCTGGGCCAGGAACTCCTCGGCTACGCCGGGCAGGCGGAGCGCGGCGTACGCCGCCTGCGCCGCGCCCAGGAAGAGCTCTCGGAGGTCGCCCTCGGCGGCACCGCCGTCGGCACCGGCGTCAACACCCACCCGCAGTTCGCCTCCCGCGTCTGCGCCGTCCTCTCACAGGAGCTGGCTGTCTCCATCCGCGAGACGGACAACCACTTCCAGGCCCAGAACACACTTGACGCCGTTCTGGAGGCCAGCGGCAGCCTGCGCACCATCGCCGTCAGCCTGATGAAGATCGCCAACGACATCCGCTGGCTGGGCTCGGGCCCCCGCGCCGGTCTGGGTGAGCTGGCGCTGCCGGAGGTGCAGCCAGGCAGCTCCATCATGCCCGGCAAGGTCAACCCCGTCATCGCTGAGTCGCTCATCCAGGTGGCCGCCCAGGTTATCGGCAACGACGCCGCCGTCAGCGTCGCCGCCCAGGGCGGCTACTTCGAGCTAAACACGATGATGCCGGTAGCCGCCCACAACCTGCTGGAGAGCATCGAGCTGCTGGCGGCCGGCAGCGCCAACTTCAGCGAACGGTGCGTCAAAGGGCTGCGCGCCACCGAGCGCGGCCCTCAGACGGTGGCGCGTGGCCTCGCCATCGCCACCGCCCTGGCGCCGGTCATCGGCTACGACGACGCCACCGCCATCGCCAAGGAGGCCGCGGCCAGCGGCCGCACCGTCCGCGAGGTGGCGAGCGAGAAGACGGACCTATCGGAGGAGGACCTCGACCTCATCCTGGACCCGGCGAAGATGACCGAACCCGGCCTGAGCGACACTAAACCGCAATCATAAAGGAGGACCGCCGTGTCCGATAACACAGACCTCGTCACAGCCTTCTGCAAAGCCTGGTCCAACCGCGACGTAGACGAGATCCTCGGCTTCTTCGCCGAGGGCGCCGTCTACCACAACATGCCCATGCCGCCCATGCAGGGCAAGCCCGCCATCAAGACCATCCTCCAGCAGATCGTCTCGCCCACCACCTAGATCGACTGGGAGACGCTGAACATCGCCGAGGCCGGCAACATAGTGTTCACGGAGCGCGTCGATCGATTCGAGATGGCCGGCAAGAAGGTCGAACTGCCGGTGGCCGGCGTGTTCGAGATCGAGAGCGGCAAGATCAAGGCCTGGCGCGACTACTTCGACATGGCCGCCTGGACTCGCCAGACCGGCGCTGGCTAGATCCGCCGCGCCGCCCGCGGGTCCAGCGCGTCCCGCAGCCCATCACCGATGAACGTGAACGCCATCATCGTCAGGCCGATCGCCACGGCCGGGTACACCACCAGCATCGGCACGGAGTAGACCGCCGCGTAGCCGGCGTCCACCATGCCGCCCCAGGTCGCCTGCGGCGGGGCAACGCCGATGCCGATGAAGCTCAGCGCGGCCTCCGCGAAGATCGCCTGCGGCACCGCGAACGACAGCGCCACGATTACCGGCCCCAGGCTGTTCGGCAGCAGGTGCGTCACCGCTATTCGCCACCGGCTCGCGCCCAGCGCCTCCGCCGCCATGACGTACTCCCGCCCCCGTAGGGACAGCATCTGGGCCCGCACCAGCCGCGCGATCGTCACCCAGCCCACCAGGGAGATCGCCAGAATGATCACCGTAAGGCTGCCGCCCGGCACGGCGACGTCCGCCAGCACGCGGCTCAGGATGATGATCAGCAGCAGGTCGGGGAAGGCGTAAGTCAGGTCGGTGAAGCGCATCAGTATGTTGTCCACCAGGCGGGTCGATAGCGCCGCTATCGCGCCGATAGGCAGCGCGATAAGGAGCACCGCAACCTGCGTGAGAATCCCCACCGAAAGGGATACCCGCGCACCGAATACCAGCCTCGATAGGACATCCCGGCAGACAGCATCCGTCCCCAACGGATGATCGGAGCTAGGGCCGCGCAGGGCGCCCCTGGCGCAGTCCTGGGCGTTCGGATCGTGCGGGGCGATCTGTCCGGCGAACACGGCCAGCACAACCATGGTCAGCACAACCAGCAGTCCGACGACAGCGAGCCGGTTGCGCAGGAGGCGGCGGGCGGCGTCGCGCCAGAGCGAGCGCTGCGCCGGCGGCTGCTCCGCCGCCAGCGGCTTGCCCAGGGTTACCACTCTCGCCATCGCCTAGTACCTAATCCTCGGGTTGACGCCCACGTACATCACGTCGACGAGGAGGTTCGCCATCGCGATCACCCAGGCGTAGAAGATCGTGATGCCCATGATCATCCCGTAGTCGCGCTGAAACACCGAAGTGACGAACTGCTTGCCCAGGCCCGGAATCGCGAACACCGTCTCCACGATGAACGACCCCGTCACCAGGCTCGCGGCGATCGGGCCCGATACCGTGAGCACCGGTATCATTGCGTTCTTCAGGACGTGCCGCCCCAGGACCAGCCGCTCCTGGAGACCCTTTGCGCGGGCGGTACGCACGTAGTCCTCCTCCAGCACCTCCAGCACGGCGGCGCGCGTGATCCGAGCGATGTAGGCCGCCGGCAGAGCGCCCAGTGTGATGGTAGGCAGGATCGCCTGTTTCCAGTTGGGTAACAGCCACCAAGTCTTCTCCCAGCCGAAGACAGGCAACCACCCCAGCTGCACGGCGAACACCAAGATCAGCAGGATGCCCAGCACAAAGCTCGGCGTACTGGCCGCCGCGGTCGCTAAGAAGACGGACACGTAGTCGATGACGCTGTTCTGCCTGACGGCGGCGACCACCCCCAGGGTCACCCCCACCACCAGCGCGAACGTCAGCGCCATGAGGCCCAGTACCGCCGATACCTCCACACCCTCACGGATAATGCTGGTGACGGGGCGGTCCTGGTACTGAAACGACACGCCCAGGTCCCCCTGGACGGCGTTCCAGGAGAACGTGAGGAACTGCTGCCAGATGGGCTCGTTCAGGCCGTACTTGTTCTCGAGCTGCTCCTCCAGCTCAGGCGAGATCCGGCGATCATTAGTGTCCCAGGGGCCGCCTGGGACCAGGTGCATGAGCAGGAAGGTAACCAGCGCCGCAAAGAAGAGAACCGGCGCTAACCAGAGTAGCCGCCGGATCAAGTAGCCCGTCATGGCTTTACGGGTGCGCTTGGGGGCTGCGACGTGCAGCCCCCAAGCGGATACCCTCGTCTAGTGGTCCAGAATGGTCGTTTTCCAATAGAAGAAGTCTCCCGGCTGGCCGTCGGCGCCGGTCATAACGAAGTCGCTAACGTACGGCTTCACCAGCCACGTGTTCTCGGCGTTGAACAAGGGGCACAGCGCCGCGTCCTCGTCCAGCAGGATCCGTTCCGCTTCCTGCCATAGAGCCACCGCCTCGTCCCGGTCGGTCTCATTCAGCGCCTCGTCCACGGTGGCATCGAACTCGGGGTTGCTGTAACCGCCGGCGTTCAGGCCGCCGTCCGTGATCCACATGAGCAGCCAGTTCTCCGGGTGGTGATAGTCCTGCCCGAAGCCGATCAAGGCCATATCGAAGTTACCGGTGCCGAACGCCTCACCGAAGGCGGGCGGGTCCATGGGGTCAAGCGTGACATCAATCCCCAGGTTCTCGCTCCACTGGCCCTGGAGGAACTCCGCGCGCGTGGAGTTGGGGCCGACGTTCGCGAAGCTGAACGTGACTGACGGGTAGGCTGCGCCGCCTGAGGTGGTGTCCAGCACCAGCTTGACCGCCGAGTTCGGGTCGAAGGAGAGGTTCTGACCGCGATCGTCGATGAAGAACGGGTCCAACCCCTTCGGCAGCCAGGAAGTGGTCGGTACGCCCTGGCCCTGCTGCACTTCATTCACGAGCGTCTGCCGGTCCACGGACTGGCAGAACGCCTGCCGCGCCATCTGCTGATCGAACGGCGGGCGCGTCTGGTTGAACTCAAAGGCCAACGTCACGGCGAGGGGGACCCGCCGCAGCTCGTTCGTATAACTCTCGTCATCGGCGATGCTTCGCAGGTCAGCGACGGGCACCGGCACCGCATCCAGGTCACCCGCCAGGTAGGCCGCAAACGCCGTATTCTCGTCTTCGATTATCTGGAACACCACCCGGTCTAGCACGGGCTCCATCTCCGCGTCCCAGAAGTTTGGGTTCCTCTCCAGGACGATGCTGCTGCCGTGGTTCCACTCAGCCAGGCGGAACGGGCCGCTGGCCACCAGGTTGCCCGCCTCGGTCCAGGTCGTGTTGGTGATATCGCCGTACTGCTCGATCACGTCCTGCCGCAGGGCGGCGGTCGGCCACAGCGCCATCAGCAGGTTGAAGGTCGTGGACGGCCGCGTGATCGTGACTTCCAGCGTGCGATCGTCGACTGCCCCAACCTTGACGTTAGCGCGCAGCTGCTCGATCGCCGCCTCGCCCACGTCCTCGGTGAACGCCAGGTCGGCGCCACCCTCGATGATCTCCGTGTAGTAGGTGGCGCCGTAGTAGGAGGCCAGGCGCGGGTCCATCAGGCGCTGGATCGCGTAGACAAAGTCGTGGGCGGTGATCGGCTGGCCGTCCTCCCACACCGCGTCCTCACGCAGCTTGAAGGTGTAGGTCAGACCGTCATCGCTGATCCCGCCGTTCTCGCTGCTCGGCACTTCGATAGCCACGTACGGTGTCGCCTCACCCGTGATCGGGTCGAAGCGGAGAAGGGTGGCGAAGAGGTTCTTGGACACCGTCACCGACGTCGCAAAATCAGCGACGCTGGGGTCGATATTGTCGGGCTCCCCATCCAGCGCGATCCGCAGCGTCTGGTCCTCAGCAAGATCGCCGGAGATCGGCCCTCCATCCCCGCCAGTGCAGGCAGCGAGGGTCACCAGCGCAACGGCGGCTAACAGCAGTGCGGCTCCGATATACCAACGTGAAGACAAGAGTCTCATCTCACCCCTCCGACCTAATCGTTACAGACATAACCGAATATTGACCGGCGATAGTAGTCACAATTAATGTGATGAACAACCATGGCCAAGCGTTACAGGCGCCGGCAACGGATTTCGGAAGAAGTCACGGAAATCTGAGGAGGAGAGAAGCCGGGAGCGGAAGCGGAATACGCGCCGAACGCGCCGAATAGCACGGCGCAGACTCATTGAAGGAGGGCCACGGACAGCGAGTGGCCCGCCCAGGCGCCCTTCTTGAAGCCGGGCGTGCCTAAGTCAGGGACGGCCGATCTCGTGGCGGCCGCTGTAACTTAGGGAGGAGTAACTCCACGAGGACGATAATAAGCCCGATCCCAATGACAACATCGCCTATGCTGAACACGGGAACGGGACCCGGGGACCCCCAGGTTATGCGATCGGAGAGCAGTTCCAGACGAGTATCGCCCTCATCCAGGAGAACGTTCTTGGTCTGCGGCACCGAATCGCCCAGCTCCAGCTCCACCAGCTCGTCTTCGAGAGCCGCTCTCTCCATTGTGGCGGGAGCGATAGGCATCAGCCCTCCGTTGGCCACGATGACCACGAAGTTCAGGAGCATGCCAACGCCGATTACCAGGAATCCTACCCGCCGTCGGTTCAGGACCACAAACGCCACCAGGAGAACGTAAGAGGCAGGAAAGACGAACCTGCGTAGTACATCTGCGTCCCCAAAGTCGACGTAGATTACGACAGCCTGAACCAGAAGAGCCAGAAGAACCAGCCACCCGAAGCGTAGATCAAACTTCGAGAAGGCCAGCCGCCATCGCTTTGTCAATATCCTGGAAAGACTACCGGGGAACTGGAGCGGGGCGTTATTCAGTTTGAGGGGCGATCGCGTTTCGGTCGCTTAGCGCCACACCCAGGCCGCGGAGGAGGACGCTACTAGAGCGCCGATGACCGCGAGCGAGTACGCCAAATAAAGCAGTCGTGCTTTCATGGTACCCCCTTTCTCCGGACGGATTCCCCTAATTAAGGGTATTCCATTGATACCGCAATATCATAGGGATGTCAAGGGGCAACGATAGAAATCCCAAATAGATCAGGCCGAAATGGGAGATTATGAGCGTTATGGTCAAGAAAAAGCCGCCGGAAGCCCGCGCAGGCTTCCGGCGGCCCGTCTGTTACCTATTCTCTAGCTCAGGAGCACCATTGCGCGACCGCAGACTCCCCGCTCGCGCTGTCCGCCGGCACATAGCGGACTACGTGGAGGTCAACGCTACCGCAGCCTCCGCTAAACACTCGGTGATCCAGGACAATAGTGCCCGAGGAGCTGTCCAGGGGAGGCTGACCACAGCCATTCCCCTGGACAGCACAGGCAGTGATGGCAATAGTGCTGTCCTGCGCTTCCGTGGACTGGAGCAGTGAGTTCTGCCCGGCTATCGCCGCCAGCAGAAGCGCCACAAACAGGACGATCAAACCAAGTCTCATTTATCAGCCTCTACGCCCAGTTTGCCAGGGCCCTCTCGCCGAAACCTCGCCGCAAACTCGGTTAAGCGTTCCATCGGCGAATAATCCTAGATAAAAGCGCTCTGCCCAGCGACCATGGCCAGGGCCAGCGCTACCATCAGAACCAGCAAACTAAGTTTCATCATCTTCTCCTGCCACCAGTTTGCCAGCCCCCTCTCGCCGAAATCTCGCCGTAAACTCGCGTACCTCTCCCAAATAGGAAAAAGCGGCCTTTCGGCCGCTCTCTCTGGCGTCTGATGCTACGGCTCGCGCCAGAGTTTAGCGCTTGTCTCGAATCCGGCTGCAGATCTCTTCAAACTCCGGGATCTCCTCTCCACCCACGCCCTCGGAGACGATGTCGACGTATTTGCGGTAGCAGAAGGTAGCCGCCTCCACCTGATCGGCCAAGACGTAGTTACTCATCAGGCGGTACCAGGCGGCCTCGTTATATTCGTCCAAGCTGAGTATCTGCTGACAGAGGTCAGCGCTGCGCTTGTACTCCCCCCGCTCGGTATACGCGCCGGCCATGGTCGTCAGGAGCCGCATGTGCTGCTCTTCGAACTGCCATCGCATCGTCTCCACCCACTCCGTGTAGAACTCCTGCCCGAACTGGCCCGTATACAGCGCCAGCGCCTTCTCCATTAGAGGCATCGCCCCATCGCCTGCCGGCGGCAGCTCCTCTGCCTTCTTCAGCGCCTCTTGAAACTCATCCACGTCAAACCGGAAGCTGCCGTGCGGGTCTAGGATGTAACGCCCGCTGTCCTTGCCGATGCATTCCGGATAGAGGGCCTGACGTAGCCTGTATAGGTTGGAGTGGAACAGGCTGCTCGTCTTCTCGTTGGGCAGGTCCGGCCAGAGAGCGGTCACCAGCTCCTCTTTTCGCAGCGGCCTGCGGTTGCAGAGGAAGAAGAAGAACATCTCCTTGCTCTTCTCGCTCCGCCACTCCAGGTCCGTGACCTCCCGTCCGTTCATCTCCACCCGCAGGTGGCCGAACCCGAAAGCGGCCAGACCGGAGTCAGCCTCTGCCCGATCGGCCCCCTCATCGCCGATTGCGGCCGGCGCCGGCGCGGCGCTCTTAACCGTCTTCAACATGCGGGCGTAGTAGCCGTCAGCCAGCTTGTGGGCCGCGGCATACTGTACAAGAAGGAGCGCCCGGCCCGCCTCCAACCGGAGGAAGTGATCGTAACCCAACTCAACCACCATCTTGGCGGCAGCATCCAGACAATCCAGGGCCAGCCGCTTTCGCCTCAGGGAGAAATAAACCTCTCCCAGGTGAAAGTACGCCTTTGCCAGCTCCCGCTTAGCGTCGCCCTCCTTTAACAACTTGACCGCCCGTTCCAGGGAGTCGACGGCCTCCTTTAGCTGTCCGCGGTCGCGCTGGATGAGGCCCAAGGTGACATTGCAGATGCCCAGCTCGAAGACACCCCCCCGTTCCTCAGCCTCAGCTGCAGCCCGCTTGACTGTCGCCTCAGCGTCGCCGACCTGGCCGGACAAGCGCTGAGCGTTGGCCAGGCCATCCATGATGTAGATGCTGAGATAAGCGTCGTCCAGCTCGGGGGCGAGGTCCAAAGCGCGGCGGTACTGCTCGATCGCCTGAGCCGCCTGGCCCCGGTCGCGCTGGATGCTAGCCAGGGAGTCCAATAGATGAGTTTCGATGAAGACGCTGCCCTGCAAGCGGGCCTTCTCCAACGCCTGGCGGTTCACCTCCTCAGCGCGGTCCAACTCGCCCTGATAGTAGTAAAGCATCCCCAGATTGGTCAGGGTCTGCACCAGCATTTCGTCGTTGCCCATCTTCAGCCAGCGGACGCGGGCTCGCTCCAGATGGCCCACCGCCTCACCGAGGCGACCCACGTTGGCGAGGGTGATGCCCAACTGGTCGCTGACGTGGGCGATGTTGTAGGCGTCGCCCTGGTCCTGGTACAAGTCCAGGACCCCCTTCAGCTCCTTTAGCGCCATAGTGAACTCGCCAGCCATCCCGTGCGTGATGCCCAGCTCTTTGCGGGCCTCGGTGAGCACAGATATCGGCCCGTCATGCTTCAGCAGGAGAGATCGCGCCTTGCTCAGCACCTCAGCCGCCTCCTGGTAGGCGCCCTTCATACGCAGGCACATCCCCTTGGTGACAAGCGCCTCCGCCAAGGAGACCCACTCGCCATCGGCCTCGAAGGCCTGGATTGGACGAGCGAGGACAGCGAGGGCCTGATCGAGCTGATTGAGGTAGTGGAGGATGCGGGCCTTCCAGAGAACCAGCCTGGGCTGAGCGTCCAGCTCGTCCGGCGGAATCGATTCCAACCAGTCCGCCAGCGTGTCCCACTTCCCCTGCTCGAACAGACTGCGGCCGACACGCTCCGTGATGTGGACGATGCGCTCCCACGCCCTGGCCTGGAGAAGATGATAAACGGTCTCCTCCCACTGTCGCTCCCGTTCGAACATTTCGGCGGCCCGCTCATTGAGCTCCGTGAACCGCTTCGGCTCCTGTGTACGCAGGCGACTTACCAGAAAAGCCCGAAACAGCTTGTGATAGCGATAGCGCTCTGGGTCCGCCTCCTCACGCGCAACGAACAGGTTACGCCGCTCCAGGTAGCTGATCATCTTCTCGCTGTTCTCTATCCCCAGCAGCTCGTCCAGCCACTTGGGATCCATCCTCCGAGGCACCGCGCTACCCATGAGAAACTGCTGCACATCCTCCGGCTGCACGCTGAACTGCTCCTGGCCGATGTACTGGAACAGCGTGTCCGAATCCTTGAGCTGCTCCAGCGATATCGAGGTTCGAGCGGCCTGTACTTTGTCCACCATTAGGATAAGCGCCGCCACCCATCCCTCCGTCATGTCGGCCAAGTGCTGCGCGTCATCCAGGGCTATCTCCTTGTTCAACACATCGCGGTAGAGCTGCGCGACCTCATCACAGGTAAAGGCGAAGGCCGCCGCCGCCACCGTCGCCACCTCCCGGCGTACGGCCAACATCGGCAGGATGGCCAGATCAGGTTGGGTGCGCGTTGAGAGCACGAGGTGACAGTGTGCGGGCAGACGGTACATCCAGCCTTCAAACACCTTCCGTACCTCCGGCGCCGTCTCATCCAGATAGTGAAAATCGTCGACTATGAGGACAAACGGCTGATCAACCTCCTCGACAGCCGCGACCATAAGGTCTACCCAGCGCTCCACACTCACCTCCCCGCCCCCGTTGAGCGCCTCCTCAATCTCCGCCCCGAACGAGGAGAAGTGGACCCTGCCGCAGGCCAGCCAGTAGCTGAGGAACGTCCGCAAGTCGCGGTCGCGCTCGTCCAGCGTGTACCAGCAGACGGGCGCATCCCAGCTCCTGGCAAAGTCCAGAAGCAGCGTCGTCTTGCCGTAACCTGCGGGGGCGCTGACAATCGTGACTCGTTGGGACGTGTACTCAGCCAGAAGGTCGATCAGTCGCTTGCGGTTGATGATCCTCGTCCGCTGAGAGGGCAACGTCAGCTTAGCCGGATAGGGGACTGACGCCGGCTGGTTCTGCCCGCGGATATCTATACGCTCTGCCATCACTGCTCACCTGGAGCAAAGCGCATCAGCCCCTCCTAAATAGAGGGGCCTGCGCTCTAACGGTAAGACGGTGAAGGGATGGCTATGTTACTGCGAATGCAGCCCATCGGCTCTAAATACGGAAATTGGAGCCTGAAGAGGGGTCCTGCCCCCGGCCCGCGCCCGCTAAAGCTTCCCGATCAGCGATTTGAGAAGCGCCCGTGTCCGGTCGAGCGAGCCACTAGCGTCATCCCCGACAGGAAACATACCGGCCAGAAAGTCCGTCGCTCCCGCCGCCGCAATGCCGCGCAGCTGCCCCTCAACCTCCTTCTCGTCGCCCACAACCGCCACCTCCGCTGGCCCCGAGACGCCCTCGATGTTCAGGACTCGCTGATAGTTCGGCAGCGTCCCATAAATCTGGAAAGACCTCGCCGCTCGCTCCCGAGCATCGCCCACGTCGTCCGTCACCGCAATCGGCAAAGCAACCACCACCCGTGGCTCCGCGCGTCCGGCCGCCTCGGCCGCTGAATTGATACGCGGCACGATGTGTGTCTCCAGCGTCTTCCGACCCACCATCCAGGTCACCGTCCCGTCGGCCACTTCACCCGCCAGGCGAAGCATCACCGGCGCCAGCGCCGCGATCAGCACAGGCGGCGGCTCCGGCGCAACGACCTGGACCGTCGCGCTCACGCGGAAGAACTCCCCGTTAAAACTAACCCGCCCTTCCTTGAGGAGCGGCCGCAGCACGGAAAGGTACTCGCGCATGTGGACGGCAGGCCTCTCGTAGGACATCCCCCACATCCCTTCGACGACAGGCATATGCGACAATCCGATACCAAGATTAAAGCGTCCACCCGCCGCCGCCTGCGCCGTCAACGCCTGTTGAGCCATCACAACCGGATGCCGGGGGTACGTCGGCACTACCGACGTCCCCAGCTCGATGCGGCTGGTCTTCTGCCCCGCCATTGCGATAACCGTGAGGGCATCCGGCCCGAAGATCTGCCCAAACCAGATCCCGTCAAAGCCGTCCTGCTCAGCCTCCACCGCCGCCTGTATCTGGCCATGGACGTCGTTCGTACCACCGAAGAATACCGCTATGCGCATCGATCGCCTCCGTTACACTCTCTCGGAACCTTTACGATAGGGCCGATTCCGTATCTGAAAACTGGAGCCGGGAGAGGGACTCGAACCCCCGACCCGCTTTACGAAAGCGCCCCGTGGGGTCTGCCCTCGTCCGCGAACGTTCGTATTATATCTGGCTCCGTTCACCGGCGGCTACCGCTAACCGCCGATGACTGCTGGTAAGGGTGTAACTCTGGGTGTATGACGCCTGATGGCGTAGAATAGTCCCGCCATGGAGCCGCGCATCCAGTACGCCCCGGCCACCGATAGCCATCTGAGGAGCGTATGACCACACCTGAGTCCGCAGGGCCGAACGCCGAGCAGAGCCAGCACTGGAATGAGGTTGGAGGCCCCATCTGGGTCGCGCTCCAAGAGGTCCTCGATGAACAGCTTGCTGCGCTCGGCGCTGTCGCCATGGACAGGGCGGAAGCGGCCCCGGGGGAGCGAGTTCTCGACATTGGCTGCGGCTGCGGGCATACCTCGCTGGAATTGGCCCGGCGAGTGGGGCCAGGCGGATTCGTTCTCGGCATCGACATCTCAACGCCGATGCTGGAGCGAGCAGCCGATAGAGCGAACGAGGCGCGGATCGCTAACGTCCGTTTCGAGCACGCTGACGCCCAGAGCTTCGCCTTCGAGCCTTCGGAGTTCGACCTCCTCTACTCCCGCATGGGAGTCATGTTCTTCGATGATCCTCTCGCGGCTTTTGAGAACTTACTCCGCGCTCTTCGCCCTGGTGGACGAATGGGCTTCGTGTGTTGGCGCGAGATCGAAGAGAATCCCTGGATGTCGGTTCCTCTCTCGGCTGCGGCAACGCACATTCCGATTCCAGAGCGACCCTCTGGTGCGCCGGGGCCTACCGCATTCGCTGACTCGAGGCGCGTCCGGTCAATACTGGAGGGGGCGGGATTCGCCGATGTCGCCTTCGAACGCCTGGATACGACGATAACTATTGGAGGCAGCGGTAGTCTTGACGAGACCGTTCGCAACATGCTGAGATTCGGACTTATCTCTAGAGCCATTAGACAAGCGAATGTACAGGACACGACCGAGATCGCGGCATCCCTTCGAGAAGCCGTCGCACCGTACGCTACTCCCAAGGGGGTACGTATGAAATCGGCCTGTTTGGTGGTGACAGCCCGACGGCGACCGAATACGGGGTAGAATAGTCCCGCCATGGAGCCGCGCATCCAGTACGTCCCAAATGACGGATGAGGCAAGCGGGGAAAGGAGCGAATCATGAGCGAGCCAAAGGCGAGTCTAGCGGCTTCTCAGCAGGCTGTGGTCGAAGTCTGGGAGAAGCACTTGCAGTCCGAGTTCGTCACTCGCAGCGCAGAGGAGGCCGTCGGCACGGTGGCCGAGGACGCCTATGTTAACCACGTCCCGGTACTGACCGGGGGTGTGGGCCGGAATGGCATGAGAGAATTCTACGCCAGGTACTTCATCCCCCAGATGCCGCCGGACACGGAGATGATCCCGGTCTCACGAACCATTGGCGACGACCAACTGGTTGATGAAATGATCTTCAAGTTCACTCATACGATTGAGATGGACTGGATGCTCCCGGGCGTTCCCCCGAGCGGAAAGCAGGTCGAGGTTCCGATGGTCGCTATCATTCAGATACGGGACGGCCAGATAGCTCACGAGCACATCTACTGGGATCAGGCGTCTGTGCTTGTCCAGCTGGGTCTGATTGATGCCAATGCTCTGCCCGTCGCGGGCATTGAGAGCGCCCGTAAGGTTCTTGACCCGACCTTGCGCTCGAACGCCCTGATCGAGCGTGCTCTCCGAGGCTGAGCAACTACAATAGTCCCGCCACGGAGCCGCGCATCCGGCGGGCAGGTCTCTGTGCTCCGAGATTGCACACGACTCGTGCCGAATCAGACTGAAGGGAGTATGTCATGAAAGTGAATCAATTTATCCTGAACGTCACAAGTGAAGATGCTGACCGGCTCGCGACATTTTACGCCGACACTGTTGGGCTGCCAAAGAATCCTGACGTCGGGGAGCGCGCCTTCACCGCTGGCGGGACCGTCTTCCTCATCGACGGCCACAGCGAGACGAAGGGCACCGCCAAGGAGCCACATCGGACGCTGATCAACTTTTTCGTAGACGACCTCACTGCCGAGCAGGGCCGGTTGGAAGGGCAAGGCGTGAAGTTCATCCGCACCGCCGGGCGGGAGCAATGGGGCGGCGTCATCTCAACATTTCTCGACCCGGACGGGAACTACTGCCAGCTCATCCAGTTCCGGCCCGAGTAAATGGCGGTGCGGATAGCGTAGAATAGTCCCGCCATGGAGCCGCGCATCCAGTACGCCCAGACCACAGACGGGGTGAGCATCGCCTTCACGACGATGGGGGAGGGGAGGGCTCTTGTCATCATGACGGGGTGGCCGTTTTGCCATCTAGAGGCGGAATGGGGGGTTCCGACATTCCGCCTTTGGCATGAGCGACTGGCGGAAAGAACGACGCTGGTCCGATACGACCCGAGAGGGTCGGGGCTGTCCCAGCGCGACGTGGACGATCTCTCGGTGGACGCGCGACTGCTGGACCTAGAGGCAGTTGCAGATCACCTCGCGCTTGATAGGTTCGATCTATCTGGATATGGCAACGCCGGCCAAGTCGCCATCGCCTACGCGGTTCGTCATCCAGACCGCGTCGCCCATCTCATCTTGTACGACTCGTTCGCTCGAGCCTCTGATTTCCTCCAGATTCCCAAGCTCCAGGGGTTGGTAGCATTAGCGAATTCAGATTGGGAGATGTTCACCGAGACCGCAGCCCAAGTCTTTTTCGGCTGGTCGGCTGGTGAACCTGCCCGCAAGTTCGCCGGCTACATGCGCGAGTGCATCACGCCGGAGAGCGGCCGCGTCGCTTTAGCCGAATCGATCGCCTCTGACGTATCTTCTCTATTGCCTAGAGTAAGAGTGCCCACGATGGTGATTCGGTCGCGCGAAGGCGTGTTCCCTGGCGTCGAGATCACGCGCTCACTGGCCTCCGCAATACCGAACGCAAGCATGAGCACCCTCGATGGGGTTTGGCTCACGTCGGACGAGTTAGTCGAAGCTTCTGTACATGCCATCCATAAATTCCTGGGCGAGGGCGAGGAGGTCGCAGCCGGCGCCGAGCCGACAACCGTCGGCGCCGTTCACACCATCCTGTTCACAGACGTCGAGGGCTCTACCGCCCTGACCCAGCGCCTAGGTGACGCCAAAGCGCGAGACCTGCTGCGGGAGCACGAGCGCTTGGTGCGGGAGGCGCTGAAGGCCCACGGCGGCTCAGAGGTGAAGACGATGGGCGATGGCTTCATGGCTTCCTTCTCCTCGGCCACCAAGGCCCTCGAGTGTGCCATCGCTATGCAGAGGGCATTCTCGGAGCACAACGAGTCGGCGGAGGAGCCGATACGGGTTCGCGTCGGCCTGAACGCGGGGGAGCCGATAGCGGAGGATGAAGACCTGTTCGGGACGGCGGTCAACGAGGCGGCCAGGATAACCGCGACCGCTATGGGTGGCGAGATACTCGTGTCCGACGTCGTCAGGCAGCTGGTCAAGGGCAAGGACTTTCTGTTCGCCGACGTTGGGGAAAGGCAGTTGAAGGGCTTCGATGAGTCCGTGCGGCTGTTCGAGGTGAGGTGGCGGGAAGAGGACTGATGGAGCCGTGCACAACGGCGGACGACGAAGGGGGATTTGGATATGCCGGTTCGAGCGTACATCCTGATTGAGTGCGTGGCAGGGACGGCGAGGGGCGTCCACCAGGGACTCCAGCGGCTCGCCGTTGCTGATGCCAAAGTCTTATCGGCAGACTCGACGACTGGCCCCTTCGACGTTATCGCCCTGGTGGAGTCGGAGGACTTAGACAGGCTGGGCTGGGCCGTGACCGAGGGGATTCAGCGGCTGCAGGGGGTAGAGCGGACGAATACATGCCTGATCATCGAGCTGGCATAGGATGCCCTTCGACGGTGCGGTGCGCCTGTTCGCGGTGAGGTGGCGGGAGGCGTAGTGCGGCCTGGAAGGTCGGAATAGGCCCATGGGCTCAGTATTTGAGTACCCGTTTCGCGCTCGTACCGATGAGTGCGATTCGCTCGGGCATGTGAACAACGCCGTCTACCTCCGACACTTGCAGCAGGCCACCTTCGATGCCCTCCGCAGCGTGGACGAGGACACGTTCTGGAATACTCGGAAGCTAGCCATCCAGTACCACGCGCCAGTACGCTACGGCGATGAGGTCAGAATCGCCACGTGGGTGATCGATGCAGATCACTCGCTCGTCGTATCCGGCCATGAGGTGACGCTGCGCGGCAAGATTGCGCCGGTCGTCTCGGCTCGGATCGAATGGGTTTGCCGCGACCACTCGGCTGGCCGTCCGCGCCGCGTTCCCGCGAGTTGCATCGCCCTGGCTGAGGCTCATGTGCCGGCGCCACTCAAGCCGTTCGTGACACCCCGGGACAACGGTGCTCGTCCGTTTCGCTGGCGGCATCGGGTGCGGCGCTACGAACTAGACGTGACAGACCGCGTCGCAACAGCCGTGTACTTCAATTGGTTGGAAGAGGCGACATATCAGGCCGCAGACGTCGTTGGCTGGTCGTTAGAACGAATGAAGGATGAGGATTTCATCACATTCCAATATCGGCACGATGCCGAATTCTTCGAGAGCGCGTCGCAGGGAGACGAGATTGAAATCGTAAGCAGGTTGATCAGCGTGAAGCCAATTCGCGGCACATGGGTCCACGAGGTCTTTCGACCCGTGACCGAAACGCTGCTGATGCGCGATTATTCGACGGGTGCCTTTCTCGATTGGAAGGGCAAGATCAAGCCCGCTCCGAACGCTATGATGACGGCGCTGGTTCAAGGCGAGTTGGCCCAGACAAACGGCTGACGTATAGCATGCCGCGCACAGGCGTCTGCGCGATCCCCCGTGCGGCTGTTCGAGGTGAGGTGGCGGGAGAGTTAGGCAAAAACCCTAATCACCCTCTGCGATTATCTTGACATCCTCCAGCGCTGGACTATAATGCCCCCGTTAGCGGCCGTATTCGGGGAAGGAGCCATCCGATGAAGCGACGTATATTTCCTGTCGCACTGGTAGCCGCCGTGCTGGCCACGCTTCTTGTTCTCAGAGCACAGCACAGCTCAGACGAAGCCTAGGCCGCTAAGACTCTTAGCCTCCTCCCGGCTTCAGCGGCTCTCCCACCAGCTCACCGGCTTCGACGACCCAGTGTGGCTAATCGAGATGAGGTGGCAGGAGGGCTCATCGCCCAGCCCCTCGTTGACACCTGTCCCGCCCAGGCGCACAATTGCGGCGGCGGGCAGCGATGTCGCGGACCCCCGGTGGCCCGTAACCCCAGAGGCGCGACGCCTCGCCGTCCGCCGGTCTGGTTTGATAACCTCGCCCCCCCTAGTGCACAATCCCCCTATGGGTGGGCCGCGCGGCCTGCCCACCAGCAGCCAGGAAGTGGACTGATGCAACCGATGCCTGAGCCCGTGAAACAGTTCGTGGCCGCCGCTCGCGTATGCCGCATCGCCAGCGTGAGGCCCGGCGGCGAGCCCCACGCTATTCCCGTCTGCCCGGTGTTCGACGGCGATTCCACCGTTTACGTCGACATCGGCAGTCGCTACGCCACGGCGGAGGGGATCCGCGAGAATCCGCGCCTCGCCGTGCTCATCGACGAGTACGACGACAACTGGGCGCTGCTGAAGGGCGTGCTGCTGCGCTGCACCGTCGAGGAGGCCGGGCCCGAAGAGAGGGACCGGGCCTGGGAGATGATCCGGGAGAAGTTTCCCGCCTACAAGCCGATTAACTGGAAGCCACGCTTGACGCTGGCCCTGCGAGTCTACGACTGGCGCCAGTGGGGCGTGACGGAGCCGCCCCGGTACGACCCTGACTGATTGCGGCTCCTCCGTTGACACCCGCCCAGCCCGGGCACAATCGCGGCGGAGGGCAGGCGGCATTGATTTTCCCGCACCCGCGGTCACAATAGCGGCACCTACAGAAGGAGCAGTCCGATGAACGACAAGCCGGTCCAGCAGCCCCCGGAGATGGTGCTCGCGGCTCTATTCGAGGGCAAGTCGAGCGCCGAGCAGAAGGCGTTGCTCGCAACCCTCGAACGCAGCGGAGCCGCACTGTATCGTGTCCTCGCGGCGAACGAGACGGATGCGGCTAATAGAGAAGCCCTCCTCCAGGCCGCGGAACGGGAAGAGGAGAACGCACGAACGCTTGAGGGGATGGCCTGAGCTTCGCAGAGCAGGTGCTCGCAGCACCGTCCTTCTCAGGGTGATGGACATAGCTCCGAGCGTCCACGCTGCAATCCGTATCCCAACCGGACCCTACTCCGTGCGCCGATAGAGTAGAATAGTCCCGCCATGGAGCCGCCCACCCCACATCAGGCAGTCTGAGCCGCAGCGACACGATCATGCTGCCGGCCACGGCTAGAGTCAAGCAGCGAGGCTAGCTCAAACGCAACGACGTGCCCTCGGCCGCTCGCCTCGCCCTCTTTGAGGGGGAGTCCGGCGGGTACGCCTTGGATGACTCCGAGGCGGTGCTGGACGCCATCCACGAATTCCTAGAGGATGGCGAAGAGGCGACAGCGGTAGCCGAGCCCTCAGGGCCGGGCGCATTTCGTACTGTCCTATTCACGGACGTCGAGGGCTCGACCGCGCTGACCCAGCGGCTGGGCGACGCCAAGGTCCGCGAGCTACTGCGCGAGCATGAACGCCTGGTGCGGGACGCGCTGAAGTCCCACGGCGGCTCTGAGGTGAAGACGATGGGCGACGGCTTCATGGCGTCGTTCTCCTCTGCGACCAAAGCCCTAGAGTGCGCCATCGCCATGCAGCGGGCGTTCGCCGAGCACAACGAGTCGGCAGAGGAGCCCATCAAGGTGAGGGTCGGCCTGAACGCTGGGGAGCCGATAGCGGAGGATGAGGACCTGTTCGGGACGGCGGTGAACGAGGCCGCCAGGATAACCGCGACTGCTAACGGTGGCGAGATACTGGTGTCCGATGTCGTCAGGCAGCTGGTCAAGGGCAAGGACATCCTGTTCGCCGACCGTGGTGAGGCTAACCTCAAGGGTTTCGATGAGCCGGTGCGGCTGTTCGAGGTGAGGTGGCGGGAGGGCTAATCGCGTAGCCCCTCGTTGACAGCCGCCCCGCCCAGGCGCACAATCGCTACGGCGAAGCAGAAGGAGGGAAAGGATTATGGCAGCGTATATAATCTTTGATGTAGAAGTCACCGACCCGGCGGCGACGGATGAATATCTCAAGCTTGCTAACGAGTCCCTGGCACCTTTCCAGTCGAAGACATTACTTCATGGCGGCATGGTAGAGGTATTGGAGGGAGACTGGGAACCCAAGACGGTGGTAATGGTGGAATTTGAGGGCATGGAGCAAGCTCGGCAGTGGTACAACTCGCCAGCATACTCCAAAGCCAAGGATATTCTGCACAGGGCAGCGTCCACTAATGTAATCTTGGTTGAAGGGGTGTAAGACACCGGTTGCAGAATTGGGAGCCGTCGCAATACGGGCCAAGAGACTATTAGGGAAGATTCCCTAAGGGGGTCAGCCGCCCGGCCCAGGCGCACAATCGCGGCGGCGGACAGTTGAGGTTGCCCCTAGTGCCGTGTTGAACCGGAGAGGTGCGATGCTTCGCTGTTCGCCATTCCTTGACACTCGCCCACCCCATAGAGACAGGCGCGGTGAGGTTCCGAAATCCCGAAATTTATAAAAATACGGTAGCGAGTCTTATCTCTCCATGTGAGTTAGGGCGGCGCGGGCATAGCTCCGGGCACCCCCCCGAAGCGAATTGACAGCAGTTTTGACAGCAACCCGGGTGGATGACAGCAGCCGGCGGTGGTCGGCGCCTCTTTACGCTTTGGGGATGCAGGGAGGTTTGGCTGTCAACTTGGCTGTCAACTGGCTGCCAGGGAGCGGCCCGCCGTCCTTCGGGGGCCGATATCGTATCTAAAAGGTGGAGCCGGGAGAGGGACTCGAACCCCCGACCCGCGCTTTACGAAAGCGCCGGCATACGTCTCGTCCCGTGCCCTGACATCGCCTCACGGCTGCTTACGTATCTGAGAACCGCTACCGACATGCGGTGTCGTTGCCTGGCGTCGCCCCTCTTGGCGACACGTTCGTCGCCAAACGGTCGCCAACTGGTTAGAGTTGCCCATCTCCCGTCGGCCCGCGTGCCCCGTCTATTGGGGCCTGTTGAAGAGGGGCATCATTGGCACGTTCCACCACATCGGGCGGAATCACCTGCCGGAATACCTAGACGAGTTTCAATTCAGGTTCAACCGCCGGAAGATTTCCGGCGGCGAGCGCTTCTATGATCTGCTGGGGAAGGTAGAGGGGCGCTTGGCTTGGTATCTCCAGCCTTCTTCTTAGGCAGCGGCCCAGCATCCATCGCTTTCTTCAGCGCCTCATCAATGCTGAGGGGATGCAGTGATATGCTGGTGTCCTTGTGCTTGGCTTTCCTCTTCACACCCTACAGTATACTGGGTGCACGCAACTGCTAAAGTGCCTACGCGTTCTTGACAAATGGAATATAGGCTCTTACCATTATGGTGCGAGACCACCTTGTGCCTTTCGGCCAAGCTCTGGCCTGGCGAGGCCGTCCTCCGGGGCGGTCTCACCCCCTAAGCCCTGACTACGCCCTGTGGGTCTGGCCGATGTGCCACCGTCAGGAAAATCTTGTCTAGACGGTCAAAGGCGTTCTTGATGCCGTGCGCAACTAGTATTGGATGTTTAGGCGGACGGTCCTTGCGGAGTAGGGAATAGGCCATCAGATCAGCCATTTGAAGAAACACGTCGTCTGACGAATTTCTGATAGCTGGATCGCCAAGGATACGCTCGACGGGCATCGCACGCGAAGTGCCAGGGTAGAGCATCGAGGGCACCAAGTTAAAGACCTGCATCCGCCTTAATATCCTCCTGGCCATAGTGCGGCTCTGGGCCTCGGTGCCATCGTAGATGACTAGGCCATACTCTCGTGCATGATTGAGATTGTTCTCAAACCGTTGAAACAACCGCTCTACAGATTCCCGTAAGGGACGATGAAACTTACTGTTGCGAAGTGACACGTTGATTCCGTAGACGCCTTGCTTACTCAATTGGTTAAGTGCATCGATAGCCTCATTGAAGATGCGGCAGCCTAAATCTCGGCCTAGCGGCCTCGACCGACCACCGGGCATGCCCTGGCCTGCCATCAGCCTAGTGGCATGCAGCTCGTAAGCGATGGGAATCCCGTAACGGTCTCGAAGAGACTGCCTGAACTCTCGCCACTGATTAAATGCCGTTCGCCAAGTCCTGTCGGGTACGATGACTGCCGAGCAGGTGGTCACGCGTTCGTCAGCGGATTCGTCACAATATGCCAGATGCACAACAATACCCCCACCGAGCGAGGTGGGGGTTGACAGTCTCAGAAGCGGTATGCTACCGTTCTCTCAAACCTAAGAGCGCAAGCACGACCTCGCTCTCAGTGGTGCCCCTGCTGTAACAGGGGCGCTATTCTTTTCTGCGGGCATCCTAGCACCGCCAGCCCATCCAGGTCAAGGCGTAAACGAGTTAGCAATTGTGGATAACTCTTCTTGGTGCCCACGGGATAATCGCCACACGGCCACAAAGAACGGGCGCAGCGGCCTGTCGCGGAACCGCTACGCCCAGTTGCCTCACAGCCGAGGGAGCGTCATTCCGAAGGGCCGAGAGACGTGATTATACCACACTCTCTGAGCCATCAGGGTGTGTCAAGCCGATCATCGCCACCCATGCCCCCTTTAGGTGTCGGACACCGTTGGACCGCCTGGGGCGCTACCCTGGCAATCGCCTTACTGCTTAACGGCATCGCGTGGACGCTGGTGGTCGCGACCTGAGCGCCTTCAGCGCTGTTACACCATCACGCCCCGGTAATAGGGGGCCAATAGGCTTGGGCGCCTCCGGCTCAGGGTATAGGGGCCTCATGCGCCCCGCTCGTTCACCCCCTAGATAGCGGGCGCGGGTTTCGCCGTCTCGCGGGCGGCGAGGTTACGCGAGGGCTGGGCAGGACGTAGGCATTGGGAAGCTGTACACTGATTGGCGCATGGGTGGCGTCGAGCGGCAATCGCTCGGCAAGCCCGAAGGGTTTGACTTGAGAGTTCCAGACGGAATACGCGACTGCGCGGCCTACATCTTGGCAACTACGCGCATGGGCGATAGGGATGAGCCCTATGGAACCGCGTTCTTCCTGTCCGTCGAGTCGGATGTTCTTGGCCCCGAAGTTCGGCATATATACCTCGTTACCGCGAAGCATGTGCTCAGTAGGGGAGGCTTATCACTACGCTTCAATGACAGGGACGGCAAGCGCCATGACCCAGTTCCACTGCCCAATGCTTCCCAGTGGTATTGCTTGGAGGATAAGGGGGTAGATGTAGCGGCTCTTCCCTTGGATGACGACTACGGATGGCTCGCAGAGGTTGCCTATGAGCCCGTGCCGCTGGCGAACACCTTAAACAGCAAGATGATCGAAGAGTTCGACATAGGTATCGGTGATGAATTGCTTGTTACCGGCCTACTCGTTAGCCATCCCGGCACCGAAAAGAACATCCCAATTGTTCGGTCAGGCATCATTGCGGCAATGGCTGGAGACGAGCTTCGAGACTACGAGGAGGGCAAGTACGGCCTTCCCTATAAGGCCCACCTGGTAGAGCTTCGTTCAACGGGAGGGCTCAGCGGCTCGCCTGTATTCGTGGTGATCGGACCAGCGCGACCGGTGATAATGCCGTCAAGCACTACTTGGGACGCCGCTGGGGGCGCTGGTACGGTCTCGTGGCGTCTACTAGGGCTCATTCGTGGCCACTGGGCTACGAAAGCGGGCAAAGATACCAGCGCGAATGCCATGTACGATAGTGACGAGGAAGGAGTGAACCGTGGAATCGCCAAAGTCGTACCATCGCAGTATATTAGGGAGCTTCTCTTGACTGGGAAGCCTAAGGCCGACCGAATCGAGCGCGACAAGAAGCGGCCACCTCGCGATATGGATGTGGCCGATTCCGCACCTAGTGAACCTGTGATGGGGATCGAACCCACGGCCCTCTGCTTGGGAAGTATTATCGCTTCTGCAAGCTAGTCAATCGCAGTTTTCCTCGTATTTACGCCCCCGTCATGTCTGCAAGCTAGTGACAATTAGGCGCACCGCGAGAACTCACATACCGCAGTCAGCGCCTTCTGGCGTCCGAGCCGGTTGCCGCTAGGGCGACCAGATCCCGCCCCGTTGACACCCGCCCAGCCCAGGCGCATGGGGGCGGCGGTGGGCTGTACGTGGTGAGGATGCGGCGGGGTTGATAACCTAAACGCCACCATTGGCGTTCAACACGTAGGTGCGGAAATCGCATCGACCCGTCCGGATATTGCTGTTAGGGCAAGGAGGGCGCCATGACGAGGGTGTTGTCATTGATGGGGATCGTGTTCGCTGTGACGATGGGTCTGTCGATCGGTTCGGCGATCCTGGCGGCGATGACTTTTCGCCGCGTGCTGCCGCCCGAGCGGCGCGCCAAGATACGCGAGCGCGTCTCTCGAGCGCCGGGAGCGATGATAGAGCGGATGATGTGGCGAATGCCGTCAGGCATTCGCCATCTCCAGGAGCAGAACGAGGAGCTTCTGGCGCTGCTGCGGGAGATGGCGGCCCATGGCAAAGACGGTCGCAACGTGGACCTTCCCAGCTTGACGGAGAGTCAGAAACAGCGGTTGATGTCGCTCATCAAGCAGGAGTAGCCGCTCACCTGCGAAGCCACCCCCAAGGGCAATAGCCTCCTACTTTAGTGAGCGCCCATTGTCTCAGTTAGGATGAGACATCGTGCGAAGCGGAGGCTGGAATCCCGGTAGGCTTCCAATAGAGCGCCAATGGTGCGTGAACGTCTGTAAATTGTCAACGTGGGCTTTGTAGGAAGGCTGTCAGCGTGGGACTAGGCTCGGAGCATCGGCTTGCGGGCCCTGTGCAGGGCCACCGTCCCGCCACCCAGCCGGAGCGCCCGGACCTGAGTCAGGCCAACTTCAGAGAGGAGCGCGGCTAGCTCTGAGGCGGTGGGGAAGCCCTTGAGGGAGTTGGGCAGGTAGCGGTAGGCGGCGGGGTCGCCGCTGATGGCGCCGGCCAGCGGCGGCACGATACGGTTGAAGTACAGTCGGTAGAGCGCCCCGAACAGCCCCGGCGGCGGCTGCGTCATGTCCAGGCACACCAGTCGGCCACCCGGCTTCAGCACGCGGGCCATCTCCGCCAGACCGGCGCGCAGGTCCGCCAGGTTGCGCAGGAGAAAGGCGTTGGTGACGCAGTCGAAGGTCGACTCGGGGAAAGGGAGACGGAGGGCGTTGCCCAGGGCCCAGGACACGTCGCGGTGTCCAGCGGCCGCCGCTTTGGAGCGGGCGGCGGTCAGCATCTGCGGCGAGAGGTCTAGGCCGACAACATGGACCGTTCCCCGGCGGCGCAACTCCAGCGTCAGATCGCCGGTGCCCGCGCCCACATCCAGCGCGCGGCCAGCGGTTGGCTGAGCGGCGGCGGCCGCCGTTCGACGCCAGCGTCGATCCATGCCCAGGCTGATCAGCCGGTTCAGGAGGTCGTAACGCGGGGCGATGCGGCCGAACATCCGCCCCACTTGCTGCGTCCGCTCACTGGACATGCCGCTCTTTATCCTAGCGTGCAGAGCTCTATAGCTACAGAGGGTTGCTCGTGATTGTAGCTCCCGTTACGATAAAAGCAACCGACGCGTCGGTCGCTTTTATGATGCAGCAGACCCGAGCCCGAGACCGCCACCGCCGTATCCTGGACGCGGCCCTCCGTGTCTTCTCTCGCAGGGGATACCGTAACGCCAGCGTCGATGATATCGCGGACGAGTCGCGGACGTCCAAGGGGGGCGTCTATTTCCACTTCCCCGGCAAAGAGGCGATCTTCCTCGCCCTGCTGGAGCGGACGGCGACGCGGCTGCTGGAGAAGATTGAGGAGTCGATAGCGTTCCACGAGGACCCCATCGCCAAGGCGGACGCCGCCCTGCTGACGGTGCTCCGCACGTTCGCTAGGCACCGTGCCCTCGCCCGGGTGTTCATGCTGGAGGCGCTGGGTGCCGGCCGCGACTTCCACCGGCGGATGGCGGAGATACGCAACGAGTTCGCCGCCGTCATCCAGCGGCATCTCGCTGAGGCCGTGCGGCAGGGCGTCATCGAGCCCATCGACACCGAGATCGCGGGCCGAGTCTGGTTCGGCGCCCTGAATGAGGTGATCACCAACTGGGTGCTTTCCGGGAGGCCGGAGCGGCTGGACGATGCTTACGCTGCCCTGCGGCCACTCCTGATGCGCAGCGTGGGAGTTGTGGAACGGCCTCAGCGCTCAACGGAGGAGCTATGACTACCCCTCTCCAACGAGCAGCTTTCAGCGAGCAGCTTGCTCACGTCCTGGAAACGGGTGAGCGAAGAGCGGCTCAGAGCGGCGAGCCGGTGCTGGTCAGCACCACCGCACGTGTTCCGCTTACTGATCCGGCTGAGCTGTTCGCCCGGGCGAAGGCGGAGGAGCGCGTGTTCTGGGAGCAGCCGAGCAAAGGGTTCTCCCTCGTCGCCCTCGGTGCGGCGGCGCGGCTCACCGGCCGCGGCGATGATCGCTTCTCTCAGGTTACCGCCGCCTGGCGCGGTCTGCTGTCGCGGGCCGTGACGGATGTCGTCGATCCGGCTCCCGTGGCCGCTCCCGTCTGCCTTGGCGGTTTCACCTTCGATCCTGCGCGCCGGCGCGAGCCTCACTGGGAGGGGTACCCGGATGCCCTTCTGACGGTTCCCCGGTTTCTGTTCATCTCCCGCGGCGGCTTCTCCTGGCTGACCGTGAGCGCGCTGGCTAACCCCGGCTGCGACACTCGGACCACCGCTGACGCGGCCGCGGACGACCTGTGCCATCTCCTGGAGGGAGGCGTCGTGGTGGCCGGTGGGGAGCGGCCGGGAAGTGAAGTTGCCCCAGGGGACGAGGTTGAGGCGAACCGCTGGAAAGAAGCCGCGGCCGCCGTGGTGCGTGACGTCCGGCGGGGCGCCATCGAGAAGCTGGTCCTGGCGCGACGGCTCCGCACCCGTGTCCTGGGGCCGCTGGACCCGGCCCCGGTCGTTCGCAGGCTGCGGGCTGAATACGGCGCCTGCACTGTCTTCGCCTTCGCTAGAGGCGAGAGCTGCTTCCTGGGGGCCACGCCGGAGCGGTTGGTCCAGCTGGACGCAGGGATCGTTCGGGCGGACTGCCTCGCCGCCTCGACCGCCCGCGGCGCCAACGAGGATGAGGACCAGGCGCTGGCCGAGGCCCTGTTCGCCGATCAGAAGGAGAGGCACGAGCACGCCCTTGTGGTCCGCGCCCTGCGGGATGCTCTGGGACCGCTCTGCTCTAGCCTCAGCGTCCCGGCCACGCCGAACCTCCTTAGCATGCCCAACGTCCAGCACCTTCACACGCCCGTGGAAGGAGCGGTGAACGGGGAACGCCACGTTCTCGAACTGGTGGAGCGGCTGCACCCGACGCCGGCCGCCGGCGGCCTGCCGACGCGGGCCGCCCTGCCCCTTATCCGATCGTATGAAAAGTTCGACCGAGGCTGGTACGCCGGCCCCGTAGGTTGGGTCGATGGGCGCGGCGGTGGCGAGTTCGTGGTAGCCATCCGCTCGGCTCTGCTAGGGGGGAACCAGGCCCTCCTCTACGCCGGTTGCGGCATCGTGGCCGGCTCCGACCCCGAGCGAGAGTACGAAGAGTCCTGCTTGAAACTGCGGCCGATGCTATGGGCGCTGAACGGCAACCAGACGTAGCGGCGGGCGAGGCGCTGCAACTGTTCGTGGGCGCCTTCGTGGATGAGCTTGCCCGATCCGGCGTTGCCAACGCCTGCATCTGCCCGGGCTCACGCTCCACCCCTCTGGCGCTGCTCCTGCGAAGGCATCCAGCCATCAAGGTGTGGACCCATCTGGACGAACGCTCGGCCGCGTTCTTCGCCTTAGGGATAGCTAAAGCCAAACGAGAGCCGGTGGCTGTCGTCTCCACCTCAGGCACGGCGGCGGTCAACTTCGCCCCCGCTGTGGTGGAGGCGTTCTACGCCCGTGTGCCGCTGCTGCTGCTCACGGCGGACCGGCCGCCGGAGCTGCAGGGTGTGGGCGCTAATCAGACCATCGACCAGACCCGGCTGTACGGGCCACACGTCAAGTGGTTCGTGGAGATGATGCTGCCGGAGGCCTCCGCGGAGGCGATTCGGTACGCCCGCACCATCGCCTGCCGGGTGGCGGCCACCGCCCGCTCCGATGCTGCCGGCCCCGTTCATATCAACTTCCCCTTCCGGGAGCCCCTCATACCCGCCGACGACGCAGCGCTCCCGGCCCGCGATGCCGTGGTCCCCGCCGCGGACGACCGGGGAGCGCCCTACGTCAGAGTGGAGCAGGCGCCGCGGCGGCCCGACCCCGCTGGACTGGCGCCCTTGGCCGCTGAGCTGCGGGCCGCCACCAAGGGCCTGATAGTCTGCGGTCCTCAGGACGACCCCCGCTTCCCCGAGGTGGTGGCACGGCTGGCGGAGGAGCTTCACTTCCCCCTGCTGGCTGACCCCCTGTCGCAGGTGCGCTGCGGCCCTCACCACAGCCCTATCGTTATCGACAGCTACGATGCCTTCCTGCGCGACGAGGAAACGACCCAGGCGCTGGCCCCGGAGGTTGTCCTGCGCTTCGGCGCCGCGCCGGTGTCCAAGCCGCTCATGCTCTATCTCCAGCGTCACGCCCGCTGTCGCCAGATATTGGTCGGTGATAGTGGGTGGGGCGACCCCGGCCTGACCGCCAGCGACGTGCTCCACGCCCACCCGCGCTCCTTGTGCGAAGCGCTCCTGGCCGCCCTTCCACCTTCGGCCCGGCGGCGGCGCGCGGATACGATCTCGGAGTGGGTGGGCCGCTGGCAGGGGACGGCCAGGCGGGCCCGCGCTGCCCTTCAGGCTCGTCTCAATGCGGAGTCCGGCCTCTCGGAGCCCGGCGTCTTCGCCGAGCTGGCCGCCCTGCTCCCGGCAGGGGTCGCGCTGTTCGCCGGCAACAGCATGCCGGTGAGAGACCTCGACGCGTTTTTTCCAGGCGATGAACGCCCGCTACGATTCCTGGCGAATCGAGGCGCCAGCGGCATCGACGGCGTGGTGTCGAGCGCCCTGGGGGCGAGCGCCGTTGGCTCGGGTTCCCTGGTGCTCGTCATCGGCGACCTCTCGTTCTACCACGACATGAATGGCCTGCTGGCCGCCGGGCGACACAACCTTCAGGCCACCATCGTCCTCCTGCACAACGATGGCGGCGGCATCTTCTCCTTCTTGCGCCAGGCTGACGACCCGAAGCACTTCGAGGAGCTGTTCGGCACCCCCCATGGGCTCGACTTCCGTCCTGCGGCGGAGATGTATGGCCTTTCGTATCAACTGGTCGATGGCTGGGAGGGGTTCCGCGCAGGGGTGCGGCAGTCGCTGAGCTCGCCGGGGGTTGGCCTGATCGAGGTACGCACTGACCGGCGCGCCAACGCACGCCTTCACCGCGAGCTGTGGGACGAGGTGTCGCGGGCGCTGCGCCAGCGCGACCCGGAGGGAGCGGCTCTATGACCCGCATCGCCGTGAACGGTGTTCATCTCAACGTGGAGGTGAGCGGCGAAGGGCTGCCGTTGCTTCTGCTGCACGGCTTCAGCGGCAGCGCCGCCACCTGGACTCCCCATCTCGAGGCCTGGCAGGGGTTCACCGCCATAGCGGTGGAGCTGCTGGGGCACGGCGCCTCGGACTCCCCCGCCGACCGGCGCCGCTACCGCATGGAGCGCTGCCTGGATGACCTGGTCGCGCTGCTGGACCGGCTGCCCGCCTCTGGTGGACGGCGGGCGGCCGTGCTCGGGTACTCCATGGGGGGACGCGTCGCCCTTCGCCTGGCGCTACGCGCGCCGGAGCGGCTGTGGGCGCTGGTCATGGAGAGCGCCTCGCCCGGCATTGAGGACGCCTCCGAGCGGGCGGCGCGGGCCCGCAGCGACGCCGACCTTGCTGATGACATCGAACGGGACGGCCTGGAGGCGTTCGTGGAGCGCTGGCAGGCGCTGCCGCTGTTCGCCAGCCAGGCCCGTCTGCCGGTCGCCGTCCGGGATGAGCTGCGGCGGCAGCGGTTACAGAACGACCCACAAGGGCTGGCCGGCAGCCTGCGTGGCCTGGGCGCGGGCTGGCAGGAGCCGGTCCTTGCCCGTATGGACGAAATCCGCATCCCGGTGCTCCTGCTGACGGGCGCCCTGGACGACAAGTACTGCGCATTGGCCCGGCGTATGGCGGCGGCGTTGCCCTACGCTCGCACGGAGGTCGTACCGGATGCCGGACATGCGGTCCATCTGGAGCGGCCCCAGGCCTTTTCGGGCGCCATACGGAGTTTCCTGGAGGAGTGCCTGCCTACCGGCAGGCAGGCCTGCAGAGAGAACGACAGAGGGAGGGTGTGAGATGCCAGTAGCCTGGCGACAGGTCCACGAGTACGAGGATATCATCTACGAGACGGTGGACGGCATGGCGAAGATGACGATCAACCGGCCGGAGGTTAGAAACGCCTTCCGCCCGAAAACGTTGTTCGAGATGCAGGACGCCTTTTCGCGCGCCCGTGACGACCAGAACATCGGAGTGGTCATCCTCACGGGCGCGGGGACGGAGGCGTTCTGTTCCGGCGGCGATCAGCGCGTCCGAGGCGAGGGCGGGTACGTGGGCGAGGACGGTGTGCCGCGCCTGAACGCGCTGGACTTGCAGCGCCAGATCAGGACGCTGCCCAAGCCGGTCATCGCTATGGTGGCGGGGTACGCCATCGGCGGTGGCCACGTACTGCACCTGGTCTGCGACCTCACCATCGCAGCCGACAACGCCGTGTTTGGGCAGACCGGCCCCAAGGTGGGCAGCTTCGACGCCGGCTACGGGGCCACGCTCCTGGCGAGGGTGGTAGGGCACAAGAAGGCGCGAGAGATCTGGTACCTCTGCCGCCAGTATTCGGCCCAGGCGGCGCTGGAGATGGGGTTGGTCAACACCGTCGTCCCCCTGGCCCGACTGGAGGAGGAGACGGTCTGCTGGGCGCAAGAGATCTTGGAGATGAGCCCCACGGCCCTTCGCTTCCTGAAGGCTGCGTTCAACGCCGATACAGACGGCCTGGCCGGTCTCCAGCAACTGGCGGGTGACTCCACGCTCCTCTTTTACATGACTGAAGAAGGAAAAGAGGGACGGAACGCTTTTCTGGAGAAGCGCAAGCCGGACTTCTCCCGGTTTCCCAGGTTCCCCTAAAAGAGGCGAACAGGTGGCAGGCGCGGCTTCCTCCAGCTCGATCGTGAGGCTCTGGGACGTGTGGCTCATGGCCGCACGGCCCGCCACGCTGACAGCGGCCTTCGTTCCGGTGCTGGTGGGGACGGCCGCCGCTTCCTACGATGGACACTTCAAGCTGCTGCCGTTTGTGGGCGCGATGATGGCGGCGGTGCTCATTCAAGTGGGCACGAACCTGGGCAACGACTTCTTCGACTTCGAGCGAGGGGCGGATACGGCGGACCGGCTGGGGCCTCCCCGCGTCACCCAGAGCGGTCTCGCCTCGCCCCAGAGCGTTCGCTCGGCGATGTATCTCGCCTTTGCGGCGGCCGCGGCCGTCGGCGTCTACCTGGTGGCCGTCGGCGGCTGGCCGATCCTGGCGATCGGTGTGCTCTCCATAGCCGCTGGGATCGCCTATACGGGCGGCCCCTGGCCTCTCGGCTATCATGGCCTGGGGGACTTGTTCGTGTTTATCTTCTTCGGCGTCGTGGCCGTGGTGGGAAGCTACTATCTGCAGGCGGGCGAGGTCGGCTCTATCGCCTGGGCCGCCGCGGCACCCGTGGGCCTCATCGTGACCGCAATCCTCGTGGTCAACAACCTGCGCGACATCGAAAGCGACCGTCGTGTGGGTAAGAGGACGCTGGCCGTGCGGCTGGGCGCGCGCCTGACTCGGGTTCAGTACGCTCTTTTCCTGCTGGCGCCTTACCTTCTGGTGGCGGGCTTCGCCGTTGGCGGCCCGCTCCCAGGCCGGGCCGTGCTCCCCTGGCTAACGCTGCCCATCGCCCTGATCCTGGTGAGAGTCGTGCTGACGGGCGCGGAGGGGCGAAAGCTCAACACCGTCCTCGGGGGCACGGCGCGGCTCCACTTCCTCTTCGGGGCGCTGCTGGCCGGGAGCCTTCTGCTATGAGGGTGATTAGGCTCCGCTGGACGGCCTATAGGCTCCCCTTCCGGGCCGAATTCTCTACCTCTCGCGGAGTATCGACCTATCGTGAGGGGCTGATACTGCGGCTGGACACCGATTCGGGGGTCGTTGGGCTGGGTGAGGCGGCGCCGGTCCCGGAGCGCGATCAGGGCACCGTCGGCGAAGCGCTGACGATCCTCGATGAGGTGGCCTCAAGGCTCCTGGGAATGCAACTGGATGAGGTTCAGGCGCTTATGGGCGAAACGGGCCGAGGCTATGGCGACGGCGCCATGGCGGCGGTGCGCTGCGCCTTCGACCTCGCCCTGCTCGACGCGACGGCGAGAGCGGCGGCGATCAGCGTAGCCGAGCTGCTGACCGGTGGCGTCAGCCGGTCGGTGGCGGTGAACGCCACCATAGGTGCGGAAGCGCCCGCCCGGGCGGCAGCGCAGGCGGCCACTGCCCGCGAGAGCGGCTTCTCCTGCGTGAAGCTGAAGGTGGGCGCGGCCTCGAATGAAGACGAGGAGCGTCGACGAGTGGCGGCGGTGCGTGAAGCGATGGGCTCGGAGATAAAGCTGCGAATCGATGCCAATGGAGCGTGGGGTGTGGAGCAGGCTGTCCGCGCTATCCGAGAACTGGAGGCGTACGACCTTGAGATGGTAGAGCAGCCGGTGGCGGCGGGAGACCTGCCGGGGCTGGCCCGCGTGCGGGCCGAGGTAGATGCGCCCATCGCCGCCG
>CAZYOV010000013.1:0-38500 GCA_964649215.1 uncultured Dehalococcoidia bacterium
TAGAGGCCATTCAGTGACGTAGATCACATTTGACGACCGTCGACATCGTTATCCCCGTCTACAACGAGGAGCGGGCGCTTCTCGAGGCGATTCCCAGGCTCCGCGCCTTTCTCCTGGAACCGGCCTTCCCTTACCCCTGGCGTATCGTCATCGCCGACAACGCCTCCGTGGACGACACGCCCAACGTGGGCCGGAAGCTGGCCGACGAACACGGAGACGATGTGGAGTACGTCCGCATCGAGAAGAAGGGCCGAGGCCGCGCCCTCAAGCGAACGTGGCTGGCCAGCCCTATGGACGTCGTCAGCTACATGGACGTGGACCTCTCCACGGGCCTGGAGGCGTTCCCGGCCCTCATCGCCGCCATCGCGGAAGGCGAATACGACCTCGCCATCGGCTCGCGTCTGGCCCAAGGTGCGCGGGTGAAGCGGTCGCTCAAGCGGCTGGTACTGACCAGGGGCTTCAACCTGCTGATCAAGGCGATGTTCCTGACTCGCTTCAGCGATGCCCAGTGCGGCTTCAAGGCGATAAGCCGGCGGGCCGCCCAGCGCGTCCTGCCCCTGATTGAGAACAACAACTGGTTTTTCGATACGGAACTCCTCATTCTGGCCGAGAAGCTGGGCTACCGCGTGAAGGACGTGCCGGTCTCATGGGAGGAGGACCCTGACACGCGGGTGCATATCGGCAGCACAATCGCCGAGGACTTGCGAGGGCTGTTGCGGCTACGCCTGGGCCGCCCGTGGCGGGGCGCCACGGCCCGTGCAGAGGCGGACTAGGCTCCTCCAACTTCGAGCCCGTTTTCCGGGCCGCGCGGCGCAACCTATAATGGAAGCGCCATCCACCCATCGCAATGTCTACATTCATCACGTCTCGCAAGCTCTGGCTGGGGTTAGGCGGCACCGCCCTCTTCCTGGCCCTGTTCTTCTGGCGGACCGACCTGCCGGAGCTCGTCGACGCCCTGGCGGATGCGAACTACCTGTGGGTGGCGCCGGCCGTCGCCATCTGGTTCGTCGCCGCCGTCCTGCGCTCCCTGCGCTGGCACTATCTCCTGCGCGGGGTCATCGACCTCAGCACACGCACCCTCTACCCCATCGTCATCATCGGCTACATGGCGAACAACCTTCTGCCGCTGCGCACCGGCGAGCTGGTCCGGGCCTACGTCCTAGGCGAGCGCCACAAGGTGAGCAAGATGACCACGCTGGGGACGATCGCCGTTGAGCGCGTGTTCGACGGCGTCGTCCTCGTCTCTTTCCTGCTCCTGGGTGGCGCCCTCCTGGGCTTCAGCGGTGAGCTTCGGAGCCTCGCCGTGGGGATGGCCCTGGCCTTCGCCGTTCTGCTCGCCGTTTTCGTCTACGTTGCCTCGTCACCGGACCGCGCCGGCCGTTGGACGGAGCGGGGCATCGGCCTCCTGCCCCACGCCCTGCGCGAACGGAGTCGGGGGTTCGTCGACTCGTTCCTAAGCGGGCTGCAATGCCTCCGGAGCCCCTACCTGGTAAGCCTGGTGCTGGCCACCTCTTTGGGCGCCTGGCTGCTGGAGGCGCTGATGTACTACCTGGTCGGCCGCTCCTTCGACATTCAGGAGGGGTTCGCCGCTTACCTCATGGTGACCGCCGCGGCCAACCTGGCGATCAGCCTCCCCTCCACGTCAGGGGGTATCGGCCCCTTCGAGCTGCTGGCGAAGGAGACGCTCACCTTCCTCGGCGTTAGCTCCGCGCTGGCCGGCGCGTACGCCGTAGCCCTGCACGGCTTCCTGTTGCTGCCCGTCATCGTCGCCGGGCTCGTCTTCCTGTGGGCCATCAACCTGTCCCTGGGACGAACCTTGAGCGGGGCCGCCGACGAGCTCGTGGCCCCGATCCTGATCGGGGAGCGACCAGAATGAGCGAAGAACCGCGGACCGTCGGCATCATCGGCGGCGGCGTGGCCGGCCTCACCGCCGCCTACCGCCTCCTCCTGAAGGGGCACCGCGTCCACCTGTTCGAGGCCAGCCCCTCGCTAGGCGGCCTGGTGCGCACTTTCGAGATCCCCGCCGGGGGTGAGTCCGCCCCTGGAGGAGGCGGCGAGCCGATAGAATGCTTCTACCACCACCTGTTCACCACAGACACCGCCGCCATTCGCCTCATCGGAGAGTTGGGGTTGGGAGACCGTCTCACCTGGCAACCGTCCAACGTCGGCATCTTCTACGACGGTCGCATCTACCCGTTCGTGACCCCCGTGGACCTGCTGCGTTTCACGCCTGTGGGGCTCATCGACCGGGTGCGCCTGGGGCTCATGGGGCTCTACCTGCGGCGGCAGAAGGACGGCTCCCGCTACGAGAGCATCAGGGCCACGGAGTGGATTCGACGCTTCGCCGGGCAGCGCAACCTGGACGTGGTCTGGGGGCCGCTGCTACGCGGCAAGTTCGGCGACCTGGGCGACGAGCTGGTGATGACCTGGCTGTGGAACAAGATCCACCTGCGCTTCGCCTCTCGCGGCGCCGGGCCGTCCCAACGGGAGATCCTCGGCTACCTGCGGGGCTCCTTCGGTGCCTGGATCGAGGCGCTCATCGAACGCGTCCGCCAACTCGGCGGGGAGCTCGAGGCGGGCCGCCCCGTTCAGCGCATCGTCGCCGATGGCGGTCGCGTCGGCTTGGAGCTGGCCGGCGAGCGTCAGGAGACGCTCTTCTTCGACGCCGTCGTGGCCACCGTGGCCAACAAGATCTTCCGTCGCATCGCGCCGCCTCTCCCCGAATCCTACGCCGAAAAGCTGGAAGGGGTGCCCTATCAGGACGCCCTCTGCCTGATCCTGACGCTGAAGCGCCCCCTCTCCAGCATGTACTGGCTCAACGTTAACGACCGCTCCATCCCGTTTCTGGCCATCGTCGAGCACACGAACTTGATCGCGCCGGAGCGGTACGGGGGCCAGCACGTTGTCTACGTCTCGAACTACCTAGACAAACAGTCGCCCCTCCTGAGTATGAACGTGGGCCAGGTCTGCGAGCTTTACCTGCCGCACCTCAAGCGGATCAACGCCGCCTTCGAGGAGGGCTGGATCATCGACCGCTGGCTGTTTCGCGGCGCGGACGCCCAGCCGGTGTTTACGGTGGGCGCCGGCTCTCGCATCCCGGAGCACCGCACGCCGGTGCCCGGCCTCTACCTGGCTAACATGAGCCAGATATACCCCCAGGACCGAGGCCAGAACTACTCCATCCTCCTGGGCGAGACTATCGCCGAAACGGTGGCCGCGGACCTGGCCCGGGCACAGGCGGCGCACTCCGCGGCATAGAGCCCGAGCCGCTACCGGGAGCCGCTGACCGCCCCCTCCCGAGCGGGCATCCGGTAGATCGTCACGCCCTCGTTCTCGAACACCGGCGTCATGAACTGCCGGAACTTCCCCAGTCCGCGTTCTCCGTACCTCTCGCGCTCCAGCCGACCGACATAGACGTACTCAACGTCGTACTTGTCCAGAAGCGACTTGGCGGTCTGGACGTCCATCGTGGTGTAGATCGTCTCCACTTCCTCTGGGCGCTCCGTGAACGGTGTCCCCGAGCCGTCGGAGCTGGGGCGGCCACGCCACTGCAGCTCGTGGTTGAGCCAGCCGATGACGGTGGGGAGGCCGGTGCGAGAGGAGATCCGGCCAGAATCACTGAAGTCGTTGCCAAACGCCTCGAGGATCACGGGCACTCCGGAGACGTTTTCGTTCAGCCACTCTATCGCTTCGTACTGCATCGGCTCGCCCTGACGCACGTGAACCAGGCCATTCAGGCTCTGATCGTTACGGAACCCGTCCGTGCGCTCCAGGGCAACCGTGACCGGATAGACGAGGGCGAGGCCGAGAATAGCCACGGTCGCGCCCAGCCAGCTCAGACGCCGCCAGACCTGAGGCTGTGATGCGTCTCGCGCCGCGGCGGCGGCGGCGTAGGCAACGATGGAAGCGCCGGCGACCAGGATCCCCGGCGTGGCCGTCCACCAGCGGGAGTAGAGCGTATCCCAGGGGTCAAGGGCGACGAAGAGGGTGTACGCCACCCCCAGGACGACGCCCGAGCCGGCCAGCCAATTCCCGGGCAGCATACCCAACCGCGGCCGCGGCGGACGCCAGCCCAGAGTGAGCCTGTAAAGCCCGAACCCGGCGACGATGCTGAGGATGAGCCAGCTCTGCAGCCAGAACCGGAAGACGGTGTTGCCCCGCCATCGGAGCGGGTCGTTCACGAAGTAGAACTCCGCGCCCAGAAGCATCACGAGCGCGAATCCGGCGAGGAAGAAGGCGAAGAGCTGGCCCCGATCCCGCTCGTCGGGAGGCCTGCGGAGCTGATGAAAGAAGGCGAGGCCCACAGCGGCGACGGCCAGGATCAACATGAGCACCGTGAACAGACTCACTCCACGCTCCCAGAGCTCGTCGCCAAGCTGGTCCAGGCTAGGGTCCGCGACTACCTGCCAGTCGAGCGGGTTCCATCCCAGGTCCGCCGATAGCTGCGTCAGCACGAGGAACGCCCACACCGCGATGGGCAGGGCCCAGAGCAAAGCGGAGAGAACGAGCAGCGGAGGCTTGAGGATCTCGCGCCGGCGCCTGTAGACGTACACGGCGACGAAAGAGAGGCCCGTCCACAGCAGGGGCGACCAGAACAGCAGGAAATGCAGCGGCCGCGTCGACTCGGAGGCGGGAGGAGGTCTATCGCTGGTCATCGCCGTCTCGGTAATGCTCAGGCCATCGGTCTCGGCGTTGAAGTCGAGATAGAAGGGGAGATATAAGACGACCATCGCCGCGCCGACGGGCACGGCGAAGCTGGCGCTGTCCAGGATCATCCGCAGCGGATTGCCGCCGGTCCGCCGCCAGTTGGCGAACATGACCGCGGCCAGGATCATCAGCGTGACCACGGGGATTGTCCAGACGTCCGTGAAGGCCGCGCCGCCCATGACCAGAGCCAGCAGCAGAAACCGTCCGGGGTGACGCAGCACCCAGATGGCGTCCAGCCTCTCCGCCCTCTCCTCGTCCCCCGGCTGGCTCTCGTCACGCGCCCCCAGGACGATGTTCAGCGCGATTGCGAATACGGCGATGAGCAGCGGCATGACCAGCACGTGAGGGTGCAAGTCCCCGAACTGGAAGCTGAAGAAGGGGAACTCCTGGATATCGAAGCCGGAGCCTATGCGGGTGGCCCACCACCACCACCAAAAGCGAGTTGGATACCAGGCCTCGCAGTCGCCGGGAGCGGCCGCGCAATCGTAGGGGCCGTTCAGGCCTGAGATGCCGACCACATCGTAAAACCCGGTGGAGCCGACCCCGTGGCGGGCCAGCAGCTCGAACACCCCCGCCAGGTTGCTCACGATGAGCATCAGGCTGGCCGCGACCAGGCCGAAGATCACCGCCCTGGGAATGAGAGCAGGGCCCCGGGCCAGGAGCGGCTCGATGCGCCGGCGGCCGGCGGCGATCATGTTGTAGACGACGCCGAAGCCGGTGACGGCGGCGAGTGCGGCCATCAGGGACAGAGCGAGATAGAACGTGACGTTCGTCTCCAGCGCCACCAGCTTCGTCAGGGCGGCGATCATCACGTAGCCGAAGTAGTAGTAGCTGATAGAGCTGCCCGCCAACCAGGGATCGCTGGGCGGGAACGACTCGCTGCGGTTGATCGCGTTCAGGAAGGCGAATTCGAACGGCTTCTCTCCCCACATGATCTCGGGCGCGAAGGAGCGGATGAAGACCGCGGCCGCCAGCACCGCGACGAACATCACCTCTATGAAAACGACGTAGCGCCAGCCCGCGCGAAGGAAAGCGGCCAGCTCCTCCCGGTAGCGAACCGCAACCACCAGCGAAAGGCCGGCGATGAACAGGAGCAGTCCGATTACGGTGAGGCGGCTGTTGGGAAAGAGACCGACAGTCGCCCCCATCCAGAGGCTATACCCCAGCAGCAGGAGCCCCACGACCTTGGAGAAGGCGAAGCCGCGGTCAGGCAGCCAGCGAAAGAAGGCGTAGGTCAACGGGAAGGCGGCGAGGCCCACCGCCTCGATGCCTAGCCACCAGACAAAGAACTCTTTCACCGCAAACGAAGCTTAACGGGCGTGCGGCATCAGTGGCTAGCTTAGCACGAGATGGCGCCGCCATCCGCAACCGAGACGGACGAGGGCAACCTTGCAGGCCCAGGTATAGGACAAGTAAACTACAAGTCGCCTAAGGTATCAATGTTACTCGTTGCCCGGAAGAACCTCTTCAGCGAGCGTAGCCGCCAGGCGATCTCAGTCGGCGGCGTCGCTTTGTCCGTCTTTTTGATTGGCATCCTGGCGCATATCGATCCGTTCATGGTGCTCAAGGGCTAGCAGCCGTGGACACACCGGAAACGATCCTCAGCCTGGAAGGGGTCACCAAGGTCTACGGCTCCGGCGAGAGAGCCGTGACGGCTCTCTATGACGTCAGCCTGCAGGCCCACGCTGGAGAGGTCGTCCTCGTGATGGGGCCCTCCGGCTCCGGCAAGACAACCCTCCTCACCATCGCCGGCGCCCTACTCACGCCCACACGCGGCACGGTACGCGTCTGCAACACCGACATCACCCGCATGGGCCAGGGTGACCTGGCTTCCATCCGCCGCGAGAAGGTGGCATTCGTGTACCAGAGTTTTAACTTGCTGGAGGCGCTAACGGCGCTGGAGAACGTATCGCTGGTGATCACGAAGGGAGCGCTAAACGGGGCAAGGCCGCAGGAGCGGGCGAAGGAGGTGCTGAGTACCCTCGGCCTCGGCCAGCGGCTGGATTCGCTACCTAAACAGATGAGCGATGGCGAGAAGCAGCGGGTGGCGATCGCCCGTGCCCTCGCCAAGGACCCCGCCCTGATGCTCGCCGACGAGCCCACCGCCAACCTGGACGCCAAACGCGGCCACGAGGTGATGGAGCTGCTGCGCCGGAAGGCGCTGGAGACGAACAAGGCGGTTGTCATCGTCTCTCACGATCACCGCATCCGGGACATCGCGGACCGCGTGGTGCTATTGGAGGATGGGCGCCTCCAGGATCAGTCCTGAAGCTTAGGCCGAAAGTCCGGTCAGGCGCGGCGCCGCAGGATGAAGAACATCGCCACAGCGCAAAGCCCTACCAGCGTTAGGCCGAGAGCCGAGGAGGAACGATCCCGCCGAGTGCCGCTTCCCCCTCTGTAATCTCTCTGCGACGAGGAGGCCGCGTCCGCTAACGCGGGGCGCAGCCGCAACCGCGGCAGGGCGATCATCGCAACGCCCGCGACGGCGAGCGAGCCCCCGACGAGCAAGATCATGGCCGGTGAATACGAGCCGCTGGGGATGGGGGGCGCGCCGCCTCCATTTGGCACCTCACCGGCCGACGAAGGTTCCGGACTTGGGGTCGGCGATGGCGTGGGCGTGGGCGTGGCTTCGGCGCAGTTGACCTGATGGACGATGGCCCCCGTATCATCCACGATGCGAGCGTAGTCCGCGGGATCGTCGTCACGGTAGATGAATTCCAGCGTCCACTTGAAGACGCCGCCGGCGGAAGGCCCGCTCTGAATGGAGATCGATGCCCCCGGCGCCAGACCACCCAGCACGGTAAGGTCGAATACCTCACTGTCGGAAGGATCGCTCTGGATCTCCCAACTGGCGAGTGTCTGGGCGGTGTCCCCGAAGTTCTCAATCACTACCAGCTCCGGGTCGCCACTGCAGCTCAGTTGGGCGATCTGGACGTCCGGCCCCTGCGCCCCAGCGGGGGAAACGGCTGCCAACGCCAGTGCGATGGCGAGAGCCGAAACAAGGGCTGTCACGGTTATACGCGAAGCGTACCGTGGCCGAAGCATGCGCGCCTCCTGGCAGGTGGCCGAAACACTCCAGGACCCCGCCTCCGCCGCTGGCCAGGCGTATCATAAGACGCGGCAGCCTTAGAGCGAGCAGATATTACGTTAATTAACGGACGAATTATTGAGACGCGCGCCGTCCGCCCGCCAAGAAGTCGCTGGTCAGCCGGGTGAGACCTGAGCCGTCGGCGTTTACGACGTTGATCTCGCTCTTGCCGTCCCGATAGGACTCGAAGGCGATACGGGTGCCGTCGGGCGACCAGACGGGGCCCCTGTCAGGTGCGGGATCAAAGGTGAGGCGGGTCTGGCCGGAGCCGTCGGCGTTGGCGATGTAGATCTCGCTGTTGAAGTCCCGGTTGGAGACGAAGGCGATACGGGTGCCGTCCGGCGACCAGGCCGGCCAGACATCCTCGCGGGCTGTGTCGGTGATGCGGGTGAGGAAGGAAAAGGTGACGTCCATGACGTAGATCTCAGCGTTGCCATCGCGCTGGGAGACGAAGGCGATCCGATCACCTCCGGGCGACCATTCAGGCGAGCCATCCCGGAGAGGGCGAACGGTCAGGTTGACCGGGCGGGAGCCGTCGGCGTTCATGACGTATATCTCGCTGTTGCCGTCCCGCTCGGACTCGAAGGCGATACGGGTGCCGTCGGGCGACCAGGCGGGGTCCAGGTCGTTGCCTGGGTTATCGGTTAGGCGGGCCTGGCCCGAACCGTCGGCGTTCATCACGTATATCTCAAGATTACCGTCGCGCAGAGAGCCAAAGGCGATGCGGCCACCGTCCGGCGACCAGGCGTAGGGGAAGTCCGCGGCGGGGTTGTGCGTGAGGCGGGTGATGTTGGAGCCGTCGGCGTTCATAGTGTATACCTCGCCGTTGCCGTCGCGGTCCGAGTAGAAGGTAATGCGGCTACCGTCGGGCGACCAAGCCGGGAACGCGTCCTCGGCGAGGTTATCGGTGAGGTTGATCGCGCCTGAGCCATCGGCCTGGGCGACGTAGATGTCACGATTGCGCTCGCTGAGGGAGTAGAAGGCGATGCGGGTGCCATCGGGCGACCAGACGGGGAAGGCATTCCAAGGAAGGCTGGCAGAGATGTCCGCGCGACCGACCCCATCGGGGAGGGTGATGTAGATGGAGCTGTCGCCGGAGCGGTCGACCAGGAAGGACAGCCTGCTTGGAGGAGCGCCTGACCCTCCGCAGGCCGAGGCGAGAGCGAGGGCGGCGCAGGCCAGGAGGAGGAGCGCGGGAAGCTTTGGCATTCTACGGGAGCGGCCACCAAGCGGGGTCCTTGTCACCCGCGGGGTCCTCGCTGAGGCGGATGATGTTGGCGCGGTCGGCATCCATGACGTAGACCTTCACCCCGCTGTTGCGGCAGGACTCGAAGGCGCTGCGGGTGCTGTCAGGCGACCAAGTGGGGAAGGACTGGCAGGCGACACGGGTACCGTCCAGCCCAAGGACCACCGCGTCCCTACCTCCATCTCTCCATCGATGGTGTCGATTCTGGGCCTCCCAGAACCGGCTGTCAAGCTGGCCGGCAGCCGGTGAATGCGGTGTCTCGGTTGCGAGCCAAAGCTGGGCCGGAGTAAACTAAAATGCGCCTACAGGCCCCCAATGCTGCTTGTTGCCCGGAAGAACCTGCTTACCGAGCGAACGCGCCTGGCGATCTCCGTCGGCGGCGTCGCTCTCTCCGTGTTCCTGATCGGCATCCTACTCTCGCTCTTCCGCGGCTGGGACGAGAAGGTAGGCGAGTACATAGAGAGGGTGCCGGCCGACCTGTGGGTCGCCAGCGAGGGGGCCACGGACTTCATCCAGGCGGCATCCATCCTACCCGAGAGCGTCGGCACGGAGCTCGAAGAGCTGGACGCGGTGGACACAGTGAGCCCTCTCATCACGAGGCCCGTGTCGATGACCAAGGCGGGCGGCGACCCCGACGACCACTTCGATGTCCAGCTGGTGGGCTACGACCCGGCCATCGCTCTCGGCGGGCCGCTGGTGACGGTGGAGGGGAAAAGCCCGCCCGGCCCCGGCGAGATCGTCATAGACACGGAGACGAGTGAACGCTTCGGAGTAGAGATCGGCGACCGGCTGGTCGGCGGCCGCGAGCCTCTCACAGTGGTAGGAAAGTCTTCCGGGGGCGACTTCGTATTCACGCAGGTGGGCTTCGTTACCCTGGAAACGGCGGAGGACTTCTTGGGTCTGGAGACGAATGACCTCCGCACCTTCTTCATCCTCACCCTCGAGGACCCTACCAAGAAAGAGGCGCTGGCGAAGCTGCTGGAGGCGGCGGCGCCGGGCCTGATCTTCTTCACCGGTGAGGAGTTCGCCGACGAGACGCGGGAACGCATCCTGGGCAACATCTTACCCATACTGCTTGTCGTCCTCATAGTTGCCTTTATCGTCGGTCTGACCGTCGCCGGGCTGACGATATACACCGCCACGGTGGAGAAATCACGGGAGTACGGGATACTCAAAGCAGAGGGGTTCACCAACGGCTACCTGTACCGCGTCGTGTTCGAGCAGAGCCTGGTGACTAGCGCTCTGGGGTTCCTTTTGGGCGCCGGCGCGACTCTCCTCGTCGCGCCCTTCGCCCAGGACCTGGTGCCCCAGTTCGTCGTCTTCGTCCGCTGGCAGGACCTCCTGGTCATTAGCGGGGCCACGCTTCTCATGGCCCTCTTAGCCGCCTTCATCCCTATTCGACGCCTGGCCCAGATAGACCCGGTCACGGTGTTCAAGGGCTAGCGGACGCGGCCCCGAATCCTCGAGGTCGCCGATCGCCTGTACTGGCTGGAGGACGGCGTCTCTGTCACTGTCGCGGTCCGTTCGTCAGCCTGATCAGGCGAGAGCCGTCGACGTTAATGACGTACAACTCGCTCCTGCCTTCCCGGTACGACTCCAGAGCGATGCGGATGCCATCAGGAGACCAGATGGGGCCCCTTTCGGGCGCGGGATCATCGGTCAGGCGGGTCCGCCCGGAGCCGTCGGCGTTGGCGATGTAGATCTCGCTGTTGAAGTCCCGGTTGGAGGCGAAGGCGACACGAGCCCCGTCCGGCGACCAGGCGGGCCAGGCGTCCTCGCGGGGAGTCGCCGTGAGGCGCGTGAGGTAGGAGAAGGTGAGGTCCATCACATAGACCTCGGAATTCCCGTCGCGCTGGGAGACGAAGGCGATCCGGTCGCCCTCCGGCGACCATCTGGGGGAGCTGTCCCGGAGAGGGCGGACGGTTAGGTTCACCAAGTTGGATCCGTCGGCGTTCATGACGAAGATGTCGGCGTTGCCGTCGCGCTCAGACTCGAAGGCGATGCGCCTGCCGTCGGGGGACCAGGCAGGGTCCAAGTCGTCGCCGGGGTTGTTGGTGAGGCGGGCCTCGCCTGACCCGTCGGCGTTGATCACGTATATCTCGAAGTTGCCGTCACGATAGGACCCGAAGGCGATGCGGGTGCCGTCGGGCGACCAGGCGTAGGGGAAGTCCACCGCAGGGCTGTCCGTGAGGCGGACGACGTCTGAGCCGTCGGCGTTCATGACATAGACCTCGCCGTTGCCGTCACGGCCCGAGTAGAAGGCGATGCGGCTGCCGTCGGGCGACCAGGCGGGGAACGCATCCTCGGCGGAGTTGTTGGTGAGATTGATGACGCCGGAGCCGTCGGCCTCGGCGACGAAGACGTCACGATTGCCCTCACTGAGAGAGTAGAAGGCGATCCGAGTGCCATCGGGAGACCAGCCGGAGAAGCTGTCCCAGGCGAGGTTGTCGGTGAGGTAGGTGCGGCCCGAGATGTTCACGTTCGCCACGTAGATGTCGCGGCTGCCGAAGCTGTCCACGAAGAATACCAGCTTACCCACGGGCGGCGGAGTATCCGACCCTCCGCAAGCCGAGGCGAGGATGACCGCCTGGGCGAGGGCAGCGAGCAGAGCCGCCGCGGCGGTGCCGCGACGCCAGCGAGGAGTTCGATGGTGCGGATGTCGGGCAGCCCGGGCTAACCGCCCGGGAGGCCTGTTCTTGGGGGGCCGCAAGACGACTGACAGCACCAGCCAGCGCAACGCCGTCCTGACCTGGTCCAACATCCGCCGCGTCCCTACCTCCATCTCTGCATCCGGCGTTGTCGATTCTGGGCCCCAGACAGCCCCGTGTCAATCTCGCGAGGCATCGCAGACAGGTTCCAGCCAGTCAACCCCACCAGCCCTTGCCCCGCCACTAGGAATGGCACGTCTTTGTACCGGACTAGCCGACTCCGTTGACCGTCAGGAAGGCAAACACTACCATTGGGCCATAACGCCGAGACTGGGAAAGTGAACCGCATGGCCGTACGGCAGGTAATATGCGAGCGGCACTCGTAGGAGTTGCAGCAGTGCTTGCGGTCCTCCTGCTCGCCTGTAACGGGGGGCAGGGCGAGACCGCGCCGCCCACGGGAACCCCGCCGAACAGTGGGACGCCCGCAGCCGACGCGACAGCAGAGAGAGACTCCTGCACCCCTGCGCCCCCAAGCGTGGAGCCAACCGCAAACGTCTTCGTGAATCCGGGGTTGGAGGAAGGGCGCGATCCCTGGTTCGTCCTCACCCCTCCTGAGTTCCTTATCTCAAACGAGATAAAGAATTCGGGCGAAGCCAGCGCCCAACTCCAGATGGCCGAGCCAGCCGATGCTGTGGGCACCAAGGTGTTCTACCTGGTGCAAGAGGTGGCTCCCACCGAATTTCCTGAAGTGATCAGCGGGGCCTACCTGGTGGACGGCTGGCTACGCGGGACAGATATACAGTTCATCCAGCTTGTAGTCATCGCCTTCGCGGCCTCGAACCTACCCCAGGGCTTCCTCCCCAACCATCAGGTCGCCTATATCCTGAGCGGCATTGAGTCCGAGCCGTTCGAAATACTCAATGCCCGTTTCGTTTACCTCAACAGCAATGACCCTGACCCCAGGGAGCCCGCGATCGGTGAGTGGAGAGAGTTCGAGGTCAAGGTCAAGCGCGACTTCCGCGCACTGTGGGGAGCCGTGCCCGAGGGGTATCAGTGCCTCAGGGTCCTTTTCGAGGTCCGCTATGACAACAAGGGACCCGGAGCGCCCGCCGAGGCTGACGTCTATTTCGATGACCTTTACTTTGGACCCGGCTGATGGGTAGCCGGGACGGCCGCCATCCGAGAACGCTATTCCTTGGGCCACACTCCCCTTGATCACTGAACACTGTAAGGGCGTGAATCTGGGACATGCGGTATGCTATCCTTACAGAGATGAGGACGGGTAGGGGCGGCAGATTGAGGAGGGACTACCATGGTTCCCCGGCGCGAGGCCTCCTGCCGGCTGTCGCGCTCGCCGCGATCGCTTTGGCTCTTCTCCACCTGGCAAACGGCGATGCGCTCGCCGGAGGCACCAGTCAGCGCGGGGTAGACATCGGGCCGCGCGCGCCGGCCGCCAGCCTGGCGGACAGTGACGGCGACGGGTTCGACGACACGCTCGAAGAGGCCCTCGGCTCCGATCCTTCGAGCGGTAGCAAGACCCCAGAGCACCAATCGTTGCCGCTCACCTGCGGTGACGGCCTGGACAACGATGGCGACGGCAAGACAGACCTGAACGATAGCGGCTGCTCCCTGGACAGCGACGAAGACGGCGTCGACGACCTGACGGAAATCTCCCTCCTTAGTAAGCCCTACGCCACTGTCGGCAACAGCAGCACCCCCGAGGATATCTCGGTCGCCAGCACCTGCAGTGATGGCCTTGACAATGACCGCGACGGTACTATCGACGCTACCGACGGCGTCCGTTCAACAGCGGACCAGGGTTGCCTGGACGACGACGGCGACGGCTTCAGCAATGAGCGGGAGGCCGCCTTCGGCTCCAACAACAATGGTGCAACCAGCACCCCCGAGAACCTGAACATCAGGCCCACCTCGAAACACGTCTGCTCCGATGGCCTGGATAATGACGGTGATGGGCTCGCTGACCTGGAAGACTCCAGCTGTCGCATCAATTTGAGGTTAGACATGAACACACTCGCTGTGGGGACGGCGTCTGGTGTTCAGAGCTGCAGCGGGGTTCCGGCAGGCGCTTCTGCGCCAGTGACCGTGGAGGTCATCATCGAGAACGCAACAGCGATGTTCGGGATGGACGCCGAAATCCTCTACTCGCAAGACCAGATCGCGGGCGTCACCGAGCGGGCCTCGGAAACCACGGGCACTCCCAGCTTCTGGAAGAAGCTTGACCCGTCCGAATCTGTGTTCAATGGCTCCGACGAGGCCGAGACCGGCTCGGCCGACGGCGTCTACACCACGTTCTTTGGCACGCTTCGCCTCTCGGGACCCTACGGCGACGGCGGGGCCTTCCGTTTCGCGGTTGCGACTGTCGCGCCGCAGGCCGACGGCACGACCACGATCCTCAAGGTCGACCCCGGCACCCTCATCATGCGTGCAGCCGGAAACGCTACTGTGACTGCCAACCGGGGCATCGTGGGGCATAACCCGCTCTCCATCTTCACCGGTATGCTGGAGTTCCAGGTGTCGCCGCTGCCCGAGGGTGCCTGCAGCGCCAGTGCGCTGGCGGATGATGACCAAGACGGCGTCCCCAACGCTATTGACAACTCACCCCTCACCCCTAACCCCAGCCAGGCCGACAGCGACTTCGACGGCACCGGCGATGTCTCCGGTACGGGTCCGAACGGACCAGCGGGAGCGGGAACGCCCACGGCGACCGAAACGCCGGGGGGCACGCCAACGACGGCGGAAACGCCGGCTGCGACGCCCAACGCGACGGGGACTCAGGCCCCGACGCCAACGCCTACCGGCACGGCTACCCCGGAACCAGGCGTCATCTCTTCCTCAGGGTCCGGCGGCTCAACGCCATGGTGGGTGATCGGCATCTCTTCCGGCATTCTCGCCCTGATCATCGGCGTCAGCGTTGCGGCTCGTCGGCTGATCCGGTAACCCCCTGCCAGGGGTCAGTCCAATCGATCCGGCGGCTGCCGGTTTTACCCGAACCCACAGGCCGCGCTGGCTCATCGCCTGCAAGAAATCGCCCCGGCCACCCTTCCCGGAGCTTTCGCGCCACCGGGACCACAGACCGTATATGCTAAACTATCTTTACATGAACTTAACTCAACGGGCTGAACGTGACCGGGGGTGATCCACGCCATTAGTTGGGTGAGTGGATGGAACGACGGGACGTGAAAGGTGTGCGGAAACCTACCCTTCTGAGCCTCCTGGTCCTTCTGATAGCAGTGGCCATTTCGGCGGCAACCGCGTCCACGCCAGCGGCCTCATCTCAGGGCCAAGATGCCGAAGCGCGTGCCCGCCAGTACCTAAGGGAGAACGCTCAAGCGTTGGGCCTGCGCCCAGACCTGAACGACCTCAAGGTTGTCGAGGTGCGGGAGGGCTTGTCCAGCACGCATGTACGCTATCAGCAGACGTTCCGCGGGCTGCCGGTGTTCGGCAGTTACACCACCGTGAGCTTGCCGAAGACGAGTGCGGCACCACCGTTCCTCGTCGGCCGCTACGTCCCTAACCCACAACCGAGCCCTGCACCGGCGAGGATGACGGCGCCGGAAGCGACGGCCATAGTCGACGATCTCCTAACGCTCACCACAACTAATCTACGCGGCGAGGTGACAGTGGATGCCGTATATTTCCCGCGCGATAAGCTGTACGTGGCGGCGTGGCAGGTGACGGCGCCAGTTCTAGAGCCTTTGGGTACATGGTTGGTGGTAGTGGCCGCCGACGATGGCAGCATTCTGCTGCAGAATAATCTCCTGCGTTTCGACAGCGGCCAGGTCTTCGACCCGAATCCGGGCAAGACCAACGGCGGCACGGCGCCGGCCAGCGACTGCGACAGCTCAGCGGAAGAGGCGAGCCTGTCATCCGAATACTTCACGCGTTCTCTGCTGGGCATTCAGGCCGGCCAGGACAAGCTGAAGGGCGAATTCGTCGACCTGACGGCGCCGGGGATCCTGGGCGCCTACAAGCCGGCCGGCCAGGCCGACGAGCCCAGCCGGAACTATATCTACCCCTGCAACGACGACAAGTTCGAAGAGGCCATGATCTACTATCATATCGACACGACCCAGCGTAAGATCCAGTCGCTAGGATTCACCGACAGCAGCGGCATTGTCGACCAACCCATCGCCGCCCACCCGCACTATTTTATCGACTGCAACGCCTTCTACGACCCCAGCAACCGCGGCATCCACTTCGGCGACTCCGACGTGACAAGGGGCCCGCCATTCGCCAGATGTGATCCCACCACCGACGCCGCTGAGGACGCCGACGTCATCGTCCACGAATATGGGCACGCGATCCAGCACGACCAGGTGCCGGGCTGGGCCTTCGGTCCCTACCCGGCGGCCGAGGAGGCCGCCGCCATGGGCGAGGGGTTCGGCGACTTCCTGGCAGGGGCGATCTTCGGCGATCCCTGCCTTGGCGAGTACGTGAACTTTGGGCAGAGCGAGTGCGGCGGCTCCCCCGGCCTGCGCTGGCTGCAGAACACAAAGGTCTATCCCGCTGACTTCGACGCCTGCCCCAACACCGGCCCCAGCAGCAGCGAGGAGCCCCACTGCGGCGGCGAGGTCTGGGGCGCCGCCCTATGGGACCTGGTGGAAGCGCTGGGCAACAACCAGGCCGCCCGCGACCTCGTACTCCAGCTCGTCCTCGACGCTCACTTCTACCTCGATCCTACCTCCACCTTCGCCGAGGCCGCCGCCGCCATCCGCCAGGCCGACACCATCCTCTATAGCGGCGCTCACGTATCGACCATCGACAGCGTCTTCGCCGCGCGCGGGATCGCCACCGGCGGACCCATCGACGATTTTCCTTCCGCGTTTCTCCGCATCCGCCACACGTTCCGAGGCGACCTGGACATCCAGATTCAGATAGGTAATCCGGCCAGCCCCGATTGCACCATCAACCTCACTGACCCCTCCTCAAATTCGGCTGACGATTTCACCGCCTATCTCAACCTGACCAGCTCCGCCTGCGCTCCCTTCCTTCCGCCCAGCGTGGCTCAGCCCTGGCACCTGGAGGTGCAGGACTTCGGGCCGCTCGACATCGGCACTATCGAGAATTTCGAGGTCCTCCTGGTGGGCGGCGAGCGCTGCGTCGCAATCAACACGCCCATCGCCATCCCCGATGCCATAAGCGGGACGGAGCCGGGGCCCAAGGTCTATGCTACTGTCGACTGCACGGTGAAGTTCGTTCCGTCGGCTGACTCCGACGGTGACGGCGTTTCCGACGCCTCCGACATCTGCCCTGACGACTACAACCCCGGCCAACTGGACACGGACGCCGACGGCCTGGGCGACGCCTGTGATCCCGATGATGACAACGACTCCATGGGGCTGGGCGATGCCTTCGGCCTCTTCTTCCGGGACGAGGTGGAGGCGTTCCTGGCCAGAGCGGAGGACCCGGACGGCCTAGACCCCCTGGACGCCTGCGCCGACACGGCCACCCCCGACGACGAGGACGACGACAAGTCGGGAGTTGACTTCGACGATAGCCAATCGGTGGACGGCTCCGATGTCAGTCTGTTCGCCGAGCGGTTCGGCACCGAGTTGGGCGTGCCGCCGCCCATTGGCAAGCAGCCCTACATCCAGCGGTTCGACATCTATCCCACCGACGTAAGCCTACACAAGATCGACGGATCAGACGTGAGCGTACTAGCCGAATACTTCGGCGACAGCTGCTCGTAGGGAGTCGCTAGGCCACCATCGGGCCGGTGACTGCGGCAACCCCCGCTCGCTGCCGCGATTGTGCGCCTGGGCTGGGCGGAATCAACCAGCCTGGTCTCGCCGCGCGGCGCAACTTCCCCGCAGATGATCGCTATCTAGGCAGGGGGGGACTTTGATGCAAGCCTCGCCCGCAGTTGGGCTATCCTGTCTCGATGATCCTTCATGGGCAGTAAGTCAGTCGTCAGGTAGCGCCACCAAACCGCTGAGATTGCTCTCTGAGCTTGAATGTGACATGAGGATTCATGCCCACAAAACGCCAGTGTTCTGATCTGGGACCGCCATCTGGGCCCAACCGGCCGGCCGCACCACGAGCAATCCCTTGAGATCTTAGCGCTGCATTGTCTACTGCAGACTAGGCCTCGCCTCTTCCGAACAACGGTGCGGCGGAGATAGGCATCGTGGTATTTGCGACGGCGCTCGAAAGCCCTGCCGCAGTTCACGCATTTCAGGCTCACAAGGAGTCGTTCGTGTCGACACGACTGGCAGAGACGGCTCTTCCTATACATCATGGTCTTCCCACAGCCAGTACATGACGGCGGCCCCGGAGGAGCCTTGATAGTTATACCGAGCTGCCGGATGGCCAGTCGCACGCTCTCGCGATTGCAGCCCACCTCTCTTGCGATCCGGGCCGCTTCTCCCCTCTCAAGCTGAGTGCGGCCGCTAAGCATCCTCATCAGCAGCTTCCGCAGCTCCCAGCGGTGCCATCTTCGCTTCTTACTCACACGGACATATCAGCACAAGACTCGATATCTGTAAAGATCGAGCGGGTCTGCTACCTGGGCGGACAGCATGTTCCCTCCGCGATTGTGTACCTGGGCCGGGTGTCATCGGGCCATTCTCCGGTGACCCGAAATTGACTCCTCCCCCTAGTTGACTATAATGAGGTTCACCGCTAAGCGATGTGTTCTCATGAATCACCTACGCCCCGCAAGTATTGGCCTGCCGGCTCTGGCGGCTGTCATTGTCTTGACGGCGATCCTCGCCCGCTGGGACAGCGTCAGCGCCACCTCTTACTCGCCCCAGGCTACGGCCTGCCTGGACGACTTCGACACTATAGACCCCTTCCCTTTCGGACCTCACGCCAACGACTGCGACGGCGACTCGACGCCCGGCGTCAGCTCCGATATCACCACCACCTCCGTTCTGCCCAAAGGTGACTCCAACTTCGACACGGTGGTCAACTTCGTGCCGGCGGAGCTCAGCCCGCCTAGCGACGCCGACGTTCCCAACGGCGCCATCGTCTCACGACTGGTCGCCGTAGCCACCCTAGGCCTTCTCGGTGGGCCCTGCGGCACAGGGACCCAGGTGCTGTTCGTTATGATCGACGCCACCACCGACACGTCGAACACCATCGACCCCGCTCCTACAGGCGATCAGCTGGCGCCGATAGCGGAGGACAACAACGGCAACGGCATACCGGACGGCGCGGACCATTACCCCATCTACTTGAATCTGGAGTTGGATCCCGACTTCGACAACATAGGCCCCGACGCGCTGCCCGGCACCGCTGACGACGTTAACGGGCCGCTGCAGCCGCCCCAGCCGAGGGCGCGCCAGTTCGGCGTCACCAAGCTCGCCGGCATCACCGTCATCCTCAACTTCCTCCTGTTCGACCCCGGCACCCCCCTGGGCGATTTGACTGATGTAGACCCAGCCATGGGCTTCCCGTCGGTCACGGTCCTCCAGGACCCCACCGTACCCCTCTCGCAACCCAGCGCCAACACCATAACCGACATTTGCTCACCCCTGACAGTCAGCACCACCACCTTCGGCCTCACCCGCGACAACGGCTGTACCCCCAAGCCTCCTATTACAGAGGACACGTGCGACCCCGAGTCTTCTCGTTACCAAGGTGCCTGCATTATCGGCACCCCGAACGGAGAAGGAGGCTGTAGGCAAGTGGTCGGGCCGACGAACCCGGACGAGAGCGGCACCGCCTACCGCACCAACCCCGGCGCCGCCAGCACCCTCAACTTCGTCGGGTACTCCGGGAGCCTGTGGGACGCCGACGACGACGGCATCGAGAACCCCTTAGACACCTGCGCCCTGACTCCCGACCCGCCGGACACCGACCCGCGCTCATTAAGCAATCCCCAAGACCCGGACCAGGACGGCCTGTGGAATAGCTGCGACCCGAAACCCAACACCCCCAGCCCGAACATCCAAACGTCTCGCCCCGTTAACCCATGCCAAAGCCAAGGTGGCAAGGATGAGGATGGAGACTGCTTCTCTAACAGGGCGGACAACTGCCCCCTGGTACAGAACGGCGTAGCGTTCAATGGGACGATCATCGGACCGGACAGTCAGAAAGACACCGACGGTGACGGCATCGGCGACGCCTGCGACCCCGATCCGGACATGGTCACCGGTCACCTCCACGTGGTGTGCAACGTCGCGCCGATAGACTTTGGCGGTGGCGGCAGCGCACCGGCGGCGGACCAATACCTGTGCACCGAGGATACCGCCTGCCTGGATATCGACAGGAACGGGGTCTGCGACTTCCTCATTGAAACGGTCGCCGTGGACATCGACGTCAAGCCTGGCGGAGACACCAACAGCACCAACCTGGGTAGCAGGGGGGTGATCCCCGTCGCCATCCTCACTACGCCAGATTTCGACGCCGCCACCGTCGATCCCGCCGCCGTCGTATTCGCCCGGCCCGACGGCATAGCGCCCGTTCACGATCGCCTGGAGGACGTGGACGAGGACGGCGACCTGGACCTGATCATGCACTTTCGGACCCAGGACACGGGCATCGCTGACGACGCTACTGAGGCCTGTCTGACAGGCGAGACGTTCGACGGCGAGGCCATCGAGGGCTGCGACACTATCCGCATCGTGCCGCCGTGGCTGGACTCAGATGGTGACTCGCTGGGCCTGGGCGATGCGTTTGGCCTGTTCTTCGGCGACGCTGCGGAGGCCACGATGGGCACCGATCAGTTTGCTGCCTGCTCCACGAACCCTGCCCACGCCGCCTGGCCGCTGGACTTCACGAACGACCAGAAGGTGGACGGCTCCGATATCAGTCTGTTCGCCGATCGGTTCGGCACCGAGTTGGGCGTGCCGCCGCCAATCGGCAAGAAGCCCTACATCCAGCGGTTCGACATCTTCCCCACCGACGCAAGCCTGCACAAGATCGACGGATCAGACGTGAGCGTACTAGCCGAATACATCGGCGACAGCTGCCCGTAAGGAGTCGCTAGGCCACCGTTTGGCCGGTGACTGCGGCAACGCCCACCCGCCGCCGCGATTGTGCGCCTGGGCTGGGCGGGTGACAACGGGCGAAACCTCCATCCCAGACTGATGGTGGGCACTAGTTGATAGGGCTACCCCGAACAGACAGCGTATATGACGCTATTCCATACGTGCCGCCGTCTATCACTAACAAGTCGAAGGGCGATGAGCCGCCAGCGGGCACCACATCCAACTCGGTAAACGTAAAGTCTGCGGCAACTACGGTGCCATTCGCATCATAGAAGGTGCCGATGATTTCCACGAAATCATAGGGCTTGCTGCTCTCGTTGATGACCTGACCCACTACGTGGAAGCTGTCGATGATGTCCACGTTCGAAGTTTCTCCTTGAATGCTGAGCCCGGGGACAGGCCTACTGGAGGTTGCGTCTCCTTGAACCTGTAGCTGGAAATCTGTTATACCGAGCGTAGCGCCGTCGATGACCAGGAGGTCGAATGGGGCTAGCTCCCCAGGAGCGACTAGTTCAAGAATCGTGAATGTAGAGTCTGACGCCACTACGTCTCCAGCAGCGTTAAAGAAAGCACCTACGACTTCTACGAATTCCGTGTAGCTGTCGCTGTTGTTCAACACTTCGCCTACTACATGGAATGAATCGACAGAGTCGGTGCGTGAGCTTGTGTTGAGGATTTCGAGAGCTGGGCCAGTCGGCCCTTGTGCCTCCGTCGGAATGGGCTCGACGGTCGGCTCGGGTGTAGGCTCGGGCTCCTCGGTCGGGGCTGCCGTCGCAGCGGTCGTCGGCGTCTCCATGCCGCTAACGGCTTCGTCTGACTCGTCGTCTCCACCGCTGGAGGAGGCGATGGCGACGATGATGATAATGACGACCCAGGCGACGCCAGTGCCAACCGCTGCTGGGACGTGCCACTTTGCGTCGCCGATTACTCGCCGCCACAGGGGCAGAAGAACGAGCCATTCAAGAATTCTCATTTTGTATCACCTCTCGTCTCGAGCGTGAAGCGACCTCATTGCCACGCCGCGATTGTCTGCCTGGCCTGGGCGGGTGTCAACGGGTATAATTGGGGCATCCTGACGCGAAGGGAGGGTTCGGGCACGATACATCTGCGAACTCGGTTGCTGGGACTGACCGCGCTGGCCGTGGTGGCGGGGGTCGTTGCCTTTGCCGTCATGAGGTTAGCAGGTGTCCACCATGGCTTGGCTGACGTCGGGGCGCCCGTCAGCGGGTCCCCGAGGCAGGCTCTAGTCTCAGAGGTCCCGTTTGATGCGCCTGGCCTCATCCATCAGGTGACAGCCCAGACGGGTAGCTATGTGGACGACGAAATCTTAGTTAAATTCCTCCCTGCGACTCGGGCGGAAGTCATCCAGGAAGCTCACCGGCAAGCTGATGGACGGGTGGTCGGTGAGGTTGCTGCCCTCGGTGTACAGGTCGTTAAAGTAGGGCCGGGCGAAGCGGTCGGGCGGCTTCCAGTTTATCAACGGAATCCTAACGTCGAGTACGCCGAGCTCAACAGCATCTACAAAGCTCTGGATGATCCCTTCTTCCCCACTCAGTGGGGCCTGCACAACACGGGCCAGCTTGGCGGCACGCCCGACGCCGACATCGATGCACCGGAGGCCTGGGCCGTGACAACCGGCAGCGGAATCAAGATCGCGATCCTGGACACCGGCATCAGGAAGAGCCACGAGGACATCACAGCGGCCAGGGTTGTCCTAGAGGCGAACTTCTCATCGAGCCCCACCGAGGACGACATCTACGGGCACGGCACCCACGTGGCCGGCATCGCTGCCGCCGCGGCCAACACCGTGGGCATTCACGGGGTTGCCTCCGGCGCCCTCCTCATGAACGGCAAGGTGCTGGGCGACACAGGGTCCGGCAGCTGTTCCGGGGTCGCCAACGGCATCACCTGGGCAGCCGATAACGGCGCCAATGTGATTAACCTCAGCCTCGGTGGCACCAAGGGCTGCGCTACGCAAGAGAGCGCAGTCAATTACGCCTGGAACCTGGGGACGGTGCTCGCCTGTGCCGCCGGCAACGCAGGCAACCCGCAGAAGCACTACCCGGCCGCCTACACCAACTGCATCGCCGTAGCAGCAACGGACAACCTTGACGTGAAAGCGAGCTTCTCCAGCCACGGCAGTTGGGTGGACGTGGCGGCGCCGGGTGTAGGCATCGCCTCCACCGTGCCGCCGGGCGCGGGGGCGGGGCCTGACAGCATGGGGCTGTTATTCATTACCAGCGCCTCCAACCTGGAGCGGGATGCCAACCCGCTCCAATACTCCGGAACCACAGCGTCCGCAGGGCTCGAGGCCGCAGCGGTGAACGCTGGCCTGGGCAGCACATCCGACTTCGCATCCATCGACTGTACCGGGAAGATCGCCGTGATCCAGCGGGGCGACATCACCTTCGCGCTGAAGGTGACGAATGCCAAGGACGACGGCTGCGTCGGGGCGGTCATCTACAACAACGTCAGTGGCAACTTCAACGGCACGCTGGGCGACCCCGGCGACTGGCTGCCCGCCCTTTCCATCTCCCAGGCCGATGGTGAGGACCTCGTTAACAAGATCAACGCCGGGCTTACCACCCTGAAGATGGCGGTCGGGAGCGGCTACGCCAAGTGGAACGGCACCTCCATGGCCACGCCCTTCGTGGCCGGGGAGGCCGCCTTGGTGTGGGCTACCTGCTACGGCACCGGCGCCAGCAGCGTCCGCAACCGCATTGAGGCGACCGCTGACAACATCGCTGGCACCGGCAGCTTCTGGGCCCACGGCCGCATCGACGCCGGCAGCGCAGTCAGCGGCTGCTCCCCCACACCCACTGACTCTGACGGCGACTCGCTTGGCCTGGGCGACCCGTTCGGCCTCTTCTTCCGCGATGAGGTCGAGGTCTTCATAGGCACTAACCCCCTTGCCCCCTGCTCCGCGACGACCGCGGAAAACGATGAGGCGTTCGACGCGTTGGGGCCTGACTGGGACGACTCCCAGGACGTGGACGGCTCCGATGTCAGTCTGTTCGCCGATCGGTTCGGCACCGAGTTGGGCGTGCCGCCGCCCGTGGGCAAGCAGCCCTACATCGAGCGGTTCGACATCTACCCAACCGACGTAAGCCTGCACAAGATCGATGGGTCAGACGTGAGCATATTGGCCACATACTTCGGCGATAGCTGCCCGTAGGCAGTAGCTAGGTCACGATTCGGCCGGTGACTGCGGCAACGCCCGCTCGCCGCCGCGATTGTGCGCCTGGGCTGCGCGGCTGTCAACGGCGGAGCCGCCTACTACGTGCTACAATCCCGTAGCCAGCGGGCAGTATGAAGTGCAGCCCTGGCCCGATTCGGCTGCGGTCCTTGTTCTGACCGAGTTTTCGGATCGATAACTTCTGCACATTGCGAGCGGAGACTTTCGATGAGTGCAGCAACAGTAAAAATGGCCGCGGCGACCGCCCCGATGTAAGGGTACGATGCGATACGTGCTGCTTGCTCTGCTAGGTATGTTGGCGTCGGTGATGGGTGGCCCGAACGGGGCTTCTGGCACAACCGGCAGCTATCCCGACTCCATGGCCTCTTTGGGAGATTCAATTACACGCGCGGCGAATCCCGGAGCTGGCCTTTTCGGCGATCAGCCGCAATACTCGTGGTCTACTGGAAGCGACATTACAGTCGAGAGTCACTACTATCGAATCCTCCAGCAGAACAGCCTGATCGCTGGCAACAACTACAATTTCGCCGTCAGCGGCGCCAAGTTGGCCGACCTCAGCGGCCAGGCTGCGAACGCTGTTAGCCAGGGCGTTGACTACGTCACGATCCTAATGGGGGCAAACGACGTCTGCACGTCAGGCGAGGCGACGATGACGCCGGTAGAGTCGTTCCGCATTCAGTTTCAGACGGCGATGAACACCTTGGCAGCGGGCCTACCGAACGCTGACATCCTCGTAGTCAGCATCCCGGACATCTACAGCCTGTGGGTGATTCTCAAGGACAACCCATCGGCGGTGTTTTTCTGGAACCTCTTTGCCATCTGTCAGTCGATGCTGGAGAATCCGACGTCCGTGGCACAGGCCGATCTCGACCGGCGCAACCGAGTGAGGCAGCGGAACGTCGACTTCAACACCGTACTGGGTGAAGAGTGCCCCCAGTACACGAACTGCCGCTTCGACAACAACGCTGTGTTCAGCAACCAATTCGTGGCTAGCGACGTCTCGCCGTTGGATTACTTCCATCCGTCTATAGCGGGGCAGACGAAACTGGCAGCCGGAACTTGGGATTCCGATGGCGATATGGTGGTCGACGGCGTCGACAACTGCCTGGACACGGCCAACCCCGGCCAGACGGATACCGATGGCGATGGCGAGGGCGACGCCTGTGACCTCGATGACGACAACGATTCCCTCGGCCTGGGTGACTCATTCGGCCTGTTCTTCCGCGACGAGGTCGAGGTGTTCATTGGCACGCTGCCGGGGTTCGCCTGCGCCGCCACCCCTGACATCGATGATGAGGACCCCGATGCCTTGGGCCCCGACTGGGACGACTCCATGGACGTGGACGGCTCCGATGTCAGTCTGTTCGCCGATCGGTTCGGCACCGATTTGGGCGTACCGCCGCCCATTGGTAAGCAGCCCTACATCCAGCGGTTCGACATCTACCCCACCGACGCAAGCCTGCACAAGATCGACGGATCAGACGTGAGCGTACTAGCCGAATACTTCGGCGACAGCTGCCCGTAGGCGCGGCCCTGGACCGCAGAAACGTGACGCACTCTGGAATGGGCGTATAATTGTCGCATGCTGTACCGGCGACGCCTGCGACGACTCCGACATCGACGGCCTCGTAGACGCCGAAGACAGGTTTTTCCGGAGTGTCTTACCCGGCAGGGTTGGCGCTCAATTCTCCGGGAGGCGCCCCTGCGCGCAGCCGTCATCATAGCCTTCGCCGGCCTATCGCTGATCACTCTCGCTGGTTTCGTCTCTCGCGGCGGCTCCAGCGAGGATGTTCAAGCCGCGACCATCGAGGTGGGCAACAACTGGTTCTGTGCTCCTGGAGACTCCGACTGCATGGTTTCCGACGTTGACATCCTCGACCTCATCACCACCGTCAGCGTCGGCGATACCGTAACCTGGAATTTCGTCGAGGGCACCGGGCTTATGGATGCTCACACCACCAGCTCGGCCGAAAATGGAGCGTGGGATTCGGGTCAAGTTGATGCCCCAGGAACCTTCTCCCTCACGTTCGACACCGCCGGCGACTTCTTTTACCAGTGTGCGACACACCCGGTCGAGATGCAGGCTGTCATCGTTGTCGAGGCCGCCGAGTCGGGTCCCGCGCCGACACCATCTCCCGAAGAGTCTCCCGAGCTGTCCCCTCAGCCGTCTCCCCCATCCATCACTCCAACGCCGGACACGCCACCCCTCCCCGGCGGTGGCGGGGCGCCACCGGCCCAGGCTGGAACCTCAATACCCTGGTGGCTGACCATCGCTGGCGGCGGCCTTCTGATGGCCTCCGCCTCTCTCCTCGCGCTGCGCCTGCGCCGCTAGGCGGGCGGCGATGTGCGCTCCATCTGCGACAATGCGAGGTGGTTCCGGGCAGAGCAGTCTATGAACCGCAGCCGGTCATCTGATTTGCGACCGGTGGCGCCAGCGGGTACGATGATAACACTCTCCCCCGCCGGGTTTGTCGCCTTCTACGACGACTGACACCGACTCTTGAGCTAGCTCATGAAAATCGTAACAGCCGATATGGCCGGGGTTAGCAAGCGGATCCGCTGGCTTGTCGTAGCCGCGGCACTGGGGCTGCTGTTCTTTCTATCCCCCGCGGAAGATGCACAGGCGGCTAACTTCGATGTCACCGTCGGCCCTATGAACACGACGCAATTCGCCCCTGCCACAACCATTATCATCGGCGTTGGGAACACGGTGACGTGGAACTGGAGCCCCGTGAACACTTTCCTTCACACTACAACGGAATGTGGCACCGACGGCGTATGCGGAACTAACCCGCCCCTCCCGGCGCCCAACGCCATCTGGGACTCCAGCCCCGCCGAGACCAGCGGCAGCTTCGGGCCCGTCGCCTTCAACACCCTGGGAACGTTCTCTTACCGCTGCGATATCCACCCAGCCATGCGAGGACAGGTCCTGGTCCTTGATCCAGCCGCCGATGAGGATGGCGACACGGTACCCAACGGCAGCGACAACTGCCCCCTGTTCCCTAACACGGATCAGCTCGACACCGACGGCGACGGCCTCGGCAACCTCTGCGACAACGACGACGACAACGACGGCCTAAACGATATCGCCGAGTTTTTAGCCGGCACTGACCCCTTAAACCCCGACACGGACGGCGACGGCCTCCTGGACGGGGAAGAGGTGTCGACGTACTTCACCAATCCGCTGCTGGCTGACACCGACGGCGACTCGCTGGGCCTGGGCGACCCGTTTGGGCTCTTCTTCAGCGATGGGGTCGAGGTATTCACAGGCACTAACCCGCTTGCCCCCTGCTCCGCGACGAGCGCGGAAAACGATGAGGCGTTCGACGCCCTGGTCACCGACTTCGACGACTCCCAGGACGTGGACGGCTCCGATGTCAGTCTGTTCGCCGATCGGTTCGGCACGCAGTCGGGCATACCGCCGCCCATTGGCAAGCAGCCCTACATCGAGCGGTTCGACGTCTACCCCACCGATGTAAGCCTACACAAGATCGACGGATCAGACGTGAGCGTACTAGCCGAATACTTCGGCGACAGCTGCCCGTAGGGAGTCGCTAGGCCACCATTTTGCCGGTGACGGTGGATCGCCCGCCCGCCGCGATTGTGCGCCTGGGCTGGGCGGGTGTCAACGCGGCTGTGGCTGCCGTGCCACTACTGCGCCACCATGAGAGCAATCCACGCTGCCGCGACCTCAGAGCAGCTAAATACTGGCGACTCCTCGGGAATGGAGTCGTCGAAACCCTGCAACGCTTCCAAGGCGCTCACAGCAATACCTTCTTCAGCCAGAAGCTGTGCCGCCACGACCGCTTGGTCGCCGATTAACGACCTCTCCTCCGAACACTTTGCGCCTAGGCTGTCAAGCAGGATCGCATAGGTGTCGATTGACGGGTCGTCGAGCGGCACAAACCCGCCAGCGTCTATGACGGCCAATTGATACTCTGGGTCATCTTCCGAATAGCTCGCGCCGCCGTCTTCCCCACCCTCGCCAGAGTCTTCAGCCGTGACCTCGGTTGTGGCGGCGGCGTCGGGCGTCTCCCCGCCGGTGGGCGTAGTGCCATCCGATTCGTTGCTGTCGCTCTCGCAAGCAGTAGCCGCAAGGCCCAGCAGAACGATAACAACGACGACTGAGATAAGAAGGGATCGTTTCACTGCGATGCCCCTTTCGCTTGGCTCCCGTACCCCGCGATTGTGCGCCTGGGCTGGGCGGCTGTCAACGGCGCCAACTTGACGCGCCTGTGGTCAGCTTATAATGGGGCCGTCCCGACCGGCGCAACACCGTGGAGGACGCGACGATGATGCATCTGCGGATTCCCCTTCTTAGCTTCCTAGTGCTGGCCGTGATCGGGGTCACGGCGGCCCTCGCTGTCTCAGACACCTACGAGAGCGTCTCCTTCCATCCCTTCACCATGGATGCGGATAACAATACCTGCGTCGACTGGCCCGAGGAGAGCACCAAGAACTGTGACCCGGTAAACCTCGTCTTCCCAGAGGCGACCTGGCAGCAAGTGCGCGAAGCCTTGCAGGCGGAGGGTTGGACAAGCGGCGGCGGGTCCACCCAGTTGCTGCACTTCAACGACGCCACTCCCGTCCCCCAGGACGGGCAGATCGTCTTCCAGGAGGACCTGTTTAATCGGTACCACACGCGGCTCTGGCAGGTCCCAGGCTCCAATCCGCCAGTGACACTGGGAGCGGTCCACCATGAGGAGGGCCTCTTCACTCATACTATCGACATGGCCTGGGAAGACGCCGAGGCCTTTGTTGCCGGGCAGTTGTGCGACTCTGGCTCCTCCTGCGGAAGTACCGGTGAACTCACGCAGCAACTGAATATCCAGAGGCTTGAGCTGGACGAGGACCCCGGTACGTGGCGGAGCTGGGCGAACGACGGTTCGGCGACCGTCGTATGCGGAGCAGACACTGACGGCGATGGCTTGGGCAACGCCTGCGACCCCGACGACGACAACGATTCCTTGGGGCTGGGCGACCCATTCGGCCTCTTCTTCAGGGATGACGTAGAGCTGTTCCTGGGCACTCTACCCCTGGTCGCATGCGCTGCCACCCCAGCCATCAACGACGAGGACCCCGACGCCTTGGGGCCTGACTGGGACGACTCCCAGAACGTGGACGGCTCCGATGTCAGTCTGTTCGCCGATCGGTTCGGCACCGAGTTGGGCGTGCCGCCGCCCGTGGGCAAGCAGCCCTACATCGAGCGGTTCGACATCTATCCCACCGACGTAAGCCTGAACAAGATTGACGGATCAGACGTGAGCGTCCTGGCCACCTACTTCGGGATGAGCTGCGGTGGGCCATAGCCCCTGAAGTCCCGCGCCGCCGGCTGAGGGCGGTTCGCGGTCAATGAACCATTACCGTCAGGCGGTTCTGGGACCAAGCCCTCACCTCGAATCGCCTCTGCTGTAATCCCCGGCGGTAACACTCTGAGCTGTTCACGGTTATTGGTGGTGACGAGGGACGCAGAACGATGTCGAACGTGCACGCTTCTAGCAGCCGCAACCGGGCACGCCTAGCTGCTCTGGCTTGCGCGGTAATCCTATCGTTCTTCCTCGCCACGACCGCCGGCCCCGCCTCGGCTGGCGACCACGCCCAGCCGACCAGCACCCCCCGTCTAGATTCCCACCTCGCCGACATAGTGGACACCTTTCGCCGACAGGGAACCGAGGCCGCCGCTGGGGCCGCCCGTCGCCTGGACGTCGACGTTGATGGCGATGCCGTCCGCGTGATCATCGAGGCTCGCCCCGGCGATAGCGAGCCCGCCATCGCCGCGGCCGTGGGCCGCGGCGCCGCAGTGGAGGGCACGTACCAGAACCTCGTTCAGGCGCTGGTGCCCATCGCCAGCCTGGAAGCGCTGGCTCGCGCGGGCCCGGTGGAGTTCGTGCGGCTCCCCCTGCGTGCGGTCCCCATGGTCACGGGAGAGGGGGTCGCCCTCATCAACGCCGACGGCTGGCAGACGCAGGGAGTCACTGGTGCCGGAGTCAAAGTCGCCGTGCTCGATCTCGGCTTCCAGGGCTACGCGAGCCTCCTGGGCACCGAGCTCCCAAATACCGTCACCGTCATGTCTTTCCGCGCCGACGGCGATATCGCCGGCGGCACCCCCGGTACCCCTCACGGCACCGCTGTCGCTGAGATAGTCCATGAGGTCGCCCCCGGCGCGGAGCTCTACCTAGTGAACTTTGACACCGAGGTCGAGCTGGCCAACGCGTCCGCCTGGCTCACCAGCCAGGGCGCCGAAGTGATAAATGCTTCCTGGGGGTTCTTCGTTTCCGGCCCCGGTGACGGAACCGGCCTCGTCAACGACATCGTCTCAACTTCCACCGCCGCCGGCACCCTCTGGTCCGTAGCCGCCGCGAACCACGCCCTGCGCCACTATTCCGCCCTTTTCCTGGACAGCGACGACGACCTCTTCCACGAATTCCAGAATGTGCCCTTCCAGGACGAGGGCAACCAGATAACAGGCGCGTTTTTCGGACTCGCCTTCCCCGGCGAGGTGATCGGCGCCGAGCTAAAGTGGGACGACGACTTCGGCGCCGCCTGCCGGGACTACGACCTCTACCTCAAGCGCACGGACGACGTCACCGGTGAGCCGATCACCGTCGCCTCCTCCGAGACCGTCCAGAACGACGGCACGGACTGCGTCCCCGGCGCCGACCCGATCGAGTCCCTAACCCATACGGTTACGGTGGCCGACACCTACCACCTCGTCATCAAGGAGTCCGCGGCCAGTAGCGATGCCTTCGTCCACCTCTACTCCTTCTTCCACGACATCGAGTACATGGTCCCAGCCGGTAGCATATCCCAGCCCGCCGACAACCCCGACGCCTTGGCCGTCGCCGCCGTCAACTGGTGCACCCCCAACACCATCGAGCCCTACAGCTCCCGTGGTCCCACCACCGACAACCGCACCAAGCCTGACCTCGCCGGCCCGGACGGCGTCAGCAACACCACCTATCCGCCGCTGTTCGCTTGCACCGGCTTCTCCGGCACCTCCGCCGCGGCCCCCCACATCACCGGCGCCGCTGCCCTCGTCCGACAACTCCTGCCGTGCTACACGCCGGCCCAGCTCCAGGCCTACTTGGAAGCCAGCGCCGTCGACCTCGGCGACCCAGGCAAGGACAACACCTTCGGCTCCGGCCGGCTGCTCCTCGGCGATCCGCCCCTCGACAGCGACGGCGACGGCATGGGCGACGGCTGCGACCCCGACGACGACGACGACTCCTTGGGCCTGGGCGATGCGTTCGGCCTCTTCTTCCGGGACGAGGTCGAAGCCTTCCTGGTCAGAGCGGAGGACCCGGACGGCCTAGACCCCCTGGACGCCTGCGCCGACACGGCCACCGCCAACGACGAGGACGACGACAAGTCGGGATACGACTTCGACGATAATCAATCGGTGGACGGCTCCGATGTCAGTCTGTTCGCCGAGCGGTTCGGCACCGAGAAGGATGTGCCAGCGCCCGTGGGCAAGCAGCCCTACATCGAGCGGTTCGACATCTACCCTACGGACACGAGCCTGCACAAGATCGACGGATCAGACGTGAGCGTACTAGGTAGCTACTTCGGCCTCAGCTGCAGCTAGGGTCGCGTCCGCGCCGGCCAGCGATCAATCGCGCTCAGCGGCTCCGTGATTCTAGGCGGCGCTGATGGAGGGTGGTCTGGTAGGCGCAGAAGACGGGAGGGGAGGCGACATCCCTCTTATCATATACACGCTCAACCCGATATCGCCCCTATTTACCGTCTTGATGCTTTCACCAGCATTATCAAATATGGAGTTGCCGCTTACGGCGTTGCCAGAGGTTTTCTCTAACATGATGCCGTGCCCACCGTTGAACGCGATGATATTGCCCTGGCCCTCCTCATCCCCTCCGATAACATTGTCCTTGGCAGGGCCGCGTATCACTAGGCCGTGTTCGCCGTTTCCCAAAGGGTTTGTGCCCGTAGCGTCAGCGCCTATGATATTGCCTATGACGCGGTTATCGAAGGCCTCCTCGCCCGTCATAAATACGCCTTGCCTAAGGTTACCGGAGATAACATTCGCCGGACCGATAACGGTCTCTTGGACTAGACCCGTTAACGAGATACCGCTCCCGTTCGCTATAGCTCGCACCCCTTCTGGGTCGGTGCCGATAAAGTTCCCGATGATCCGGTTGCCACGGGATTCGGCGATGCTCACAGCTGCAGATTGATTGCCGGAGATAACGTTGCCCTCGCCGGGCTCAAGCCCACCGATGAAGTTGTCGTTGGGACCATCCAGTTGGATCACCTCACCCGTGGCGCTCACCCCCACTCCCTCGCCCATGACGACGCCCGTCCCATTACCCAGGGCCACCGTCCCCGTAACGTCAACGCCTATGTAATTGCCTATGATCCTATTGGCTTGCGTACTAGTACCGGACAGCTCGACCCCAAAGCCATTGCCGGAGATGACGTTGCGCTCCTCGGGCGTGGTGCCGCCAATGATGTTGTTGCTGCCTTGCACGTCAATGCGAACGCCCCTGGAATTGGCAAGAGCCCTCATCCCCGTTATATCGGTGCCGATGTAGTTTCCAATAACACGATTGTTACTGGCACCCCAAAGTTGTACGCCGGCCAGGCTGCTGCCAGAGATAATGTTTCGCTCCCCGGGTGTCACTCCGCCGATAACGTTATCGTGCGCGCCACCATCCATCCAAATAGCATGGTGATTACCCAAAGCTTTTGTACCCCCGGGATCCGTGCCCAGCAAGTTGCCAACAATGCGGTTCCCCTGGGCCTCTAGACCAATGACGTGTAGACCAAAGCCGTTGGCGGAGAGTACGTTGCCCGGGCCGATGATGTTGTTCTCTCCGGTAATACGGATAGCGGCTGTTGTGAAGTTATACATCCTTAGCGCCCTAACGGTGTTGCCCGCAGAGATGATGGTGATGCCGGGCGAAGCCGATTCGCCAGGAAGATCGCTACCGTCTACGTTAACGATGCCACCTCCCCCGTCGATGAAGTCTCCTCCGGCGTGCAGTTCGGGTAAGGCATCGGTCAGGTTGATCGTCGCGCCCGCCTCCCCGAAGACGTCAGGGTCGAACACGATGACGTCGATGGAGTCCGCGCCGGGACCCTGGGACCCCGATCCACCGGGGGCCACGACGTTGTCCGCTTCGCCCGGGTTCAGCGCGCCGACAGTGAGCTCCCCGCCAGCTAACAGCATCGCCTCGCGTAGAGTGAGCCGGTCATCCCGACCGTCGTTATCCTCGATGCTATCGACTGTTATCTCTGTTGCACCTTCAGGAAGCGGTAATCTTTCTAGTACTATCCCGCCCGCCGGAGCTCCTTCTGGAGTTGCCGTCGGCCCTGGTGATGGAGTTGATGTCGTCGTCTCAGTCTCGGTCGGTGAAGGAGATCCGGGGGTGGTCACAGCTTCAGAGCCACATGCCACTGTTGCGAGGAGAATCAATAGCGCCAGCGCCAATCCAGCCCCTCTTAATAAAGTGATCATTTCCTGAGATTGCCCGTCAAATCTGCAGCAGTAATCGGTGGCAAATAGTATAATTCGGAGCGCTGCGCCGAGCAATGCGCACAGGCCATAGCTTCCGTTACCCGCGGCAGACGGTTCGACACCACCACCGTCACAGTCTGCAGCAAAGCCTGTTCGACACATACTCGCGCCCCATGTACGTACTTCCCCAGCATCAACGGGACGCCTACGGTCCGCCCATCGCTTCGTCCAAACAGGGCAAGCTATTTCACTCGAGTTCACGGACAACAATTACATTTTCACTATGCGTCGGGGGCAGGCGGTACCCGAAGCAGAGGCGACATCTCAGTGACCATGCGAGGGTCAACTCGATATCGCCCCCTTTTACCGTCTCGATGCTCTCGCCAGCATTATCGAATATCCAGTTGCCGTTTATGGTGTTGCAGGAGGTATTCTCTAAGATGATGCCGTACCCACCGTTAAACCCGATCGTATTGCCGAGGCCCTCCTCATCCCCTCCGATAACGCTGTCCTTGGCGGTCAATAGTATAGTGAAGCGCCCTTCGCCGGGCAAAGCTAACGGAGGTCGCCGCGTCCTTGGCGTCTCCCCAACTGAAGCGCTTAAGGCCTGCGAGCGTCCTCCCCTGCCAATCGGAGAAGGGGTTCTAATCGAAGGTGCGCCGAATTCGATCTAGCTGCCTCTCGGCGAGGGTCAGCGCCTCATCTACCGATACTTCCCGCTCGAAGCTCCAGACGATTAGGGTTGCCGTAACCCTTCCCTGCCGAAAGTAGATGTAGGCGATATGGGCATCGATGCGGACGAACTCTCCACAGGTGATGGGCTTTGTAGGGGCGAATAGAAGGACCTCAGTCTCGTCGCCGATCTTCGGCACTGGTAGATCCTTGAAGCCAGACTCCCGCAAACGGCCGACAGTATCTTGTAGTCCACGCTGGGCCTCATCCTCGCTCCGGTGCACAGTCGCTCCATCGGTTATGCACACTATCTCCCCCGCTTCCGGCGAACGGCCAAGCCAGAAGTCAACACCGAACCGGGAGGCGGTCCCTTCCCCGATCTCCAATTCGGATTCCCTGGAAACATAGCCGGCAGGCAGATCATCCAGCGTAAGGACCGCATCTCTTGCCGTGGCATCTCCGTCACCGGAATCGGAAGAACAGGCTAGCCCCACAAAGAGGAGGCCGACCACGATGATGAGGCCAACGGCGGCAGGGGTAGTCCAACCGGTCTTCGAAGAAGCGTCAATGACCGGCCTGTTTGTCGGATTAGGTTCGTACCTTGGGACAGCGACCACAGAGAATCCTCCCTTCGCCACGCCGGACTTGGTACGGCCGGCAACAACCACGCACCCCACGCTGACGTACGCACGCGCCCTATGTCTATATCACGCCAGCGCATAGAGTCAACGTCGCGTGAGCCTCATCGGAAAAATCATTGACTTCCCATTATTTTCTCAATAGATTCCGCGACCGGTGTCGGTGGTCTTGACAACCGGTTATCCTTATGTTAAACCACTACCAAACGGTAAGTCGCTAAATGAATGGGGGTGCGTGCTATCGTAACGCAGATCAGTAATTCTCTTTTTCCTGCGACGCTGTCAACCAGCCGGTTCCGCATCCCCCGTATGCGGCGGCGGAGGACTATTCGTTTCTGTAAGCCCAAAGGGAGGTCGTAAATGGCTACACACGGACTTCGCAGACCAGCGGTCTTGCTATTAGTAGCATCTCTGGCCGCGCTACTTTTCATCTTCTCCTCCGCCAGCGAGACGGCGAGGGCGAATACAAATGCTGTGGGCTACCCCTCGTCGTTATCCGACACCACACCCGACGCTAACGCCGACATCACAACCATTTTGCAACTGCCGGCGCCGACCGCCTCCTTCCCATGGGGGGGAACGGTTGCCGGGACCCCCAACGGCTTTGGCATCGCAACCGACACGGCCGACCTGTCCCCGACTCCCGTGGATGTGCCTGACGGCACCGTCGTCGGGTCCCTGACCTCGACGGTGCAGCTAGCCATCAACGCCGCCGGTTTCAACGCCTGCTTCATCCCTGTGCCGGTGCCCTTTGCCATGGTGGACGCAACCGTGGTGGGCGCAGGCACGACCGGCGCAGGCACGATCGGCGGCAGCCCCGCCGACTCCATCTGGCCGGGCAACGCCGATGGCGATGCAGACGATTTCCCTGATTCGGTGACCCTGTGGCCTAGGTTCCTCAACGCGCATCTGGCTAACTTGAACCCGGGCGGCACCCCACCGGTGCCCATCGCCCGCTACCATGGCCAGATCCTCGTTGCACCCCCTTCGCCGACAAATCTGGAGCTCGTGTTCTTCGCGCCGGGATCCTTACCAGATTTCCCGGCTAGTATGGGCACCCTATCCGTCTCGTACCTCGAGGACTCGCTCGCTGCGACGACGCCCAGCGCCATCAGCATGACCTGCACGGCACCCTCCCCGACGAACTTTGTCGTAACGAAGATCTCCGGTTCGTCAGCGGGCCGAGCGACACTGTTGGGGAACATAAACTCGCCACCGGCTGGAGGCAGCTTAGTACAGTTCGACGCAGCAACAGGGTTTCTCATCCCTATCGGCGACACGGAGGGCTGTACCACGGTACCCAGCGGTGAACAACTTGACGAACCTCTGGATGCCATTGAAATCGATGTAGACGTGACCGGCGTTGTTCCGCCAAGTGTGGGCGACATTATCGTCGTCGACGCCGAGCGGATGGAGATCATTTCCATCTTCGGCACCACCCTGACCGTCGACCGGGGCGAGGGTGGGTCGACCGCCGCCATCCACAGCGACGGCACCGACGTCTTCATCACCTACGCCGGCGTGGACGACGACGGCGACGGCACCACAGATGAAGGGTGTGGTTTCCTCCTGCGGCAAAACCCGAGCACCGCGGGCTCCTACGCCTTCAGCATCGACGCGATTACCGGCCGCGACACGGACAACGACGGTATCACGAACCAGCTGGACAAGTGCGTCCTGAAAGTGGACGCCCACAGCCACGCCGACATCCACGCGCCGTATGATCCTATTGGGGTGGTGTACCCCGTATCCTTCACCGCGGGCTACAACCCATACTGGCCGGCGTTTTTCGCCGGGCCGCAGCCCGCTGACCCAGATGACGACAACCTCGCCAGCAGCTGCGACCCGTTCCCGGGATCCTCCGTTAGTTTTGGGTTCTTCGGGGTTGACGAGGATGTACTCTTCGAAGGTGGCATCTTCTCCAACGGCCAGGACAACTGCCCGCTGATAGGTAACCCCAGCCAGGCGAACTCCGACTCTTCGGTCGTGGCCATAAACATCGGCCCCGACAGCGACTTCATGGGTGACGCCTGCGACCCCAACCCGCTCGTATCCGATGGCCACGCCCACAGCGACTTCGCCATAGGGGTGGTGTGCGTCGGGGACACGGACGGCGATGGTGACGGCTGGTGCGACAGCACTGAGGATTCCCTGGGCTCAAAAAAGGATGACCCCTCAAACCAGGTGGAGGACATCTCCTTCAAGCGGACCTGCGCCGACGGCGTCGACAACGATGCCGACGACCTCGATGGCCACACCCTCGTCCCCGATGGCCACGACGACGGCGCCGGACACCACACCGACCTGAACGACTCGGGTTGCCAGCAGCCGGTCGACCACGACTTCAGCTTCCGACCGCCTCAGATCAACGGCAATGACAACCCTTCATGCGGGACGAAGCCGTACACGGTCGTCGTGAGAGGCGAGCCCGGAGACACGTTCACCATAGGCTTCCTCATCGACACAACCTCGCAGGGGTTGGCAGACGGGCGCACCGCTACGATCACGAAGATCCAAAGCGCGGGGCTCGTCGACGGCACTGACGAGGTCGGCTTCATCAACCACGACACCGGCGGCTACCCGGCCGTGAACACGGGTGCCTTCGGCAGCCTTGCGACGGACCTGGAACTTGAGGCCTTCGCCACCGCCGACATACAATTGTCGCCCACATCCAAATCCCGTCCTGTACAGATCACAGTCGACTGGAGCTGCGGGCCGGACACCGGCGGCGCCGACTTCACTATGAGCGTCGACGTCTGCCACCTGGAGGACCCGACGCTGGGGCTGTTCCCGCCCCTCTTCCCGCTGGGTGACGACTGTGGCCTAGTCGGAGCGGACGGCGCTCAGGACCGCAATTCCGGTAACGACGCGCCGATCGTAGATAACATCGACGTAAGGAACTGAGGTGAGCAAGAACAAGTAGCGTAGAGTCAAGAAGCAAGTAGTGGGATGGGAGAAGGGGCTGTCACCCCTTCTCCCCTTCCTTTATCTTATACACAACATCATGGACAACGCGGGAGAATCGTGAGAGCATCCGTCCTGACCCTGGGCATCGCCGTTCTGGTCCTGCTGCTGTTCGCCGGCGAGGCCCACGCCTCTAAGCCCCTGAGCCCCGTCTACGACCTGCAATCCATCTCCAACGCCAGCGCGGGCGCTAACGGCACCGTCGGCCAGCTCATAACCTTCGAGGAGGGTGAGCACGTGCCCAGCTACATGGAGGTCCGGCTTCACTCCGAGTGGGATGTCGATCAGGTGACGATAGACTCCATCGTGGGCACGGGCAGCCTGATGCTGGACGATCTCTGCGATGGCACAACGGAGAGCCATTCTCTAACCATCTACGACGTCGGCAAGTTCCCCGGCGACGGGGGCGGCGTGATCACCAACTGGGCAGTCGAGGGCTACCCCTTCCAGACGTTCGTCTTCACCGTGGACGACACCGGCAGCGGCATCGTCCTCAGCGCGACGATGTTCACCGGCGCCGCCGGCCTCCCCTGCACGATGCTGGAGCTGGGGTTCGTCTTTCAGGGGATCAGCAGCGATAACCCCGAAACTACTGGGGTCACCGAAGGCGGCGAGGTCGTCCTCACCAACCCCTTGACCACCGGCCTGAAGATCTGGACGGTCTACGTCGAAAGCGCCCCCCTGACCGCGGAGCACACAGCCACCGCCTGCGACGGCGTCGAGATCGGCTCCGGCCTGACCATCGACCAGGACGGCGACGGCATCGTGGACGGCTGCGACAACTGCCCCTCCGATTCCAACCTCGACCAGAAAGACACCAACGAAGACGGGGCCGGCGACGCCTGCGACGACGATGACGACGGCGACGGCATCCTCGACGACGGCGACGCCAGCGGCACCATCGGGGACAAC
>CAZYOV010000014.1:0-1693 GCA_964649215.1 uncultured Dehalococcoidia bacterium
CACCTACGCCCACACCCACACCTACGACCACACCCACACCCACGCCTACTCCCACACCGACGCCTACGCCCACACCTACGCCCACACCCACACCTACGACCACACCCACACCCACGCCTACTCCCACGCCCACACCTACGCCCACACCTACGCCCACGCCTACGCCTACGCCCACGCCTACGCCTACGCCCACGCCCACGCCCACGCCCACGCCTACGCCCACGCCCACACCGGCGCCCACAGCCACGCCCGCTCCCACAGCGACACCAGCGCCCACAGCCACACCGGCTCCCACAGCCACACCGGCGCCCACAGCCACACCGGCTCCCACAGCCACACCGGCGCCCACAGCCACGCCCGCACTCACTCCCTCTCCCACGCCGACACCCGAGTCCTCGCCCACCGCGACTTCCACGCCGGCGCCCACACCACCAATCTCGACACCGTCGCCTACGCCCACCCTCGGTTTTGTCGAGGAGGTCACCGTCGAGGTTGGCCCAGGCGACACGACGACGACAGACGCTGAGGGAGATGGAGCCACCCCCGATGATCCGGTGGAGACTTCCCTGTTCCACTGGGCGTGGTCAGGCGCCGTCTCCATTGCCGAGGGTCCGGTCAAAGAGACATCGCCGGCTGGGTTCGAATTCCTGGGCTTACAGGTCACGATCAGCGCCCCCGACGCGACCGCCGATGACCCGCTGATCGTCTTGTTCCGCCTAGACGCCTCCCTCATCCCGGACGGCGATGACGAAATAATTCAGATATTCAAGAATGGCGCCCTCGTGCCCGCTTGCGAGGGTGGTCCGGGTACGGCTGACCCAGATCCGTGTGTCTTTCGCAGGCTGCTGATGAACGATGGGGACCTGGAGATTACCGTCTTTACCTCCACGGCCAGTGAGTGGAACTTTGGTGTCGCCGTTCAGCCGGCGCCGGCCGCCACGCCGGCGTCCCCTGCCGCCTCGGGGCCCACGGGAGACCTCCCATCTCAGGCCGACTCCGTCGGCTGGCAGCTCATCTTCCTGATTGTTCTGGCTGCCATCGCTGCCGTGGCCGGCGGGAGAGCTTTGGTCTGGTCGACTCGCAAGCGACCGGATACAGGCGCGCCCGCTGGCGCTCCCAGTGCGCAGCAACCACCCAGGGGTGACGCCCCCGCGAGCAGGGTATTCGCTCGGCCCACGCTGATAGGGTGGCTTCGGCGGACCGTCCGTCGACGGTCACAATGAGACGTTCAAGCAGGGAGTGACGCCTCCAGCCGCCAGTCCTCTATGGGCTTAGGAACCGCGTGGGTTCAGCTCTTGGCCCCTGATGGACCGCAAACCGATACCCCTCCTGCCGATCTCAGCACGATGCCGCCTCAGCCGCGCTAGCGAGGGCGCCTCAGGACTGCAGCGCGACCAGCCAGCAGGGTTATGCCACCCACCACCAGCGCAACGGCGATGGTCCAGGAGAAGCTGGATCCCGCCCTCGGTTCGCTGCCCGTCGCCGGTAGCGCCGATGGGGCCTCCGCCGGCAGCACCGCTGTGGCCCCCGCCGAAGCCGCCGTTGGCGAGGGGGCAGGCACCAGAGCCGCATCGGTATTCGAAGACCAGATGCGGAAGTCGAAGGCGAACCAGTCGCCCCGGTTGCCGGGGGCTGCTCTCACCTTAACGCTCGTCGTGCCCTCCGGTATCGGATGCCAGTAGTTGGCGGGTAC
>CAZYOV010000014.1:1793-37769 GCA_964649215.1 uncultured Dehalococcoidia bacterium
GCCCGTCATGAGATGGTTCCTGCATATGAACACGACGCCTAGGTAGCTGTCATTGGAGTGAACACCAGGGGGAGGCCCGCAGTTGGGGCCCATCTGAACGAACGACATCTCCATCACCGTTTCCTTGTCGAAGCGCGACTGGATAGAGACGTCCCAGTTGGGGCTGTTGTAGAAAGACCCGGCAGCAGGCGTGGGAGGCTCGCCGTCGAAAGTTTCCAGGAAGCCCGTCGCGGAGGCAGCGGCGGGGACGCCGGGCGAGGGGTCTGGGAGAGCGTGCCTCGAAGTCGAGCTAGACGAGGTGGCCGTAGCACGGTCCGCCCCGGCCAGCACCACGACTCCTGCTAGCGTAACCAGCGCCAGCAGGCCCAGCGGTGTAGCGCGCAGCGCTCTCATCGCCCGCCCCTGGTGACAATCCATTGGCGTTGGCGCAATTATAACCCTCGGTGCGCATCGGCCGCTACTGTGCTTCCGCTTCAGGCGAGAGTTCGTCGATTCCCAGGCTCGGGAGGCTTTCCCCCTCCACTCGTGGTCTTGACCGGTTGCAAACCCCCGCTCAACCGCGCCTACACCGCCCCCAGCTATCGTCTGAGTCGCGGATGGCAATGCAGGAAGTATACGGTGACCCTGGGGGCAGTAGGGCCGCCCTGTCGTCGTTCCCGGCCGTGGGAAGGTGGTCCGTCACGTTCGCGGCCCTATGGCCTCGGCCCCTAGGATGGATCCCGTGGTTGAAGTCCGCTTCCTTGAGATCCCTACTGCTCCTTCAAGTCGCGAACCAACACCCGCGGGCGCCGTTGGCTGGGTAAGAGAAGATGACCGGCTCCGAACCCCTTGACCCTGTACCCGACCCGCCAGCTCACGCCGGCAGCCCCTCCGCCGGTACCTTCGGCCTCATCCTGCAGAACATCCTCACCATGGGATCCTCCCAGATCTTCACCATGGCCTCCAGCGTCGTCTTGGCCCTGGTGCTGCCCCGCTTCTTGGGCGACGTCAACCTGGGCAAGTTCGCCTTCGCCGTTGCCTACACGGGGTTCTTCGGTCTCGCCACGAACCTGGGCATCGGCACCTTTTTGACCAAGGAGGTGGCCCGCAATCCTTCTCGGATGGCGGCATACGCGCAGAACGCTATTATTGTTCGCCTCCCAATGGCCGCCCTGGCCGCGGTGCTGGGGATCACTCTGATCAACCTGCTCGGCTATGACGAGCTGACGAGGAAGACGGTCTATGTCCTCTTCCTCAACATGACGTTGATGACCATCTACGACATCGTGCTGGCCTCATTCCAGGGGCTGCAGGAGATGAGACCGCTGGCCGTGTCCCAGGTTGTGCTCAAGATCGTCAACTCGGCTCTAATCACAACATTGCTGATCACCGGACACGGTCCAATCGAGGTCGCGCTAGCTAGTGGCCTCAGCGTCGGGGTTGGCCTGGTGGTGGCATTATTCGTCTATCCTGGCCGACTGAAGCTCCACGTGTCCATAGAACCGTCGCTGTGGCGTACCCTGATCCTCGGGGGGCTCCCCTTCTTCGCCTGGAAGGCATCCAACGTCGTATACGCCAGAGTGGACATCCTCATGCTGTCTGCCTTCGCCCACGACGCCGTCATCGGCTGGTATTCGACCGCCTATCGTATCATCTCCATCTACGGTTTCATCCCCGTCATCATCATGACGGTTGTCTTCCCGGCGCTCTCCGCCGCTGCCACCAAAGACCTGCGGGAGTTCAACACTATCGCTCGCCGCGCCTTGCAGGCGGTGCTCATTGGCACCGTGCCCATCGCCGTGGGCATCATCCTGCTCTCCGATAAGCTCATGGGCCTGCTTTATCCCTCTGAGTTCTCGCGGTCCGTGCCTATCTTGGTCATCCTGGCCCTGAACATTCCCCTAGTGGGAGCAGATATGATTATCGGTACTGCCCTCATCGCCCGGGACAAGCAGCGCCAGTGGGCGATGGTAGGGATCTCGGCCGCTTTCTTTAACCCCGCTATGAACGTGGTCCTCATACCGTTGACCCAGTCGGCCTACGGCAACGGAGCCATCGGCGCCGCCATCGCTACGCTCCTTACCGAGATGTACCTGATGGCTATGGGCCTTCGGCTGCTGCCGCGCGGCGTCTTCGACTCCACCACCCTGTCCACCGCCCTTCGCACCGTAGGGGCGGCGCTGCTCATGGCCGGGCCGGTCTGGATAACGCGCGACATGCCGATCGTGGTGCCGGTAGCGGTAGGCGTGGTAGTGTACAGCGGCTCCTGCCTGCTGTTACGGGCCGTAGTCGTTCGCGACCTCAGGCGGGCCTGGTCGTACTTCGTACACCGGCAGCAGGCACGGGCATCGGCGCCGACCGGGGGCTAATGTGGTGCGGGTCATGAAACCAACCGTCGCCCACATCCGCGAGCGGTTCTTGCCGCTGTCCGAGACGTTCATATATCAGTTTATGAAAGAAGGCCAGGCAAGGACCCGACCGGTAGCAGTGTACGTCCACCGCGATAATGAGGCGGCCTTTCCGTGGGACGATGTTTACCCGTTGTCCTATCCTCCCAGCCGTTTCTCACACGAGAGGCTCAGCGCCGCCTTCCTGCGCGCCACGCGGATAAGACCATACGCGGATTCCATTGAAGGAGTCTACTTGAGCGCCCTGCGCCGATTGAAGCCGGATATTGTCCACGCTCACTTTGGGCGCGACACCGTTCACGTGACGCCTGCCTGTCAGAAGCTCGGCATTCCCCTCGTTGCGGCTTTCTACGGCTATGACTTTTCTGTCCTGCCTTCCGAACAGCGGTGGAGCGAAGGGTATGGCCGCGTTTTTCGCTACGCTTCCCGCGTCATCGTCCTATCCTCCTTCGCCGCCGGATACCTGCGTGAACTGAACTGCCCGGCCGATAAGATCACCGTAGTTCATTCCGGCGTTGACTTGGATCAGTTCCCGTTTGAAGAGCCCAGCCCCGCCTCGGGCCACCGGGTGACTTTCATCGGTGTCGGGCGCCTCGTCGAGAAGAAGGGAACACGGTACGCGCTGGAGGCTCTTGCCGTCACGCGCCGGACACACCCCGACATATCCTACACCCACGTAGGTGGCGGGCCTCTGGAGGACGAGTTGAAATCCCTGGCCGTCGAACTGGGAGTGGACGACATCTGCGACTTCCGGGGCGTGCAACCTCACAGCACGGTGCTCCAGGCGCTCAGGGACGCCGACATCCTGCTAATGCCCAGCGTCACCGCCCCGGACGGTGACGTTGAGTCCCAGGGCGTCGTCCTCCAGGAAGCGCAGGCGATGGGGCTGCCCGTCGTCGCCACCTGGCATAACGGATTTCCGGAAGGCATTGCCGTTGGGGAGAGCGGTTACCTTGTGCCGGAGCGCGACGTGAAAGCGCTGGCCGAGCGCATGGATTATCTTATCGCCAACAAGGAGACGTGGGCGCACATGGGTCGGCGCGGCCGCGCCTTTGTCGAGGACAACTTCGACGCACGCAGACAGGCGGCGAAGTTAGAGGACCTGTACGAGGCCGTCTTGGGGTCGCCAATATGAAGCCCGCGAGCATCGGCGACGGTCTGAGATGGAGAGTAGTCCGTATAGCCTACCGCAGTTGCCGTGGATTGCCGGCGCCGAAGGGGAAGGGACGCCTGCTGCGGCTGCTTGAGAGAGTCGTCAGGGGCGACAGAGGCCCCATTCGATTCGACTTGGGCCAGCGCATGTTCGTTGAGCTCAGCGATCATATCGAGGGCAGCATCTACAGGCACGGGGCGTACGAACGCGAAGTAACGGCTGCTTTCTGTAGCCTCGTCAACCCTGGTTCGACAGTACTCGACGTCGGAGCGCATATTGGCTACTACACTTTGTTGGGAGCTGCCCGGGTAGGGTCCCTGGGCAGTGTCCACGCCTTTGAGCCTGTGCCAGAGATCTTTGAGCGGCTGCGAGCTAACGTGATGCTCAACGGTTACCGGAACGTATCTCTGAATCGCCTGGCGCTTTCAACAGAAGAGGGGTTCGTCCACATTTACCCCGCCATCGGGCGCAATAGCGCTACCAGTTCTATTCTGCCAAGCGGAGAAAATGCGCCAATTCCCATCAAGGTCGCTAGCACAACCATTGATGCCTACGTTAAAGAGCAATGTGTGCAACAAGTGGATCTAGTTAAGCTCGACGTGGAGGGCGCGGAGCTCTTTGTACTACGCGGTGGAGAACAGACCCTTGCCAGCCAAGGGCCGGACGTCATCGTCGAGATAGGCAATTCGCTGTTTCAACAGGCGGGTTATGACCTCAGCACGGTGCTGGACTTCATGACATCGTTGGGCTACCAACCGTTTCGGATCGATAACCCGCAGGGCACTTTTACCTACGCCTATTTCTCCCGCCGGCCAAAGCTTTCGCTCCCTCCGTGGGCCTGACCCGAGGATCAGGGCATGGCATCTTCCGCCGGAGCGGTTCTTTCACTGGCGAAGGACTGCGGCCGTCCGGTATCAACTACCTTCACACCCGTTCTCCATCCTGCTGAAACCTCTGGGGCCGATAACTGGAACCGTGGAAACAAGCCTCAGCGCCTGGTGACGGCCTTCGGCAGGTGGAGGGGGATAACGCGATGAACTATCCCGTGGCCCCGGTGTTTTGCTACTGTTTCGTTCTCTGATGCAGGGCCCTGCGTCAGGGACCCCTTCATGAGTATGACAGAGCAGATCCCAACGCCAGCAAAGGTCGCCGATCAGCGATTATATTCCTGGCCTCGAAACCGAATTAGTGGCATACATTTCTGGTCTAAAGCGGCAATCAGGACAATCCGCCTTTCGTCTCCACATCGATTCTACGAGACGGTCAAGATACTATGGCTACTTTACAAGGTACGAGAATACACGATAGTAAGCCATCCGCGCCTAAAAGCCCTCTATACGCTAACTAAGAAGCTTGACTTCCCTCACGTGGCAGGAGACATCGTTGAATGTGGTGTCTATAACGGAGGCTCAGCAGCCGTGATGGCTTATGCTGCCAAGCGATCACCGATGAAGAGAAATATTTGGCTATTTGATTCATTTGAAGGAATGCCCGTTCCCACCGAAAAAGACGGCACGAAGGCTTTTGAAATGTTCCATGACCGTTGGAATGCCGGCGATGTGTCAAAGGTAAAGGGAATTTTTCGCGATTTATCGATTCCTGATGCTAGAGTTCACATCGTTAAAGGCTGGTTTCACAATACATTTCCGCTCGTTGAGATTCCACGGATTGCGCTCCTGCACATCGATGCGGATTGGTATCAGTCGGTCAATGCGTGTCTCGAAAAATTTTACGATCTCGTGCAGCCGGGCGGGGTCATCGTTCTTGACGATTATGGCCTCTGGGAAGGTTGTCAACGCGCAACTGATGAGTTCATTGAACGGCGGAATCTAGAAGTAAAACTGGTTCCAGTTGACTACGCAAGTCACTACTTCAGTAAGCCCCTTAATCTTTCCGCACCGTGAAAGCTCTCGATTCGTCTGCCCAAAGGACTGCCATGAGCGATGCGACTACCGGCCAGCCCATGGTCTCCGTCATCATCTGCACCCGTGACCGCGCGGACGAACTGGCCCGATGCCTGCCCAGCGCCCTGGCCAACGACTACCCCCACTTCGAGGTCATCGTCGTTGACCAGAGCTCGAGCGATACCACCCAGCGAGTCGTGGAGGCCCTGGCGAACCCGCGCCTGCGCTACTACCGCCAGCAAGTTACCGGCAAGTCGCGCGCCCTCAACGCCGCCCTGGCTATGGCCGAAGGAGCCGTCACGGCCCACACCGACGATGACTGCACGGTGCCGCAGGGCTGGCTGCGGCGAGCGGTCGACGTGCTGGCGGAAGAGCCTGAAGCGGGTATCGTCTTCGGGGCGGTCTCCGCCGCGCCCCACGACGGGCGCGAAACGTTTCTGCCCGCATTCCGTACGCAGCGCTATCGCCGCCTCCAGGGACGGTTTGCGCGCGTCCAGGCCCAGGCCTTGGCGGGCGCCAATATGGTCGTGCGGCGGGCTGTGTTCGAGCGCCTGGGAGGGTTCGACGAATGCCTCGGGCCCGGAAGCCGATTCCGCAGCGGCGACGATGACGACCTCGCTTACCGCGCCCTGCGGGCGGGCTTCGCGGTGGTGCTAGACCCCGCCAACGCCATCGTCCACTGGGGAAAGCGGAGCTATAGCGATGGGTCCGCCCGTAGACTGCTCCGGAACTACCGCTACGGCGATGGTGCCAGCTTCATAAAGCACATCCGCTGCGGTGATCCCCTCGCCGCTTACGCCCTCCTGCGAGAGGCCTTCGCCGAGATTAGATACCTCGCGTCTAACCTCCTGAGGCATCGCCGCGCCAGCGGCGCGGGACGCCTTTGGTACCTGATCCTGGGCGCGGCTCGTGGCCTTCGTCAGCCCCTCGACCGTAAGCGCTGGCTCTATCTGCCAACCAAGCACGAGCGGGCGTAAGCACTCCCTATGGGGCTACCAGCTAGTCGGGCACAGTCTCGGACCATATCCGGAAATCGAAGGCGAACCAGTCGCCCCGGTTGCCGGGGGCTGCTTTCACCTTAACGCTCGTCGTGCCCTCCGGTATCGGATGCCAGTAGTTGGCGGGTACATCGGCCTTGGCGGACGGCTGCACCCGCGGGCTCAGCCAAGTCTGTCCTCCATCAAAACTGATCTCAGAGCCCACATCGTTACGCATGGTCATAAAGCGTAGGAAGGCGTTTGCCGGGGCGGGGGCGTCAAAGTTTACCGTGTCCGTGGTGGTGTTGTCGACATAGCGGCGATCGCTGTGAATGATGGTGAACGGAACGGCAGGATCGATGAACACGTTGTCCCAATGCCAGGTATTGGCATCGGGGCAGATGCTTCCCATGCCAGCCAAGGAGCAGTCGTGACTAGTGGTTCCCTTTGTGGGGTTGTAGCTATGGTGTCCGAACTGCACGATGCCCTTATCCCAGGTGAGAGCAGGCACTATGTCTTTGTCCAACCAGCACTTATTCTCTACAGGCATACTCACCAAACAGACGCTGATATGATCTCTAGAAATCCTTACTTCCCACGTATCACGGCGCCCAGGGCTGGGTGCTAACCCGTTCCTGGCCAGGATGTCATCCAGAGTCTTGGTCGACCCGGTTAGCGTCTCCGACTGGAAATCCCGCACGATGCGGAACTTGCGGCCGTTCCAGTGGAAAGCGGATTCGGGATCACCGGCCAGGAACGCCTGGTAGGTCTCCAGGGGGAACTGCAGGTTTTTCTCAAACGGAGTGATCCAGAAGTCGACCCAGTCGCGGTTGCTAGTGCTGAGGCTTGACCTCTCGAACCGGATGACTGCCTCGCCCTGACTGAAGTCCACCATATGATTCGGTGTCAGATATACGGCGGCGTAGCCTCCGGTCCGGATGCCCGTCATGAGATGGTTCCTGCATATGAACACGACGCCTAGGTAGCTGTCATTGAAGTGAACACCCGGGGGCGGCTCGCAGTTGGGGCCCATTTGGACGAACGACATCTCCATCACCGTTTCCCTGTCGAAGCGCGACTGGATAGACACGTCCCAGTTGGGATTGTTGTAGAAAGACCCGCCAGCAGGCGTGTTCGGCTCGCCGTCGAAAGTTTCCAGGAAGGTGCCCGGAGGTGGTGGTGGCGGCGGTGGCGGTGCCGGCTCACACGAGGTGCCGATAACGCCCCGCAGCCTGACAACGTCTGCGATATTGATATTGCCATCGGTAGTCAAGTCGAAGCGCGGATCGTAGATTCCGTCCCCGGACTCTGAGCTGTAGACGCTGCGAAGGAACACCACGTCAGCGATGTCGATTTCCGTATCGTCGTTGAAGTCCGGTGGCCAACCGTCGATATCTTCGTCGTTGGCTGTGGTGGTCGCGTTGCAGGCGCTCAGAGGGTCGGTCCCCAGGAACGCCTCGGCAGCGTCGGTGAAGCCGTCTCCGTCACTGTCCGTCTCGGCCGCCGTCGGGCCGGCGATGAGAACGAGGCCTGCCAGCACCGCGACGGCTGAAGCCAGCAGGATCAGCTTGGATAACTGTGCGCGAGGACGGAGGCGGTCGTAGGGTCCTTTGCCGCCATGCGTCGAGCGTTTCGGTCGCCAAGAGAGCATCAAACCATAGACTCATAACAGTCCGGTGATGTTACGCGTGGTCGCCGCCGCAAGCGAGGGAATTCGCTATCTGCTCGGTACGGCCCTTGGCTCTATAGGAGGGCTCAACGCCGGGTGCGTGCTGGACCCTGCGGAGGGCCTACTTGGTGTGCACCTGGACGTTCCCGCCCGTGAGGACGCCCGACGCCACGGTGGTACCGTCAAGGTCGAGGCGGAAGGTATCAGCGCCAACGCCGGGTTCGTCGTTATCCTGCACCTTCAGCACGAAGGTGTGCCCGGGCACGCCATCCACGGAGGCGGACCCCACAATGTACGCGCTATTGTTGGACTTCAGAACGAGGACGCCCGTTATCACGTCAGCGGTGACTATGGTGCCCGCGTCGTCGTGGTACTCCAAGGAACCCTGAAGTTTACCCTTATGCTTTCGGCCCACAAAGCCGAAATTGGCCTCGCCGCCGCCTACGTCGACGGTGCCGCCGCCAGTGGCGAATGCGCCCGCATCTGTGGCTTCCACCGTTGCCGTTAGCACACCGTAGTTGTCAGTGGTTGCGCCATCGAGAAGCTGGAACCCGATGGCGGCAGGCACTCCCAAGCCCACGACAAGATACTGGTAGGAGTGGGAGGCGTTGAAGTCGGAGATGATGGGCTCCAGGTGCGTGAACGTCGAACCTCCATCGAGACTTATCTGAAGGTTGATTACATGGGCGGGGGTCGGGGCCGGGCACAGACCTGAGCCCGAGGGTACGGCGAAGGCATATTCAGGGTCGACGCCTACCGGGCCGTTGGTTGTGGCTGGGGAAGGAATCTGTGGAGCCGCTTCTGGCGTCCCTGCGCATACAGACCCCCAGCGGCTGGGCGTCCAGAAGCTATAGGTGCCCGAGATGGTCAAAAGGTATGGTTGGCCCGCGTCCAGGGTTGGCGTGAAGTACGGTCCCGCGAATCCATCGCTGGGAGCTTCGTGGGTGTCAATTGAGACGAGAGCCACCACCGCCCCTAATGCCTGGGAAGCCAGGAGTCCGGAGATACCCAGAGCGACCACCAGAACCAGAATTTTCTTCATCGTTGTAGCCCCTTTCCGCCTGCCCCTGTCCCAAAATCGGACTGTATCTACAGCTTGCAGTAATTATAGCGCGCGACTGAGCCTATCTGTCAACAAAGACCCCTATATATTGCTAAACTTGTCGCACGCCATTACTCACCTGATGCCAGTCACGGGGCGACGAAGGCTGACACGGCTGTCCGGCCCGCCAACAACGGATGAACCCGTGACTATCCCAGACCCAAGATATCGGCTCTGCGATTATTCAATTGATAGCAAGGGGAAGTTGCGCGGGGGTTGAGAGACCGTCGAGTTCTGTGGGCACGACGGCGGCTGCGAAAGGCGCTCGCTGGTGCAGAAAGCTACTGAGGGGCTGGAGGAAGCATCGTACGACCGCTTGACAGGCGCAGGCAGCAGGCAAGTGAAGCCGCAGGTACGCCCAGGAGCGGACGGCTCGATCCCTCCTCAGCTCTCCTCTTCGTCCGTGGCGACGGTCCCGTCATCTTCGACCTGCAGGTCGAAGAGCCGCGGGAACTCACGTCCGTCTGTGTGTCGAAAGCCGCAGCGAATCAGCCAACCCTCACCCGTCCGCTCCACAGCGTCACAGTAAGGCGCAAATCCTTCCGTCAGGGCCGCCTTCTCATCGGAGGAAGGAAATCGCTCGGTGAAATCGATTAGGTGAGCGACGCCGGCAAGCTCAGCCTCGCTGGCCGAAATCTCGCTGGGTGCAGCGGTACCTTCAGCCGCTGAGCCCTCTGCCGCTGGGCCTTCCGCCCCGTCGTCAGCACCGTCGCCTCGCCACTCGACGACCAGCACTGCAATACCGAAGGCTCCGCCGAGGATGGCTACAGTGTAAACTAGCAGGCCGAGGAGCGGCACAGAGATACGCACCATCATCTATTCTCTCATCCGCGGAGTGGCCGACGCCAGCTACGTGCTAGGGGTCCTGAAATGCGAACGCCTCGACCAAGTCCGTGAACGCTAAGCCGCCGGTGGGGCCGCCACCGGCCACGTACACGACCCCGTTGATCGTGCCCGCAGCGGCGCCGTGCCTCGGCGCGCTCATCGGCGTCAACGTGCGCCAGGTGTTCGTGATCGGATTGTACTCCTCGTTTTCGACGAAGGCGCTTCCGTCGGCCGCTCTCTCACCGCCCATGACCTGAGCGCGGCCGTTGAGGATACCAACGACCATCGTCCGCCGCCCGGTCGGCATTGGAGCGCGTGCCGTCCAACTGTCCGTGCCCGGGTCGTACATCTCAACACTGCTGAGAGTATCGTTGACCCCGCGCGTCCTTCCGCCGAAGATGTACAGCTTGCCGTCCAGCACAGCCGATCCGGGGTTGTCGCGCGGAGTAGTCATGGGTGCAGCAGCGCTCCATGAGTCGGTCGCCGGGTCGTAGACCTCAACACTCGCTATGGAGACGCCCGCCGAGTCCATTCCGCCGGCCACATATATGTTGCCGGCGATGGCCTGCGCAATGGCGCCGCCCCGAGCGGTGTTCATCGGCGTCAGCGTGGTCCAGCTATTCGCCACCGGGTCATAAACGGCGGCGTTGGCGACCGCGCCGGAGAAGGGGGCGGTAGAACCACCGAAGGCATACACCTTCCCGTTGAAGGCCGCCACGGCCGGGTTCTCCACGGCCGATCCAGGCAGGTCCGGCCCAACGGTCCACGCGTCCGCCGCCGGGTCGTAGACATACATGGTCGAGACGTGGCCGCCAGCGGTCTTGCCACCCACCATGTAGAGCTTACCGCCTAGCGCCGTGCCGCCGGCGTCAAGGATCGCCTCGGGCACGGCCTGTTTCGTGGTCCAGCATCCGAGATCGACAGGCTCCAGGGCGGTCACCTGATCGGCCCCGAACTCACCGACGTAGATCGTCCCGTCCGGACCCTGAGCAAGCGGCAGGGGGTCGGCCAGGCCGGCCACCAGCGTCTCGGATGAAAGAACGGTCAGCCCATCGGCCGATAGCGTGATTCGCTTGATGTTGTCGCCCACCGAGAAGTTGGCGATCAACAGATCACCGTTCAGCGCTCCACAGAAGGCGTCGGCCGCCGTGTACTCGATTGTGCCGTTTGCTGACCTGTTGTTCCCCAGGTCGAAGATCGGCGGGATCCAGTTGGGCAGGGGCGCCACGCCTTGAAAGCTGCCGTCCTTAAATACGCACTCGTCGCGGTAGGGGTTGGGATGACCGTAGTATCCCCCCTCTTGGATACGGAAGAGAAGGTCAGGTTGGTCCCCGGGGCTATGAAGGGCCGGGTCAGCAAGGCCAAAGCACGGCGCTGTCGGCGATGGCGGGAACGTCCCGGCAACGCCTAGTCCGTTGTCCGGCGCGTACATCGAACCGTTACTATGGAACGCGAAATCGTACGCGTTCCGGAGTCCTGTGGCGTAGGTGACCACGTCGCACGGCGGCGGCCCAAAGATGTCATCCGGGTTTCCACAGGAGCCATCGAAGGTCGGGTTGCGCACGTCGGCGACGAGGATCGCCGCGGATAGCGGCTGCTCCTCCATGTCCCCGAACTCCGTGTTCGCCAGGTTCGGTCCCCCCGCTCCCGTGTTTCCGCCCTGCGCGATGTAGAGCCTGTCGTCGGGGCCAAAGTCGATCGAATTGGTCGCGTGGTTAGCCTTGGCCCGGGCCACACCAGTGATTACGTGCTCTATCGCAGCGAGGCCCGGACCTGAGATACGGGAAACCATGCCCGAGTTGGGCACGCCGTTATTCAGCGACGGAGACGAATGTGAGACCCACAGTATTACGTCGGTTGGAGTGGACAGCGGATCTACTGTGATGCCCAGCGTCAACCTCGGCCCCAGGGAGTCCACAAGGGTGCTCACTATCTGGTCATCGACTAACTGCTTGTTGGCGTCAAGCGTTAGGGCATGGATTGTGCCAAACAGCTCAGTAACGTAGATCCGGCCGTCCGGACCCACGTCGATGGACGTGGGGAAAGAGATAGGGAACGATGACCGCTTGAAGCTGAAGTTGCCCGCGGACACGAACGGCAGGGCCTCTCCCGTCACACTAAAATCGCGATATGTGTAGACGAGTGGTCCCGGGCCAAGGCCGTGGCTCGCCGATATGCCGCCGAAACTCCTGGTACCGACGGTCGGGTCTATCCCGGCCGCGTCGAAGCTCAGGATTTCGCCCGGGACCGCGAAGGAGCCAACCTCCACTGCCGGCGCGCCGTCGATGCTGTAGAACGCCGTGATCGTCTGGTCGGTGGGATCGACTCGGAGGCTCAGGGACACCGTGGCGGCGGTGAGGTCCAACACGCCTGTTGTTAGACTGTCGACGACGACCCCGCTCGACTCAAAGAGGTATTCGATGGTCGTGCCACCTGGGTTGGAGACGGCTACGACCTTGACATAATTATCCTCGTCGTTTCCGAACCATACGCCCGTCTGCTCGCCGTTTCCGGTGCCGGCAGGGGGGTTAACCAGAGTCGCGGCAAGGATGCTGATTTGAGAGGGCGCATCGATTCCCACGCCCAGAGCGTTGTCCTGTGAGTTGGAAGCGGAATCGGCATGGCCTGCCGTAGTCGTGATCTGGAACCTTCCTCCGATCAGGTCTACCAGCAAATTGTCAGCGATGTAGCCGATGCCGTTCGTGGGCTGGTCGATGTAGGTGAAGCCGGTACCGACGCCGTTGATATCGGTGATTCCGCCGTGGTCGTGGCGGTGGTCGTAGTCCAGCTCGTAGGGCAGGTCGACGAGAGCGACCGAGCATGGCAGGGGAGAGCAACCGTTATCGACGAAGAAGCTGGCGGAAACCACTACCGTCTCACCGCCGCTGACGTTGAGGGCGGCGGTGACCGTGTGCAACCCATCGGCTAGCAACACGGTGGCATATGGTATGGCGCTGTCGTCCGGGTTCGTCCCTCCTAAGTCGTAGGGGGCGTTATTCTCAACCTTTTGAGGCGTGCCGGCCATCGTCGGGTCGTCCACGAAGAAGGTCACCGCGGAGACCCCAGTGTCGGGGCCGGTGAACACGTGGATGTCGCCGGAGGCGGTCTGGCCTTCCAGTGGCACGGCGCTAGAACGATCGGCGAAGTCGCTCAGGAACAGGTTGTAGATCGCCCCGCCAACGTTCAGCGTGACCGTGAGAGTTGCCGATGGGTAGCCACCGGCGGTGGCGGTGACCGTCGCCGTGTAGGTGCTTGCCGCCAGGCCGGTTGCATCCACGGATACGTTGAGGGTCAACGGGGTGGGCCCGGTTACAGGGCTGACTGTGAGCCAGGGAGCGTCATCGGTAATCGTGAAGTTTGCGACCGTTCCGTCGGTAGTATCCACTACCGTCGCTTTTGCGGCGGTGGCGCCTTCGTCCACGGCGAACGACAGCGTGTTCGGGGTGAAGGCTAGCGCCGGAACATTGTTGAGAACGGTGAAGGTGGCGCCGACGACCACCGAGCTGCCGTCGGTCAGGGCGATGGACGCTGTGACCGTGTGTAGCCCGTCGGAAAACTGCGTGCTGTCCAACGCCTTGGCGCTGCCGTCGGGGTTAGATCCCGCCAGGTCGTAAGGGGCGTTACTCTCAGCCTTATCGGGCGCCCCGGACATTGTTGGGTCGTCCACCCAGAAGTTGACATCGTCGACGCCGATGTCCGGGCCGGTGAACACGAAGATATCGCCGGCCACCGTCTGGCCGTCCAGCGCCACGGGGCTGGAGCGGTCCGGCGATAAGCTCATGAACAGGTCGTAGGCCCCTCCAACGATGAGCGTCACGCTGACAGAACTCGCGAAGTAGCCACTGGCGGTGGCGGTGGCACTGGCCGTGTAGGTGCCTGGAGTCAGCCCGGTGGTATCGACCGATACGTTAGAGGAGACCGGGGTCACCCCGCTCGTCAGATCGATGGTGAGCCAGGAAGCGTCGTCGGTGATCGCGTAGGTGGCGACCGTACCGTCGGAGGTATCCAGACCTATCGTCTGAGCGGCGGCGGCGCCCTCGTCCACGGAGAACGATAGTGCGCCAGGAGAGAACACCAGCGCCGGGGCGGCGTTGTCTACGGTGAAGGTGGCGCTGACGACCACCGAGCTGCCGTCGGTCAGGGCGATGGACGCTGTGACAGTGTGTGGCCCGTCGGACCACTGCGTGCTGTCGGTCGCCTTGGCGCTGCCGTCGGAGTTAGATCCCGCCAGGTCGTAAGGGGCACGGGCCTCCTTCTTGTCCGGGTTGCCGGTCATGGCTGGGTCGTCCACCCAGAAGTCGACCTTGTCGACGCTGGCATCGGGGCCGGTGAACACGAAGATGTCGCCCGCCACGGTCTGGCCGTCGAGCGGTACGGGGCCGGAACGGTCAGGGAATGAACTCAAGAACACGTTGTAGGACCCCGCGACGTCTAGATTGACGGTGAGGGATGCCGACAAGTAGCCGCCGGCAGTGGCGGTGGCGGTCGCCGTGTACGCGCCCGCCGTCAGCGCGCTGGCGTCGACAGAGGCGGTGAGTGTGTCAGGCGTTGAGCCTGTGCCCGGGCTGATCGAGAGCCAGGAAGCGTTGTCGGTGATGGTGAAGTCGGCCACGGTGGCATCGCTAGTACTCAGGTCGATCGGGGCCGAATCCGTCTCCCCCTCGTTCACTGTGAAGGACAGATTGTTCGTACTCAAACGCAGCTCCGGCGGGCAAACGCCATCGACGTACTGGAAGCTGTCTAGAATTACTGCCGGTGTCCCGTCTCCGACAACGCCATAGGTGTCCAGCTGGATGGAACCGGAGGCGCTTACGATCAGCCGGGAGAAGTGATGCATCGTGTTATCGCGATACGCCGTCCAGGCCGGCGCCGGCTCCGTGGCGAATTGAGAGAAGGTGCCGTTAATATTGCTCAGCTTGCCACCGGGGCTTATCTTTGCCCACGTCACCCCATCGCTCATCGTGTAGCAGGTCTGAGACGTTGAAGTCGGCGTATTCGTGGCCGGCACGTCCGTGAGCGGATACGTGCGTTCGAAGGCCTGATCCTGGGCGCTGAGCACCAGCTTCACGCCGAGGCTTTCGAACAGCGGCCCAAGCTGCGCGCGCAGCGTCTCGTTGTCCGGATGGTTCGTGCCATCGCCGAACGCCGAAACGTGGAGGTAGGGGACGATCCAGCGCTTTCCGGCCGCCTGCGCCGCCGTGATGTCCTGCTGTATCCAATCAAGCGTTGTGCTTCCAATTCCGGCGGTGTCGCTGACCGCCAGGATGGAGACGAAGTGCACGTCACCAACGTCGAACGAGTAGTTCCGTCGAGCGTTGAAGCCTGCCGGAGTCGGGAAGCGGGCCGCCCACGCGTCAAACCCTTCTCCCAGGAGGACCTCGTGGTTGCCGTAGGTAGGCATCATCGGAGACTGGGCCCCGATCGGCTGCATCTGGTTGAACCAGACATCGATGGTGTTGTCCAGGGAACCGAACCGTGTGTCCGTGTTGAAGTAGGCGTAGTCCCCGCCCGTGAGGACCAGCAGTGGGTTGATGTTTACGATCTCGTCAACTACCTGTTGGGTCCCGGTAGCGAGGCCATCGGCCCGCCCCACTAGCCCTGTGTCGGCGACGAAGACAGCATCGAAGTCCGCCGGCCCCGGCGGCGGTGCCGTCCGCGCTGTGAATATCCCACTGAACGTCGACCCATCGCCCGTCACCCGATATTCGTAGGCCGTGGACGGAGTCAGCGACGTGAGGGTAACTTCGTGCAAGCTGCCCTGCGTTCCAGACGCGCGCAGGGCGCCGGTCGCGCTCTGCCACGTCACGTCGCCTAAGGGCCTGTATTCGACAACCGATAGGGTGGCTGTATCCAATGTTCGCCACACGACCGTGAGGGTGGTGGATGGTTCGCCCACCCAGGCGAGGTGAACCTGGTCGGGCGCCAGAGTGGCTGAGACGCTCAGGGTGACGGTAACGATCCCGGCGAGATAGCTGGAGGCGGTAGCGGTGACGGTGGCTGTGTAGGTACCAACGGTTAGGCCGGTGGCGTCGACCGAGTGGCTGAGCGTGTCCGGCGTAGAGCCCGAACCTGGGCTGACGGTTAGCCAGGCGGCGTCGTCGCTCACATTGTAGGCGGCCACCGTGGCATCGTTGGTGTCCATTGTTGTCGTCTTGTCGGGCGTGCTGCCACCCTCTACTACGGCGAATGAGAGCACGTTGGGGCTGAACACCAGCGACGGACCGGTGTTGGCAACAGTGAAGTTGGCGCTTACCACCACCGTCCCCCCGGCCGACTGGTCGATCTCCGCGCTGATGGTGTGGAGCCCATCCGCTATCTGGATAGTGTCATAGATCTTGGCAGCACCGCCCGCTGTCCCCTCAAAGTCCCAGGGAGCCCTGTTCTCCGTTTGGTGGAGAACCTCGTCCAGGAGGAACCTCACCTGGGTGATCCCCGTGTCCGGGTTGACGAACACGGCGATGCCGTCAGCGACGGTGGCACCCGCCAGGGGCACCGAGCTGGAACGGTCGGGAAAGGAGCTCACCAGCAGGTCGTAGGTCGCGCCCACGTTCAGGATGACGGAGAGGGCGTCGGAGAGGTAGCCGGACGCGGTGGCGGTGACGGTGGCTGTATAGAGCCCAGCGGCCAGGCCGGTGGCGTCGACCGAGAGGCTGAGGGTGTCCGGCGTAGAGCCCGACACTGGGCTGACGGTTAGCCAGGGTGCGTCATCGCTCACCGTGAAGGCGGCGACGGTGGCATCGTTGGAGTTGAGCCCGACCGTCTGAGGGGACGTGCTGCCGCCCTCCGCCAACGCGAACGAGAGGATATCGGGGCTGAACAGCAGCGCTGGCGCATTGTTGGCGACGGTGAAAGTGGCGCTCACCACCTCAGTGCCACCAGCCGAGAGGTCGATCTCCGCGCTGATGGTGTGGGGGCCGTCCGCCATCTGAGTGGTGTCATCGAGCTTGGCAAGACCCCCTGCCGTCCCGGCAAAGTCCCAGGGCGCCCTTTTCTCCGTCTGCTTCAATACGCCGTCCAGGAGGAACCTCACCTGGGTGATCCCAGTGTCCGGGTCAACGAACACAGCGATGTCACCCGTGACGCTGGCGCCCGCCAGGGGCGCCGAGCTGGAACGGTCAGCGAAGGAGCTCACCAGCAGGTCGTAGTGCAGCGCGCGGACTGAATCGACGGAGCCGCCGAAGACGCCCATCGCCATGGCTATGGCGACGACGAAGAGCAAGCAACGCCGTAGGATTCTCGCCGGCCTCGAACTCATAGTAGCGGTGGTCCGCTCCCGGTTCAGATTGGTTGACACCGCAGCGCTTCCTTTGGTGGCCACCATCTGAGAATAGGGGGGCTCCGTTGCTCACTGGTTGAGTGGGAGTTGAGACCCGGTTGGCATCGGATGGCTTCCGTTGCCCGTACGGTGAGACAAGCGGACAGGTAGAGGCCCCGCTCCCACAGAGGAGCGGGGCCTCGCTATCCTCCTATCCGCCGTCGCGGGAGATCACTCGCCCGCTACGGGACTGCCGGATTCTAGTCGCAGAAGCCGGGCGCTGTCAGGTCGTTGAAGCCCTCAAAGATGTTCTTCTGGGCGTTTATCGCACTCCCGCCCGCGGCAAGCGCGGCCTGATAGTCGGCGATCACCTCGGCGGGCGTCAAGTCGTAGCTAACGCTCGGGTGAAGGGCGTTGAGGAGGGCCGCCAGGGCGTGCTGGGACAGTTTCTTAACTCCGCCGCCGTTGAGGTCGAAGACATCTGCCAGAGTAGGGTCACCCGGGAAGGGATCCGGCGAAGTCCCGAAGACAGTCTCGAAGCTGTCGCCCGGGCTGAGGCCCGTCGGGCCCCAGTCCGCCTGGTGGTTCTTCCAGAAGCCGGGGGTGCAGCCTTCGCCGCCGCCATCCTCCTCAAGCTCAATTGCGATGTCATCGATGGCGCCGGAGCCGTTGAGGGTGACCTCCATTGTCACAACGCCGCATTCCTCTATGAGCACCGTGTTGAGCACGTTATCCCCCGTATCCGGAAGGGGGAATATCGTGCCGGAGGGGAACACCTGCGCCTGGGCGCCAGTTTCCTTCGCTTCCACGTCCCCATAGGTGACGCTGTCCACGCATACGGTCCCGGGGCCCCAGGTCGAGAAGTCGAACACGAAGAAGGCGTTCACCAGGTCGGCGTCGTCGGGGTCACCGGCATCCTCGTCTTCGGTGATGATCAGCATGTTGCCCTGCCCCGGGAACAACAAGTCGTCGTCCCCTCCGCTACAGTCGGAGGAAGTACCGCTGGGTAGGCACTCGGCGTCGAAGATCATCGCCGCGTTCCCCGGTATGCCGGGGTCGGCGCTGTCGCCGAACACCCCGACGAATCCGCCGGGATCGGCGGTACAGGTAATACCGGTACCGCAGGATACGGTGTTAACTATGTCTCCCTCCGAGAAACCCGCTTCGAAATCTATGGTTGCCGGGTCAATATCCGCTCGCACCTCACCGGTGCCCAGTTGGGTCACCACGATCAGCATAGCGACTGCAAACACTGCAATCCCCGCACCGATTATCTTTCTCATGCTTGACCTCCTATCTGACGATTGGCCGTTTGTCTAGCGTGGCAGTTTACGCGTTACAGGTTGAGCTGAGGTTAACTTCCTCCGTTTTCCAGGCTGCTAAATCATATTTCCCAAGCTGAGCGCGGACTCCTAGTGCGCCTGCAGGTTGCCGACGTTTATTAACCCGGAGACAAACAGTACCACGGTGCCGCCGGTATCCGTTATCTCAATCAAGGCCGTATCGTTCTTGCCGGGTTCCCCTGCGTCCACGAACACGAAGTGGATTGTGGCCCCGTCCACGCCGTTCAGCTTGCCGATGCCGTCGGCGGTGAAGGTATCGAAATCCGCGGCCGGTGGGTCTTGCATGATGGCGGGGTCGTCGGTGCAGACCGCCGAGGTGAGCGACGTCAGGTGGAACTTGTTCCCTCCCGGCCAGTTGACCTCAAGGTTGTTAGGCTCCGATAGGTCACAGTGGATTTCGAATCCGCGGGTAACCCGCGCACCGTCCATCCTGAAGACGCTGCCGCCACCGGTCATCCGGCCGGAGACCTCCGCCTCCGTCTCTATCTCGATGTCGTCGATCGCGGCCGAGTCGTTGAGGTTCACCCGCATGAAGTCCCCGGTGGCGTTTATGGTCACGACCTCGTACACCCCGTCGCCGGTAAACGGGAGGTTCACCGTCTTCTCGAGAGTACCCCCCGGGCCGCCGGAGAACACCTGTATCGTACCTGGGAAGGCGTCCACATCCCCGACGATGAGGGAGACGATCGTCACCGTCCCGGGCCCGAAGCCGGAGAAGTCCAGGTCAAAGTGCTCGCCCGGCACGTCCGCGTCGTCAGGAGGTAATTTACAGCTGTTGGTAGGCTTTTGCTCCTCGCAGATGATCAGCACGTTCCCCTGCACCGTCTGGAACAGGTCTGCGTCGCTTCCGGTACAATCACCGGGGGTACCGCCGGGGGTGCAGGTGGCGTCGAAGATCATCGCCGTGTTGGTCGCCGCGGGGAAGGTAGGATTGGACCCGAAGACCCCAACGGATCCACCGGGGTCATCCCCACTTATGCCGCTTCCGACGGCCACACTGCTGACTATCGACCCCTCGGCTAGCCCCTCAAAGTCGATGACGGAGCCGGGGTTGGCGCTGGCCCCACCCGTTAGCAGCTGTGTTGCCAGGAGCAACGCGACCGCCGCGATTACGGCACCGATTATCGTCACCGGTGTGCGTCTCGCTGCTATAGGTCGAGGAACGCGCACCCACGTCCACCGGTTCTCGCTTCCCATTCGCCCACCGATCAGCTGTGTCTCCATCGCTGAACTCCCCCTTCGACTAGGCTCTAGCCGCGCCTTCCAGCGCGCAGGTACCTGCCGCCCTCAACTCACAGCTATCCCGATTCGATTCGGGAAGGCCCAGGACTCGGGGTGCGGCCCATCGAAAATACATTACGCGCAACGGGTTGAGCTACGGTTGAACTGGTATCACAATCTAGTGCATTTGCGCCCGTTCTCCGTCCAGCCGCTCAACCTCTAGAACTTCGCGGCCTCCGGGCCTGCCCCGCATCGTCTATCTCGACCGCCTCTCTACGCACCCTCAACCGATAGGCAATATCGTCTCGCTATCCTGGCGGCAGCCCGGCTGGGCGACGGGAGAGGACGTCCTTTCTATGGTCAGACTGACTGAGCAAAAGCAGGTCTTGCACGCACCCTCCAAATCATCGGACGTTGTGAGCGTGGCGGTAATCGGCTGCGGGTACTGGGGGCCCAACCTGGTGCGCAACTTTTTTGAGGCGCCGGCCTCCACGGTCAGCGCTGTCTGCGACCTGAACCAGGAGCGGCTGACCGGTATCGCCAAGCGATACCCCACCATCGCCCTGACCACGGACTACCGCGACATCCTCCGCGACCCGGACATCGACGCCGTAGCCATCGCCACGCCCGTGTCCACTCACTATCGTCTCGCCAAAGAAGCCCTTGAAGCGGGGAAGAACGTATGGGTGGAGAAGCCACTCACCGCCCGCTACACCGAAGCTCAGCGGCTCACAGAGCTCGCAGAGCAAAAGAACCTTGTGCTGATGGTGGACCACGTCTTCGTCTACACCGGCGCCGTGCAGCGGATCCGAAAGAGCATCGACTCTGCGGAGCTGGGAGAAATGCTCTACTACGACTCCGTGCGGGTCAACCTGGGGCTACTCCAGCACGACGTAAACGTCATCTGGGACCTCGGCGTTCACGACTTCTCCATCGTCGACTACCTGCTGCCGCAGCGCCCTACCGCCGTCTCCGCCGTGGGCGCCCGGCACATCGACGGCGGCAGCGAGAGCATCGCCTACGTCACCCTGCACTTTGAGGAGAACCTCATTGCTCACTTCCACCTCAACTGGCTGGCCCCGGTCAAGATCCGCCTCACGACTGTGTGCGGAAGCAGGCGCATGGTCGTCTACGACGACACTGAGCCCAGCGAGAAGGTGCGCATCTATGACAGGGGCGTGACCGTCAACGGCAGCCTGGAGGACCGCACCCGCCTGCTGGTGGAGTACCGCTCCGGCGACATGTACGCGCCCAAGCTGGAACAGACCGAGGCGCTTCAGGCCGCCGCCCAGCACTTCGCCGATTGCATCGCCAACGGCACCCGTCCCCGCACCGACGGCCAGGCGGGGGGCCGCGTCGTCGCCCTGGCGGAGGCGGCGCAGCGCTCGCTGGAGGATGAAGGACGGTTTCAGAAGGTGGCCTGGTGACTGAAGCCCCAGCGATTCCTCTGGTGGACCTCCAGGAGCAGCACGCCCAAATAGGTGAGGAGATCGAGTCCCGCGTACGAGAAGTGTTGCGCAGCGGTCAGTACGTGGGCGGGCCCGAGGTGGAGGCCCTGGAGGAGGAGTTCGCCCGCTACTGCGGAGTGAGCTACGCCGTATCCGTAAACTCGGGCACGGCGGCCCTGCACACCGCCTTGTTGGCTCTGGGCCTGGATCCCGGCGACGAGGTCATTACGGTGGCCCACACCTTCGTCGCTACTGCCGAAGCAATCGTAGCAGCGGGGGCGAAGCCGGTATTTGTGGACATCGATGCCAAGTCGTACACCATGGACGCGGCGCAATTGGAGGCGGCGATTACCCCCCGCACCCGCGCGATCATCCCCGTGCACCTTTACGGCCAGCCCGCGGAGCTTGACCCCATCCTGGGTATCGCAGAGGCCGCGGGCCTTGCCGTCATTGAGGACGCCTGCCAGGCCCACGGCGCTACTTACAGAGGTTCCCGCGTCGGTTCCCTGGGCGCCATCGGATGCTTCAGCTTCTACCCCAGCAAGAACCTGGGCGCCGCCGGTGAAGGCGGCATCGCAGTGACCGATTCGCCTCTCTACGCGGAGCGCATGCGCCGCATAAGAGACCACGGACAGAGCGGTCGCTATCGTCACGAGGTGCTCGGCTTCAACTACCGGCTTCCCGCGCTCCAGGCCGCTGTCCTGCGGGTCAAGCTGCGCCGCCTGGACGATTGGAATGAGATGCGGCGCGCCCACGCCCTGGAGTACGGGCGTCTGCTGTCTGGCTCAGCGGTTACCATCCCCTGGGAGCGACCGGAGAGCTCGCACGTCTATCATCTCTACGTCATCCGGTCGGAGACCAGGGACAAGCTCAAGAAGCACCTATCGGCGCAGGGGGTCGCCACCGGCATCCACTACCCCCTGCCGGCCCACCTCCAGCCCCCTTACCGGCAGTACGGCGCCGGCCCGGATTCCCTCCCCGAGACCGAAGCAGCGGCGGCGACAGTCCTCTCCCTGCCGATGTACCCAGAGCTGCAACCGGGGCAATTGAAGCGCGTCACCCATGCGCTACGGGCATTCTCGTCGGAACCCGCAGCCGTCTCCTGACCACTGCCCTTCGACCCGCTCTCAACCCCACTGAAACCTCTCGGGGCGATAACTATAAAAAGGGAGACCTGCGATCTATCAGTTTGCCCAGATGATTCTTATCGTTCGCGTCGGCAGGTCGCCCCAGGTGCGCCAAGGGACGTTAGTGGCGCATCAAGCCAGGCGCTAATGGTGATCGACATGATGTCGAAGCTCACTCAAGAAGGGAGGCTGACGGGCCTCATGCCTGGTCGCGTGTGTAGCTGCGGAACCCCGAACGGCCTCCCACTTCTCACAGGTGTCCGTCGATGAGCACAACGGGGCACGCACCTCGGGTGCTCTTCCTTGGGTCCATGTACGCCGGCCACGCCACTCGGTTCCTCAACCTCGAGGCGCACACGAGCGACGATAGGCGTATCCGGCCCACCTACCGGCGAGTCACCGGCTGGGTGGACGGGGGCGCCGTGGAGCGAGCGCCGGCCGTACCGGTCGCGCTGAAGGGCCGCGCACGGGCCGCGCTTGAAGCCGCCGCCTTCGCCACCCTGCCCCGGCCGGACGTAATCTGGAGTTCAGCCCGGGAGGCGGTGACGCCGTATCTATGGGCTCAGCTCGGCGGGCTCCGCCGGCCCTTGGTGCTCGATTTCGACTGGACGCTGGAGCAACAGGAGGCCCTTGCGCCCATCTACTTCGGTCGCCCCTCAAAGCGCGGGATTCGACTGGCGATCGCGCGGCTCCAAGAACGCGCTCTCTGGCGAAGCGTCGCCATCTTCACCCCCTGGTCCCAGTGGGCGGCCGACTCTCTCCGAAGGCAAGGGGTCGCGGAGGACCGGATCCGGGTGATCCCACCGGGAGTCGACCTTGAGGAGTGGCAGCCGCGGCGTGAGGCCAGGCGGAAGAATCGTGAGCCGCTCCGGCTCCTGTTCGTCGGTGGAGACTTCGCCCGAAAGGGAGGAGACATCCTCCTCGAAGTGTTTCGCGCGCGGTTCGCCGATCGGTGTGAGCTGGACGTCGTTACTCGGGAGGCGCTGGAGCCACCGCCGGCAGTTCGGCTACACCGGGCTGAGCCCAACTCGCCGCTGCTTAAGGAGCTTTACGCACAGGCGGACATCTTCGTGCTGCCAACGCGGGCCGAGTGCTTCGGCATCGCCACCGTTGAAGCCCTGGCCAGCGGCCTGCCGGTCATCGCCGGCGATGTAGGCGGCGCTCGCGACATCGTTGACGACGGCGAAACCGGCTGGCTCATCGAACCGACACCCGACGGGCTGGCCGCGGCGCTGGAGGGTGCCCTGCGGCGAAGGGAGGGCCTCCCGGCCATGGGCCGACAGGCGAGGCTGGTGGCGGAGGAGCGGTTCGATGGGCGAGCGAACGACCGGGCCGTGGTCGACGTGCTTCTAGAGGCGTTGAGTCGTTCTCCTCGGCGCGGTTCTGTTCGCTCCGCCACGGGGGTATCGCCAGCATGAGCGAGGCAACTAACCGGCCACCGATGATCTCCGTCATCATCCCCACGCGGGATCGATCGAAGGACCTCGCCCGCAGCCTGCCGGCAGTCCTGGCCCTTGATTACCCGGACTTCGAGGTGATTGTGATTGACCAGAGCACCACCGACTCCACCGAACAGGCCGTGTCCAGCGCCGTCTCCGCGGCTATGGATCAAGGCCACCAGTGGAAATTCGTAATCATCAGCGATGAGGCGCCGGAAGTCGCGGAGCGTCCGGCGGAGGCGGGAATGCGTTGGTTGACCTACGTCCGGACCGCGACGGTAGGTGTGTCGCGATCGTTGAATGAAGGCGTCCGGCGTGCGCAGGGAGACGTAATGGCCTTCACCCCGGACGACTGCACCGTACCGCCAAACTGGCTAGGCCGGGCGGCCGCGGTGCTGGCGGACGAGCCGCAGGCGGGGATGGTGTTCGGGGCGGTGGCTGCGGATCCGCACGACTCGCGCAACGCCTTCGTACCCATCTTCCTACCGTCAGGCTATCGCCGGCTGCAGGGACGGCTGGCGCGGCTTCGGTTTAGCGGTGTGATGGGTGCCAACATGGTTATACGGCGCGCCGTCTTCGACCGCTTGGGCGGGTTCGACGAATGCCTGGGAACGGGGTGTCGCTTCCACAGCTTCGAGGATGCGGATATGGCATACCGGGCCCTGCGTGTGGGCTTTGCTATAGTGCTCGATCCCCAGAATGCTGTCACCCATTGGGGCGAGCGCGACTTCACGGACGGGTCGGCGCAGCGCCTGATCCGAAACACCCGCTACGGTAAGGGCGCTTTCCTGGCCAAGCATATCCGCTGCGGTGACCCCCTGGCGGCCTACGCCCTTTTACGAGGCGCCTTCGGCGAGGCGAAACACGTCGCCACAAACCTCTTGCGGAATCGCAGCATCACAGGGCTGGGACGGCTGGCGTACCTGATGAAGGGCTTCATCGCAGGCCTTCGCCAGCCGGTGGACCGCCAGCGGTGGCTGTATCTGGCGACCGGAGATGACAAACCGTGACCCCTGTCTCAGTCGTCATCTGCACACGCGATCGGCCCGACGACCTGGCCCGTTGCCTGCCTACGGTCTTGGCCAGCGACTACCCCGACTTCGAGGTCGTCGTTGTTGATCAGAGCGCGTCCGACGCCAGCGAACGTATCGTGGCGGCCATCGCAGACCCGCGATTAAACTATCGCCGTCAACACGGCGCCGGCAAGGGCCGCGCCCTCAACGCAGCGCTGGCCCAAACGGAAGGAGACGTCCTGGCCCACACCGACGACGACTGCACCGTACCCCCAGAGTGGCTGCGCCGTGCGACGTCTGTGCTGGCCGACGAGCCGGAAGCCGGGATCGTCTTCGGAGCGCTAGACTCGCCGCCGATAGACTGGGACGAGATGTTCGTACCCACGTTTCAACCTCCTTCCTACCGTCGGCTCCAGGGGCGGTTCGCATTCGTGCGCGTCCCCAGGATCGGCGTGGGTGCCAACATGTGCGTGCGGCGCAACGTGTACGAGAGGCTGGGCGGCTTCGATGAGTTCATGGGTCCGGGCAGCCGCTTTCGCAGCGGCGATGAGTGGGACCTGGCCTACCGCGCCATGAAGGCGGGCTTCGCAGTGGTGCAGGACCCGTCGAACGTCGTTGTGCATTGGGGAAGGCGGAGCTACGCTGACGGATCGGCCCGCCGCATCCTTAGAAACAAGTACTACGGCGTTGGCGCGGGCTTTGTGAAGCACCTCCGCTGCGGCGACCCCCTCGCCGCGTATGCCCTTTTGCAGCTCGCCCTCCGGGACACCGTGTACCTTGCCGGAAACCTTGTCCGGCTACGTCGCCAGACCGGCGCGGCGCGTCTTCTCTATCTGGCGCTAGGCGTCGTGCGCGGCCTTCGCCAGCCGATTGATCGCCGGCATTGGCTGTTTGTGCCGGCCGACCATGAGCGGGCCTGATGGGCACGCTACTCGGGGACAAAAGGCGGCTCGGCGGGGATCCTCGTGGCAAGGAGGCTCGCCCGCTATCCGTATCCGCGCTCGTCTGCACGCGCGATCGGGCCGACTCGGTTGTCGGAACGGTGCGCAGCATCCTCCAAACCGATAGTGTCTGTATCGAACTGCTTGTAGTAGACCAAAGCACCGGCCAGAGCACGGAGGATGCGCTCAGGCCGCTCTTCGACGACCCCCGATTGCGCTACATCCGTTCTGAGAGCAAGGGCAAGGGCCGCGCTCTCAACGTGGGCCTTGCCGAGGCGAGTGGGGACATTGTGGCCATCACCGATGACGACTGCGAAGTGGGCGAGGGCTGGCCGCGCCATCACCTCGATGTCTTCGCCAGGCATCCCCACGTCGCCGTCAGCTTCGGGAATGTACTGTCCGTAGAACACGATAGGGAAAAGGGGTTCATCCCCGATTATGTCCTAACGCGCGACCGGCTCTGCAAGAACGTCTGGGACAAGCTGGCTGCGCGAGGGATTGGGGCTAACATGGCGGTGCGTCGAGAAGTCGCGCTGAAAATCGGTGGGTTCGATCCGGCCCTAGGGCCCGGCGGCGAGTTCCATGCCTGCGTCGATGGCGATATGACGGTGCGCTGCTTGCTCCAGGGCTATCACGTCTACGAGACCAAGCAGAGTTCAGTCCACCACCTTGGCTTTCGAGATTGGGAACAGGGCCGTGCCTTGACGCGGGCTGCCTGGTTCGGCATCGGTGCCGCCTACGTAAAGCCCCTCAAGTGCGGCCGCTGGGAAGCTCTGCCGGTCTTCCTCTACGAGTTCGCCTGGGGCGCCCTCTGGCCCTTCCTCTGGGCCACTCTAACTTTCAGACGGCCAAAGGGGTGGCTGCGCGTAGTCTCCTTCCTGCGGGGCGCTCTCCGGGGATGGCGCGCTCCCGTCGACCGCGACAATGTCCTCTACCGCACTCTAGGTTCCCGCCCTCGCCCGGCGAGACGACAGGCCAAAGGGGGCCCAATCCCCAATAAGGGAGGCGACAAGTGAGGATAGAGCAGACAAGGATGGGGCGCGCCCTGGTGACCGGTGCCGCCGGCTTCATCGGCTCACATTTGGCGGAAAGGCTCGTGGCCGACGGAACTGAGGTCATCGGTCTCGACTGCTTCACGGAGTACTACGATCGGAGGCTCAAAGAAGCGAATATAGCCGGTCTTCTCAAGTCGCACCGCTTCGAGCTCGTTGAGGCAGACCTCTGTCAGGCTTCGTTGGAGCCCCTAGTGCGGGAGTGTGATGTCATCTTCCATCTGGCCGCCCAGCCGGGCGTACGCCGCAGCTGGGGTCCAGAATTCCGGGTCTATCTCGAACGGAACGTCGCGGCTACCCAGCGCTTGCTGGAGGCGGCGCGCGCCCACCCGCTGGCGAAATTCGTCTTTGCGTCCTCCTCGTCCGTCTACGGAGACGCCGAGCGTTACCCAACGAATGAAACGGACGCGCCGCAGCCGCTTTCGCCCTACGGTGTCACCAAGCTGGCCGCCGAGCATCTCTGCCTCGCGTATCATAAGACCTTCGCCCTGCCCGTGGTTGCGCTCCGGTACTTCACCGTCTACGGCCCTCGCCAGCGGCCGGACATGGCCTTCAGCCGGTTCATCAGCGCCACGGAGTCGCGGGAGGCCGTGCAGGTCTATGGCGACGGGCATCAGACTCGCGACTTTACTTCGGTGTCCGACGCCGTCGAAGCGACCGTTCGCGCGGCGCAGTGCGATGTGGCTGGCGTATCGTTGAACGTTGGTGGCGGCTCGCGGGTGAGCGTCTTAACGGTCCTGGATCGGCTCAGCCGGATAATGGGCCTGCCAGTCGAGATCGACTGGCGGCCCGCACAGCCAGGCGACGTGCGGCACACTGGCGCCGACCTAACTCGGGCCCGGGAGCTCCTTGGATATGCTCCCCAGGTGGGATTGGAAGAAGGCCTTGCAATGCAGGTCAACTGGGCAAGCGCACTCGCGGCCCCCAGTCTACCCATACCCTAGCCGTCAGCGTGTAGCTAAGTTCGCCCGTGGACCGCTGAGGTGAGCAACCCCTCCAGGCGATCCATGAAACGTTCCAGGCTCAGATCCCTTTCGACACATCTGCGGCCGTTGCGACCTAAGCGCTCGGCTTCCTCCGGGTGTTCCAGCAAGTGAACGATCTTCGTCCGCATATCCGCAGCGTCGCCGGGCTTCGCAAACAGCACGGTCTCGTTATCGTGCGCGTAGTCGAGCTGGCCGACCGTGCGCGTGACGATAACGCCCTTCTCCATGGCCCAGCTCTCCAGGACGACGGTTATACCGCAGATCCGAAGGGTCGGCTTGACAGGGACAACGCTAAAAAGCGAAGACCGATAGAGATCCCGCATCTGTACCGGCGTAAAAGAGGAAACATGCACGTTAGGCGGCAAAGGGCCGTCATAGTCGAACCGGAAGTGCGACCAGGGACTGCTCGCTCCGATGACCAGGGATACAGGTAGACCCCTCACGGCCTCGATAAGGGTGGCGTAGTCTCTCATCTCCAGTCCAGCGCTCAGAACGTAGCGATCGTCCGGTATGAAGTCCGGCGTCGGTGATGACGCAGCGTGCTCTGGGCTGAAGAACTCCGTGTCCACCTTTGCCGGTGCCAGGCCGAGAGATGCGAGCGGGACCCCAATCACGCTGTGGACGTATTGGACCTGGACATTGGACTGGCAGCCTATCATATCCATCCTCTTCAAGGCATGATGAACATAGAGGTCGGCCAGTAATCTACGAGAGATCGTCCGACCGAGCATCGGCTGGTCCAACCTAACGACCAGACGCGGCCTGCTGATCCGATAGGCGCGCATAAGAATGGCCAACGGATACCCCACGTCTTCGCCCGTGGCGTATATGACATCGTCGTTTTTCGCGGAGCGCAGGGCGTAGTGGGCGAGCAACGGGCTCCACAGGCCGGTCTTCCGCGCCAGGCCTAGGGTCAAGCGGGCCTTCCTGTCGGTCTCCGCCTTCCGCCGGAGCCAGCGGAAGTCGTACACCTGTGCCCCGAAACGTGACTCCATCTCCAGCACGTCGATGCGCGGCCGCATGCCCTCCGCCACCTCTCGACGCTGCCTCTCGTCCAGAGCACCGCCGACGACGACGGATACCCTCTTGGAGCGGAGTGGCCCGGCGCCGGTGCTTTCGGCGGTGGACGCCGCGTCCTGTTGAGCGATAGGTGACCTCATCTCTTTTCCCTGAGAATGGCTGGCAGTCACCTAAGACAGTTCCCGCACGACCTTGGCTGGGACCCCAGCGACGAGGGTGTTGGGAGGAACGTCCTTAGTCACGACCGCGCCGGCCGCTACCGCTGCCCCGCCTCCTATGCTCACCCCGGGGAGAATCGTGCAGCGGGCGCCCAGCCAGGCGCCATTGCCGATCTTCACCGGCAGCGCCTGTAATGAGCCCGACCGTCTGCCCGCCGGCCCCAGCTCATGCGTGTTGGTCAACACCATCACCTGCTGTCCAAACTGCACCCGGTCCCCAATTGTCAGCTCCGCGTGCACCTCCAGCACGCACTGGAGGTTGAACCAGCAGTCGCGGCCGATATGGAGCTGCTGGTACAGCTCCCTGCCGCCGCTGAATTTCGGCGTGCCCGCCAGGACGGTGCGCGCCCCGATGTCCAGGCCGCCCAGCCGCAGCACCCGGGCGCGCAGGCGGCCGCCCACGTCGTCAGGCACGGGGGCCAGCATCAGCCTGGCGAGCAACAGCCGCGGATGCAGGGCGCCCAGCTCCGCGCGGGCTCCCCGCCACAGCCTGCTCACACGCAGACCCCCTCGCCGAGCCCTGGGTGGCGCGCTGGTAGGGGGAGCCGACGCGGGTTCCTCAAGCCGCACGCTTACGACGCCAGCCTTTCCGCCCACACGCCGTCTGTCACGAACTTCGGAAGCTGGCCGACCGATGGCACGATATAGTCCGGATGGAGGGCCTTCAGGAACGGCCTGTCCCTGATTCCACTGAGGACGCAGACCGCCGGCGCGCCGAGCTCGCGCGCCGTCTGGACGTCCGCCTCCGAGTCTCCAACCACGATGGCCCGCTGGCCGTCCGTCTCCCCGCTGAGCCGCAGTAGTTGGGCCTTCGTGTAGTCCGCCGAGGGATAGTCGGCGGCGGCGACCACTCCGGTAAGGTAATCGTCGATTTCCAGTGCTCGGAGCTGCCGCCGCAGCTCACTTCCGTTCCTTCGCATGGTCACCACCACCAACCGAAAGCGCTGCGTCAGCGAGCCTAGGGCCTCGCGCGTTCCGGGCACCAGCTTATCTAAGCGCAGGTAATCGGGAGCCTCGATGCTGGCCAGCCAGCGCCGGTTGTACGCCCGGCGCGCGGGCTCATCCCAGTCGCACAGGATCGCCTTCAAGGACGCGCCTCGCCGCTTCTGGGCCCAATACCGGTCTGGAGGCATGGGCCGATACCCAAGGCCCTTGGCGATGTCCGTGTGGAGCCGGCAGTACTTCTCCTGCACATCAACCAGGGTCCCGTCCAGGTCTAGGTAGATTGGGGCTGAACCCTCGCCCATCTCCTGGCTTCCTCCGCGGTGCTCGCCTGCGTGCGCCTGGCCGCCAGCTCTCGCTGCAAGCCCTCTATGGTCTCGCTATCCGTCAGGACCGGCTCCATATCCATGCCCCGAATCCAGGCCAGGCCGCTGGGAAGAGGATTGACTTTGGCGGACACGGCAGGGAGATCCTCGCCGAAGGCCAGCTTCACGAGCATGTACGGCATGTTGAGCCCGGCCGTGCTGAAGAACAGATGGGTGGTGAAGAATCGGCCGATGTTAATCTCCGTCGGATTGGGGACTCCATCCTGATCGTAGGTCAGGTCCACGGAGAAGACACCGTGGGGGCTGGCGTCCACTGCCTGGATCGCACGCAGGGCGATCTCATCGACCACGGGATCGGCGACAGTGACGGCCCCTCCGGTGATGCCGGTGACGCCGGACGGTGCCCTGTCTGAGAACTCCCAGTAGAGGCGACGTCGACCCTGCGCCACCACCAGCTCACCCTTATTCCACAAAGACTGCCAGGTAACCGAATGGGGGCCGAGGTAGCTGGCGGCGGTGTAGCGCCCCAATCCCTCATTGAACTGCATCCAGACCTGAGCCTGCTCCAGGCTCTTGGCGTGAAGGGCACCGCGGCCGGCGGCCCCGGTCACAGGCCGCAGCCACGCCTCCCCGTAGTCGCGGAACACCCCCTCCAGGTCCGCGGGGGAGGAAACGAACCACGTCTCCGGCACCCTCAGTCCCGCCTCTCGCCACGCCTGGTAGGTCTCGTACTTGTCTTGGCATCTGGTCACGGTCTCCTCACGCGGGAGAAAGGTCATCACGTCCAGTCGATGGCGGTTCTCGGAGATCACGGCGATCTCCGGGTCCGGCTGAGCGAAGAGAAGTTCGGCCTCACTCGCCCTGATGACCTCCTTGAGGATCGGGATATAGTCCTCCTCTGAGGCCCGCGGTACGAGGTGCCTCTCGGCGGTCTGCGCTCTGGCCAGGGAGTACTCATCGCAGTCCACGCCGATGATGTGAAACGGCTCCCCGGTTAGCCGCAGCGACTTGATGAAGTTCAGCGCCGGAGCACCGCCGGCTCCGGTAACGATGATCCTCTTGGCCTCTGGCTTGCCGGCCGCAGTCATATAACGCTCTCCCATAACGCTCCCCCCGGAGTCCCACGGTCGCCTCCGGACTAGCCGGCGTCATCGTATGCAGTCGGCGTTGCCCATAGGTTGAGAGCGAGTTTGGACTCGGTTTAGATAGGGTTAGCGTCCACGGTGCGGCCGGTCTGTAACCATCACAGGAGCGATGCGTCTCTTTTACGACTCGGCAGATTGGGCAGGAGAGCGTGAATGCGTGACGGCGAAGGAGCTGGCCCGGCCCGGGGACCCGGTATTGGGTTGGCGCTATGGCCTGGGCGATTGGCCGGATGGACGGCTACCATCCCGCGCGGACGTACACGGTTTCTAGCACTGCTACTCTTGTTCCTGGGGGTGTTGGCAGGGCTCGCCCTCGTCAGCGGTCCCACGGCCGCCGAGGCCGATACCGACGGCGATGGCTTCAGCGACGCCGCTGAAGCCTTCATAGGGACCGATCCCCTCGCGCCCTGCAACACGACGACCACAGCAAGCGATGAGGCCGACGCCTGGCCTCCCGACTTCAACGATGACACGGAGGTCGACATCTCAGATGTAGTCCTCCTGCGCAGCCGCTACGGGTCGGCGTCCGGGGACGGCAGCTACGACCCTCGCTTCGATCTCAATGCAGACGGCAAGATCGGCATAGGCGACGTAGTAATGGTGCGAACGGTCTACGGCACCGCCTGTGAGCCGACGACGCCCCCGCCCACGCCGCTACCGGCGGGCGGGCGCATCCCCTGGCAAGGTCAGGACTGGTACCTGCTGGGCGCCAACGTCCCCTGGTACAACTGGGGCTGTGACTTCGGCTGCGGCCCCAACGGCGGCGCCAGCTCCCCCACGGTCCGGGCGGCCCTGGACAGCGGCTTCAGCCAGCTTGAGGCCAGCGGCGTTCACGTCGCCCGCTGGTGGGTGTTCCCAGGCGATCCCTGGCAGATAACCCGGGACGGGTCGGGGCTGCCCAACGGCATCGACCCGTCCGTCTACGCCGACTTCGACGCCGCGCTGGAGCTGGCCGAGCAGTATGACCTGTACTACGTCTTCACGCTCTTCTCGTCGCCCACTCGGCTGCCGGCGTCCTGGATGTCCGATCCGTTACAGCGGGAAAAGCTGGTGGAGGCCCTGAGCGACCTCTTCGCCCGCTATGGGGATAATCCTCGCATCCTGACCTGGCAGGTGTTCAACGAGCCGGAGTGGCATATCTGGAACAGAGCGGTGGAGCTGGAGCCGGCGCAGGCGACGGTCAGGGATATCGCGGCGGCTGTGCACGCCAACTCCAACGCCTACGTCAGCGTGGGCTCCGCCCACTTGGCCGGGCTGCCCATGTGGGTGGGGTTGGGGCTGGACTACTACACCGCCCACTGGTACGACGGGATGTCCAGCGGTGAGGCCTGCGCCCGCTGCACGGACTACGAGGAAGTGAAAGCGCGGTACGGTCTGGACGCGCCGCTGGTGATCGGCGAGTTCTTCGCTGGCGCGAGCACCGATGCGTTGCAGCGGTTCGAGGACTGGTACGCCAAGGGCTTCGCCGGCGCCTGGGCCTGGTCCCTCTTCTCGAACCGCACGAACGACCGTATGTCTATCGACCTGGATGCCGCCGGAACCTTCGCCGACCGGCACCCGGACATCGGGCCAAGGAGCGATACCTCTCCGATACCGACCATCGGCCAGTGGGACACGTTCGAGGTCGCCGTGACCAACGCCAACAGCTACGCGGACCCTTATCGAAACGTCAGCCTTGATGTCACTTACACCCGTCCGGACGCCAGCAGCGTGGACTTTTGGGGGTTCCACGATGGGGGCAATACGTGGCGGATCCGCTTCATGTGCGATCAATTGGGTGTCTGGAGCTATGACGCCACCTTCTCCGATGGGACCCCAGGCGTCAGCGGCTCCTTCGACTGCGTACCCTCCGGTCTGCCGGGCATGCTTTCCACGGACGAGAGCAACCCCCTGTGGTTCGGTTTCAAGGGCGGCGGACACGTCCTCGTCCGCAGCTTCCACGTGGGTGACCGGTTCTTCGCTACCAACTGGGATAACCCCTCTGATCCCAACGACGGCAATAGCCGGACGGCGTTCTTGGACTGGGCGCAGCAGCAAGGCTACAACACGCTCTCCATCGCCAGCCACTATCTGAACCGGAGTGCGTCAGGGAGAGGCGCCGGCTGGGATACGCCTGACCTCTGGAACGGCAGCACAGGCAACCCTAACGCCGGAGAGTACGAGAAGCTGGAGGTTGTGCTGGACGATCTGGCGGGCAGGCGTATCATGGTGTTTCCCTTCGCCGGCTTCTTCGGTGACTCTTCAGACTTCCCGAGGGATCGGGCCGGCCAGACCCGCTATATCAGATACACCCTGGCCCGCCTGGGCTCCTACTGGAACGTCCTCCTCAACGTGGGCGGTCCAGAGACGGTCGACTACATGTCGGCCGATGACTCCAACCGGTTGGGGACGGAGATCGGCGCCACAGACGTGTTCGGCCATCCCCTGTCAGCCCACGACAACCACAGCTGGGAGAGCCCCCGCCACGTGAACGCTAGTTGGGCCTCCTACGTCACCCTGCAGGGGGCGAAGACTACTGACCTGTCGAAGCTGAGCAGCGCTCTCCGCAGCACGAAAAACCGCAGCTTCGACAAGCCGCTCTACGCTCAGGAAACGCTCTGGCCCGGCAACCAGAATCACCCAAGCTACAGTCTGGCCAACATTCGCAAGAACGCCTACGTGATCATGATGTCCGCCGCAGCTCTCAACTTCGCCGACATGAACGGCAACTCCTCTTCTGGTTTCAGCGGCACCATGAACCTGTCGCAGCGCAACCAGTCCAGGCACGACGCCGTGGGAAGGGTCTGGGACTTCTTCGAGACCGTCCCCTTCTACCGCATGAGCCCCTGCCAGAGCATCGTCAGCAACGGCTACTGCCTGGCGGAGGAGGGCGTCCAGTACCTTGTCTACCTGCCCTCGCGAGGCACCGTGGCCGTGACGGTAACGGGCGGACCCTACAACGTGCAGTGGATAAACGCCCAGAACACCTCAGACCGGCGATCGGGAGGGACCACCTCCGATGGCCAGAGCCTCGCCTCGCCCTCTGACGGCGACGACTGGCTCCTGTACCTGACCAGCGACGGCACACCGTCACCGTCACCATCACCGTCGCCTTCACCAACACCAACACCGACGCCCACACCGGCTCCCGGCTCCTTCGTCCTGGAGGCCGAGGGCATGGCCCTCTCCGGCTACGTGGTGGACTCCAATAACGCCGACTGGATCATGGTCGGCTCCGGCAGCGACCGGGGAGAGGCCGTTGCCTCTTTCTCGGCCGGGGACGGCACCTATAGCATCACCATCAACGCGATAGCTGAGAACGATGGCGGGCCTGCGCTGGAGCTCTGGGTTGGTGGTACCCGACAGGCCGCCTTCACCTACCCGCTGGCCACCTCCTCCAACAGAGAGCCCGTCACATTCTCAGGCCCGACTCTCTCGCTTACCGCGGGCACAGAGATCAAGCTGGTGGGATTCAAAGACGTCACCAACCTCGGGACGGCCCACGCTCGCGTGGATGACGTGACCTTTGCGCTGGTGCCCTGAGACGCCGCCTCGCCTGGAGATACGTCCCTTTCGACCCTTCCTCCACCGTCCCGCAACGAGCCCGTAACGCCGGCTGCATAGTATCCAGGAGACCTCCGTAGCCACGGTCGTGGCGAAGGCGGTACATATGAAGCGGTTGGAGGCAGTAGCCGGTACGATAGTGGTAGGGGCCGTACTGGTCCTTATCGTTGTCCTGGCTCTATCGCTGTTAGGGTCCAACGCGAGCACATCGACTTCCGTTGGCGCTCCGCCAGATACTCCCACAACGACGCCGGCTTCCGCGCCTGCACCCACGCCCCCGCCCACGCCGCTACCGGCGGGCGGGCGCATCCCCTGGCAAGGTCAGGACTGGTACCTGCTGGGCGCCAACGTCCCCTGGTACAACTGGGGCTGTGACTTCGGCTGCGGCCCCAACGGCGGCGCCAGCTCCCCCACGGTCCGGGCGGCCCTGGACAGCGGCTTCAGCCAGCTTGAGGCCAGCGGCGTTCACGTCGCCCGCTGGTGGGTGTTCCCAGGCGATCCCTGGCAGATAACCCGGGACGGGTCGGGGCTGCCCAACGGCATCGACCCGTCCGTCTACGCCGACTTCGACGCCGCGCTGGAGCTGGCCGAGCAGTATGACCTGTACTACGTCTTCACGCTCTTCTCGTCGCCCACTCGGCTGCCGGCGTCCTGGATGTCCGATCCGTTACAGCGGGAAAAGCTGGTGGAGGCCCTGAGCGACCTCTTCGCCCGCTATGGGGATAATCCTCGCATCCTGACCTGGCAGGTGTTCAACGAGCCGGAGTGGCATATCTGGAACAGAGCGGTGGAGCTGGAGCCGGCGCAGGCGACGGTCAGGGATATCGCGGCGGCTGTGCACGCCAACTCCAACGCCTACGTCAGCGTGGGCTCCGCCCACTTGGCCGGGCTGCCCATGTGGGTGGGGTTGGGGCTGGACTACTACACCGCCCACTGGTAC
>CAZYOV010000015.1:0-35804 GCA_964649215.1 uncultured Dehalococcoidia bacterium
AGAACCCGCAACGGACGGGCGATACTCAAGCGCCGATTCCTCAAGGGGCGGCGGCGGCTCGCCGTTTGATCGGGCGGACTGCCGGGCCAGCGCGGCCGTGCGCAAACAGCTCCGGCTACGGAGGCGCAAGGAATTCGACACCGTATTCAAGAGAGGTCAGCTCCTGACCAGCCGCCTGCTTGTGTTAAGAAGCGTGCCTAATCGGCTCCAGCACAACCGCTACGGATTCGTCACCAGCAAACGCCTGGGCAAAGCGGTGGTGCGTAACCGCGTCCGTCGTCGCCTGCGAGAGGGCATTCGCAGACTGACCACCCGCCCCGGCTGGGACATCGTCATCTCCGCCCGCGCCCCCGCCGCCCAGGCCGACTTCCACCAATTGAAAGCAGCGGTAGTTAACCTGTTCGCCCGCGCCGGCATCCTCTCTGACGACCCCAACGCCTCGGGGAAGGAGAAGCAGCCTTGAAGCGACCGGCTCTGGCCCTCATCCGCTGGTATCAAGGATCGGTCTCGCCGACACGCCCGCCGGCCTGTCGCTTCCAGCCCACCTGCTCCCACTACGGCTACGAGGCCATAGAGAGGTATGGACTACTCAGAGGCGGCTTCCTCACCCTGTGGCGTATACTGCGCTGCCACCCGTTCAACCCCGGCGGCTACGACCCCGTGCCTGGAGATGAAGCGGACAGGAAAACTATCGCTCGGTAGGCCGCTTCGTTGAGGCCGCTGCCAAGGAGGATAAGTATCCGGCGCATAACACGCACCCACCCGCCCCTGGGCCTGGCGCTTCTCGTCATCGCCATGCTCGCCGCCGCTGCCTGCGTTGGCTTCAACAACCCCGAAGGCTGGGCCGGCCCCACAGTCGCCGCCGACGACCTGCTCGTGGTCAGCACCGATAAGGGCGAGTTGTCCGCCTTAGACCTGGTCCCGGAGTCGGGCCCGCAATGCGACAACTCAACCGACGATGACGAGGACGGCTGGGTGAACGAAGGCTGCCCTAGCGCCGGAGCCAAGGCCGAGCGCGGAAAAGAATGCGCCAACAGCACCGGCGACGATGCAGTAAACGATATCCCCGACGACGATAAGATCAACGACGGCTGCCCGGCTGCCGTCCCGATCTGGACGTTCCCCACCGGGCAGGAAGATCCCGAGATAGACCTGGAAGCGATCTACACGACCCCTCAGATCATCGGTGACACCGTGTATCTCGGCGGCTACAGCGGCGACGTCTACGCGCTGAGGCTGGACGACGGCATGAAAAAATGGTCGTTCGACACGGACGACAACATCATCGCCGGGCTCGCCGTCAGCGAGACGACCGTCTACGTCGGCACCGATGATGGCCTTCTCTACGCGCTAGACCTGGAGACCGGGCTGGAGGAGGACAACCCCAACAACCCCTTCGACGCAGGGGCCGGTATCTGGGGGAGGCCACTGCTAGTCGAAGACGTCATCTACGTGGCCTCCGTCAACGGCAAGCTCTACGCCCTGGACGCCGAGACGCTTGACCCCATATGGGATGCGCCGTTCGAAGCGGAACGCGGCCTGATATCGGACCCGGTACTGGCCGATGGCACCATCCTCGTCGGCGGCTTCGACCGTACACTCCACGCCGTAGACGCGGCCAGCGGCGAGGAGAGGCGCTGGTCATTCAAGGCAGACGACTGGTTCTGGGGCAAACCGCTCGTTCTGGACGGGACCGTGTACGCGCCCAACCTGGACGGCAACCTGTATGCCCTGAGCCTGGAGACCGGCGCGGAGCGCTGGTCGTTCGAAGCCGAGGAGCCGCTCCGCTCTGTCCCCATCCTCACCGATGACGCCCTCGTGATCGTCGACCGCAAGGGCAACGTCTACGGCCTGGACCCGGAGAACGGAAATCGCATCTGGTCCAGGACGGGGGAGGACGGCATAGAGAAGACCGTCCTCTCCAACCCGATCACGGATCCGTCCGCACTAGAAGTAGAGGTGTTCATCAGTGCCCAGGGCGGCGACCTGTTCCGGATCGACCCTGCAGCCGGGAGCTTCGTCAAGGTGGTGACACCGTGAGCGGATCTGCCCCGGCCGCCCCCACAGTGTCACGCCCCAACCTGGGCAGCATGCTGATGATCGCCATCGTCGTGACGATCGTCGGCGCCTTCGTTGTGCTGGGCCCGGGCTTCGCCTGGAACAACCTCCTCATGAACCCGCTGATCAACGCCCTGCTGCTGCTCACCAACCTGCTCGGCGGCCAGTTCGGCCTGGCGATCATCGTCTTCACGATCATCTTGCGCGTCGTCACCATCCCCTTCACCCTGCGCCAGCTCCAATCTACGCGAGCGATGCAGGAGATGCAGCCGCGCATGCAGGAGTTGCAGAAGAAGTACAAGGACCCCAAACGTCGCCAGCAAGAGACGATGAAGCTCTACAAGGAGACGGGGATCAACCCCCTGGGCTGCATCATGCCAATGGCGATCCAGATGCTGATGTTCATCGCCCTCTACCGCGCCCTGGCGTTCGTCGTCGGCGGCAGCCCGGAAAGCCTGGTGGGGCTATCGCAGAGGGTGTACGACTGGTCCTACCTCACCCAGTCAGTGCCGCTGGAGCAGTCGTTCCTCTGGCTGGAGCTGGGGCAGGCGGACAACACCTTCATCCTACCCCTCATGGTAGGGGTCAGCACCTACGTGCAGACGAAGCTCGCCCAGACCCCGTCCTCCACGCCCCAGCAGCAACAGCAACAGCAGATGATGACCTGGATGATGCCCCTGGTGATGGTCTGGATCACGCTGTCGCTGCCCAGCGGCGTCGGTGTATACTGGGTCGTCTCCAACATATTCAGCGTGTTCGCCAGCTACCTGGTCTACGGCCGGAGTATGAGCTGGCGCAATCTCCTGCCCATGCCGGCAGCGACCCCAAGCAAGAAGCCGAGCCCCAAGATGCAAGCGAATGTTCAGGAGGAGGCCGAAACCGCCGCCTCTTCGAACCCGCAGGAAGCGAGGTCCGCTCATGGAAAGCGTAGAGGTAAGCGCAAAAAGCGTCGATGAGGCGATTGACGATGCCCTGGAGGAGCTAGGCCTCAAGCGCCAGCAAGTCGAAATAGAGATCCTCACGGCTGGCAAGCCGGGGCTCTTCGGCATCGGCGGCGAACAGGCCCGCGTCCGCGTGACCGCCCTGGAGGAGGGCACGGCCAGACCGATGGCGGAGGACGAGGATGAGGGCACTGCCAGACCGATGGCGGAGCCCTCAATGGAGGGCGCAGAGCCGGCAGAGATCGAAATAAAGGACGTCGCTTCGCCGGAGGTTGACCTGGCCTCGGATCACCTGAGTCAGCTCCTCGCCTTCATGGAGATCGACGGCGAGGTCTCAGTGCGAACCCCCGAAACGCCCGGCGACGGCCTCGGCCGTGCCAGCGCCGTTCTCGACGTTAACGGCGACGACCTCGGCCTCCTCATCGGCCGACGCGGCACCACCCTGGCCGCCCTCCAGTACATGATCAATCTCATGGTAAGCCGCAAGACGGGCAGCCGCGTGCTCATCAGCCTCGACATCGAGCAATACCGACGGCGCCGCGAGGACTCCCTGACTGGCCTCGCCCAGCGCATGGCCGACCGCGTGCGCCAGAGCGGCCGCTCCCTCACCCTGGAGCCGATGCCCGCCGGCGAGCGTCGCATCGTCCACCTGGCCCTCGCCGAAGACAGCGCCGTCACCACGGGCTCCGTCGGCGAAGGTGATGGCCGCAAGGTAGTCATCTATCCGCAACGAGGGCGCCCCGGCGAACGTTGATGCCGCCAGAGTTCCTGGTCATCGGGCATATCGTCCAGGACCTCTCTCCCCAGACGAGTAGGGACGAAGCGGCGGACTGGCGCCTCGGCGGCACCGCCTCCTACGCCGCCCTCCTGGCTACCCGCTTGGGGTTGCGCACCGCCGTCCTGACCGCCGCCGCTCCGGACCTCCCGCTGGACGAGCTCCTCCCGGGAACCGAGATCGCGCGCGTGCCCTCGACTCGCTCCACCCAATTCCGCAACGTCTACATGGCTCAGCGCCGCGTCCAGTACGTCCCTCAGCGCGCGCCCCTCATCACCCCCGCCTCCCTGCCGGACGATTGGCGCGGCGCCGGGATCGTCCTCCTCGCGCCCGTGGCCGGCGAGGTGGAGGCGGCGCTAGCTGACTGCTTCCCCCAAGCCCTCATCGGCGTCTCCGCCCAGGGCTGGCTGCGGGAGATCGGGCCCGATAGCCGCGTCCGCCCCGTCCCGGCTGAGCGGTGGCAGGGAGACCCCCTCCTCCGGCAGGCCCACGTCCTGTTCGTCTCCGACGAGGACCTGCCGCCCAATTCGAAACCCGTTCTGGAGAACTGGAGCAGGCGTGTCGACACCCTCGCCTACACGTCAGGCGAACACGGCGCCGAGGTCTGTCACCGGGGCGCCTGGCGTCGCATCGACCCCTTCCCGGCGAAGTCAGTCGACCCAACCGGCGCCGGCGACATCTTCGCTGCCGCCTTCCTCGTCCGCTATCAAGAATCCGGCGACCCCTGGCAGGCAACCCGCTTCGCCACCTGCGCCGCCGCCCTCATCGTCGAGTCTGAGGGGCTGGCAGACATCCCAGACCGGGCGACGATCGAGGAGCGCCTGCAGGAGCACCCCGAAACCGTACCCCGCTAGGCGCATCCGCTCGGGCATTCGCCCAACAGCGGCGCAACCGTCTCAGCTCTCGCTGTGGGGCAAAACCCTACAGCGAGAGGGTGTCCTGCCCGACAGACGAGATCGGCCCGCAACATCTAATATTTCCGCAGGACATGCTATTTTAGCAACCGCTTAACCAGGCAATTGCCCTGAAAGGAGATCAGCGTGGTCACCGCAAGCCAGAACATCTACACGTTCGAGCAGCAACAGTACATCGATAGCCTCAAGAAGGGGAGCTACGACTTCGAATGGCTGAAGGATGATCGTCCAACGTGGGGTATTCGCGCCAAACCCAAGGACCCGGAGCGAGGTCTAACCCTTCAAGACGTCAACGCTGCGTATGCCGGTGAGCCCGAGGATTCGCCGAAAACGCGCACCATGGCGCCCCGCGGCGCCGTCGTTGATCCAGACCTTCCCGACATGGGGTACGCCTTAAACGAAAAGTACCTGGTATGGGCTGAGAACGTCGTTCCCCTGTACGAGGAGGCCGTCGCCCGCCAGTGGAGCGCAACCCGCGATATCCCCTGGGACGAGCTGAAGCCCCTGCCGGAGGACATCGAACGCGCCCAGTGCCAGATCGCGACTCTCCTGTCCGAGATCGAGATGATCGCCTCCGACTTTCCCGCGAAATGGCTCTGGCAGATGAACCAGCACTTCCACGAGGTCAAGATGTTCCTCTGCACCCAGGCCATGGACGAGGCGCGACACCTGGAGGTCTTCCGCAAGCGGGCGCTGGCCAACGGAGGCGGCCTCATGCGTTGCCTCACGGGCACCGAAGTGTTCCTGCGCACGATCCTGCACGCGCCGACCTACATCCAGGGCTCCTTCCTCATGCACGTCCTCGGCGAGGGGCTGGTCCTGGACATCTTCCGCGGCGGCGAGTTCCTGGCCCAGAACAGGGTGGAGAAGGAGATCTACCGCCTATGCATGCAAGACGAGGCCCGCCACGTATCCTATGGGACGATGCATCTGAAGTACTTCTTCGAGCACCACCCGGACCGTGAGACCGCTCTCGCCGAAATGCACTCCCTCGCCGACTTGGCGGAGATGGGCATCCCGGGGTTCCTGACGAACCCCTTCATCGTCGAGCCGCTGGCCGTGCTCATGGGCGGCGGCGCCAAGCACATAGACCGTGGAATGGACGCGGTGCGGCTGATCTGGGGCCGCATGCGAGAGGAGTACTTGAGCCGCTGCGAACTAGCCGGCTTTGACCGCCGCTCCCGCACGCAGGTGCCGGAAGAACCGCCCTACTAGCCGGAGGAGGCCTATGACGACCCAGCAGAGCCTCGAGTCCTACTTCCTGCCTGAACAGTGGCAGTACATCGAGAACGTCCGTAAGGGGCGTTTCGATCTGGGCTGGCTCCGCGACGAAGGTCCCACCTGGGGCATCCGGGCCACGCCCAGGGAGCCAGAGCGCGGCCTCACCCTCCTAGACGTTAACGCCGCCTACGCCGGCGAACCTGAGGACGTCGCCCCTTACAAGTGCATGGCCCCTCGTGGTGCCGTTGTCGACCCCAACGTCCCTGACCTAGGCTTCGTGTACAACGAGAAATATCTGGTGTGGGCGGAGAACATTGTCCCCCTGTATGAAGAGGCCGTATCCCGCCAATGGAGCGCCACCCGCGACATCCCCTGGGACACCCTCAAGCCCCTACCGGAGGATCTGGAGCGGGCCCAGTGTGCCATCTGCACCCTGCTGACGGAGCTGGAGATGGTGGCCAGCGACTTCCCGGCCAAGTGGGTCTGGCGCATCAATCAGCACTTTCACGAGGCGAAGATGTTCCTCTACACCCAGGCCATGGACGAGACCCGTCACGTGGAGGTCTTTCGCAAGCGGGCCCTGGCCAACGGCGGCGGCCTCATGCGCTGTCGCGCCCCGACTGAGATGGCCCTCTCATTCATCCTCAACGCCCCCACCTTCATCCAGGGATCGTACCTGATGCACATCCTCGGCGAGGGGCTGGCCATGGACATCTTCTTGGCCGGCGAGTTCCTGGGCAAGAACAAGGCCGAAAAGGAGATGTATCGCCTCACCCTCCAGGATGAGGCCCGCCACGTCTCCTACGGCACCATGCACCTGAAGTACTACCTGGACAACCACCCGGACCGCGCTCAGGCCGAGGCCGAGCTGCACCTTCTGGCCGACCAGGGAGAGCGCATCTTTACCGGCTTCCTCGCCAACCCGAACGTGGCCGAGCCCCTGGCCGTCCTCGCCGCCGACGGCGTCAAGCACATCGATAAAGGCTTCGAGGTGGTCAAGGTCATTTGGAAACGCATGGTCGAGGGCTACCTGCGGCGCTGCGAACTGGCCGGCTTCGACCGGCGTGCTCGAATTAAGGTGCCCCCGGAGCCGCCATATTGAGGTATTGATTAAGGAGGTACACCGCTATGAAGTTCCCAACCGTCGAGTGGTTCCAGGCCCTCGAGAGGGACGCTGCTGAGAACGTCGAGAAGTTCCGCCGCCTTGGTTTCTGCGACGCCACTGTAGGAATCAAGGTCCTGGCCGGTAACGGGTTTGGCAAGGACCAGGGGTTCGTGCTCAGCTTCGATGGCTACCGCTGCAAGGCGGTGGAAGAGGTGACCGAACCGGAGAAGGTCGCCGACTTCGTGCTGGAAGGAAAGTTCAGCGCCTGGAAAGAGATGATCGAGAACATCAGGACCAACGCCGGCCCCGACCTGAACCACACTCTCAACTATCTCACCCTGCCGGGCGACCCCATCAAGATCATCGCTCAGGACCAGTTGAAGGAGGACCTTTTCTTCCGCTACAACGGCACTATACAGGAGTTCTTCAACGGTGCTCAGCGCGTGGAAACAGAGTTCGCTGCATAGGATCCCCAGATCGCTTCCAGTATGACAGCGGAACGGGCGCCCTCATCCCTCTACATGATCACCTCCGACTGCACGCGCTGCGGGGTGTGCGAGTTCATGTGTCCCCTGTCTGCCATCAAGGAGGCTCCCAATCAGTTCGTCGTTCGGCGCCACGTCTGCGACGGCTGTGGTGAATGTGTGGCGTACTGCCCTGTTCGCGCCATCGTACCGGGGCATGAGTTCGCCTCGCGGCAAAAGAGCACGCGTAAGGCCGAACTGGGGAGGATACTCGGCGTCTGACCGCCGGGCGCGTAGGCGGGCCGCAAGGGCGCGTCCGCTCCCCTGCTATAATCGTGGTGATGGACCGCACCGAGATCACCACCTATCTGCGACAGGTCCCCGACCTCATCGAGGAGGCCCTGCACGGGCTGTCCGACGATGAGCTGCGACGCCAGCCCTCCCCGGACCAGTGGTCCGCCCTGGAGGTCTGCTGCCACCTGCGCGACTACGCCCAGGAGGAGGGCATCCGCGTTCGACGACTCGTGGAGGAGGACGAGCCCGCCCTGGAGGCCTACGACCAGGAGGAGTGGGCCCGCGAGCGCAACTACCAGGGCGACGACCCCGCCCGCGTCCGCACGGCGCTGCGCGCCTTCTGGGGCGGCCTCGCCTACCAGCTTGAGGGGCTAGCGGACGAGCAGTGGGAGCGCGGCGGCACCCACTCTGAGCGGGGCGCCGTCACCGTTCGCAGCCGCGCCGACCGGCAGGTCGCGCACGCCCATGCCCACCTGGAGCAGCTCACGGAGATCCGAGATCAGATTTAGGAGCGACCTTCAGGTCGCCAGCAGACTATCTACTTCCGCACCGCCAGCCCCGATTCCGCCGGCGCCCCCAACAGTAACGTCTCCAGCACCAACCGCGGCTGCGCGTTCTCTCCAAGCTGCCGGCCGGCGTCCCCCAGGGCGCGCACGAACGCCGCCACCCCGCCCCGCCTGAGGCGGGCCGCGTCCTCCCGCAGCTCGGCGAGATGATCGATGTTAGCGACGCCGTCCTCAGACCCCGATCGGACGAGGAGGACGTCCCGCCACCAACCCCGCCACGCACCCAGCTCGGCGAGAAGCGCGTCCGGATCGCGCCGGTACCCCCCCGCCAGCCGTTCCGCCAACGCCAGCCGCTCCGCCACACCCATCGAGCCCAGCGCCCTCGCCTGCGCCAGGGACGCCTCCCGCCGCTCCAGCAGCGAGGCGTCATCCGCCATCTCCAGCGCCCAGCCGACCCGACCCCGCGATAGCGTCGCCAGCAGCCGTGCCCGCTCACCCTCCACACCCCGCTCCAGGAGCGCCGCCTCCACGTCCGTCAGCGAGGGCAGCCGCAGCTCCAGACGCCGGCAGCGTGAACGTATCGTGGGCAGCAAACGCGACTCGTCCACCGCCACCAGGACGAATACCACCTGCGGCGGCGGCTCCTCCAGCGTCTTCAGGAACGCGTTCTGGGCCGCCGCGGTCATCTCCTCCGCCGGGTCGATTATCACGACGCGCGTCAGCCCCTCGTACGGCTTCAGCGCTGTGGCCCGCTCGATCTCCCGTATCTGAGAAACGTGGATCCCCTTCCGCACGCCCTCATCGTCCTCTGCCTCCTCCACCGTCACCGTCTGCACGTCGGCGTGAATGCCGCCGGCGATTCGGCGGCAGGCGCTGCACTCGCCGCACGGGCGCCCCTCGGCCTCGCAGTTCAGCGCCTGGGCCAGCTTCAACGCCAGCGTGTTCTTGCCCACGCGCTCCGGCCCAACGAACAGGTAAGCGTGAGAGGCGCGCCCGTCTGCCAGGCCGCGCTCCAGGGCCGCCTGCGCCCGCTCCTGCCCGATCAGGCCCCAAACCACCGCTCTCGCCTCACTCCAGCGGCCAGACGTCGGCGCGCATCAGGTCCTCGTACGTCTCGCGGCGGCGGATCAGCTTCGCCTCGCCGTCGTTGACGAGCACCACCGCCGGCCGCAGAGAGGCGTTGTAGTTGCTGGCCATCGGCAGGGCGTAGGCCCCCGCTGTCGCCATCGCCAGGATGTCGCCCGCATCCAGAGGCGCCAGCTCGGCGTCCCGAATCAGGATGTCTCCCGATTCGCAGTACCTACCGGCGATAGTCACCGTCTCGCGCCGAGTCTCCAGCGCCTTGTTCGCCACCAGCGCCTCGTACCGCGCGTCGTAAAGCGGCGGGCGGATGTTGTCCGCCATGCCGCCGTCCACGGAGACGAAGCGTCGCACGCCCGGCACGTCCTTGGACGATCCCACAGTGTACAGCGCCACGGCCGCCCTCGCCACGATCGCACGCCCGGGCTCGACGATGAGCCTGGGCAGGGGCAGGCCATGCTCCTGACAGCCCTCCGTCACCGCTGAAACTATCGTATCCGCGTACTCGGCCACCGACGGCGGCGCCCGCCCCTCCACGTACTGCACCGCGAACCCACCGCCGGGGCTGAACTCTTCCAGCCGGAGGCCGTACTTCCTAACCATCTCCGCCGCGAACGCCAGCACCACGGCAACGGCCTGCCGGTAGGGCTCCAGCTCGAACACCAGCGAGCCCAGGTGCACGTGCAGGCCTACGAGCTCCAGTCCCGGCATCTCCAGCGCCTGGCGCACGGCCGCCTCGCCCTGGCCGGTGGCCAGCGGGATGCCGAACTTGCTGTCCACGGTGCCCGTGGTGATGTAGGCATGAGTATGGGGATCGATTCCCGGGGACAGCCGCAGCAGCACCGGCTGTCGCTGTTCGGCGCCCTGGGACAGGCCATTCAGGAGCTGCATCTCGTGGAAGTTATCGATTACGATGCGGCCGACGCCGTAGTCCAGCGCCTCCCGCAGCTCCAACGCCGATTTGTTGTTGCCGTGGAAGTATATGCGCTCCGGCGGGAAGCTCACGGAGGCGGCGATAGCCAGCTCGCCGCCGGAGACCACGTCCAGCGCCATCCCCTCCTGGACAAGGATGGCCGCCAGGGCGCGCCCAAGGTAGACCTTGGCGGCGTACGCCACCACCGTGTCCGGGTAGCGCGAGCGGAACTCCGTCTGGAACTCCCGGCAGCGGCCGCGCAGCGTCTTTTCGTCGAACACGTAGAGCGGCGTTCCAAACTCACGCGCCAGCTCCACGGCGTCACAGCCGCCCAGCGTCAGGTGCCCGGCCTCGTTAACGGCGGCGGTCACGGGGAGGATGCCGGCCAGGGGGATCTTGGTCTCTCGTGCCAACTAATCTACTCCTCTTGGGGTACGAGGCGATTATACCTGCCTGACGGCAGGCAGGCACGTGGCTGTAGGGCTTATTGAAACCCGCGCACTGAATGTGCGCGGCTTCCCGTCTTGGAGCCGCCGACTTCAGTCGGCGGGGTTACTATGCCCCAGCCTCCAGGCTGTGGTAGAGCCAACACCTCGTCGGGTGAGCCGCCTAAACGGACCGCAGATAGCGGGTTCGATACGATTATGAACGTCTAGCCCTCGGCCATCTTCCGCGCGGTGCGCAAGAACTCGCGCCGGATGAGGGCGCTGAAAGGCCCAACGATGAGCCAGTAGACGCGAAATAGCCAGCGGGCGCGGCGCCCAAACGTCTCGATCCACGTCTCGGTCCAGATCAGCGAGCCGCTCTCTGTCGCGTCCACCCGAAAGTTGGCGATCGCCTGCGTAGTGCCCCGCCGTCCGGAGGCGCGGAACTCCTCGGGCGTGGATGCGTAATCCTTGAACCCGGCCGGCGTTCCGATGACCATCTCTTGCGGTGTCTCCTCTTCCAGGATGAGAAAGGGTCGCGTGCTGAAGAACTCCCGCAGCGTCATCTCCTTCGAGTAGGGGATGCGGCGCAGCGTAAAAAGCGCCCGCACGATGAGCATCTCCGTCAGCCTGACCTGCCGGATCGCCTCGTAAGCTCGTTTAGGCGGCGCAGCGACACGTGATTCGTGTCGCTCCAGCAGGCGGGCTTCAGGCCCGAGCCATCCATCGATGAGTGAGGGCGGGCGCAGCTTTACCGCGCCGCTCACCCCCGCAGCCTCCACTCCCCCTCGCCGGCGCCCTCCACGCGCCCGTCCTCCGCCAGCTTCGCCAGGTGGGCCTCGACCTGACGCAGCGCCATCGGCATGATGCGCCGGTCCAGCTCAGGGTAGATCGTCCCCAGCATCGCCTGCGCGCTGCTCTTCCCGTCCGCGACCAGGCGCAACACCTGCTCCTCCCGCTCCTTACGGTGATCGATCAACTCTTGGAGCTTGCGTGGTACGTCCTGGACAGGCTGACCGTGGCCGGGCAGCATCAACGCCGTGTCGTACCCCTTCAGCCGCTCCAGCGACTCCAGGTAGAGCCGCATGTCCCCGTGCGGTGGCGGGGAAATGGCCACCGTTCCCAGACCCAGCGCAGTATCCCCGGTGAACAGCGCCCGCTCCTCGCGGAGGTAGATGCAGATGGAGCCCATCGTGTGCCCCGGTGTGTGCACCACCTCGAGGGTGAGGCCGCCGACACGCAGCGTGACACCATCTTCGATAGACACGTCCGGCGCCGCCTCCGCCGCCTGCTGGCGAAAGCGCTGCACCCGCTCCGCGATCACCTGCTGGTCGGCTGGGATGTCGATGTCTTGGGGAGCGTCGCCCTGCCAGTCCCGCAGGAACCGCTCCTCCTGGGGGTGCATCACGATCTGGCCGCCGCTCGCCTGCCGTAGCTGGTGGGCGCCGCTGGTGTGGTCGAAGTGGTGATGCGTCAGCACGATGTACCGCAGCTTCACCTCCGGCCGCTCTCGCAGATACTCCAGCCGCGCCTTGACCGACTGCTCGTCCCCGAAGCCGCTGTCAATGAGAGCGCCCTCGCCGCCATCCACAACCAGGTAGACATCGGGCGCCTGGGGGCCGGTGTAGAACCCCGATCCTATCGGGGCTGGGATAGAGTGGATGCGGGGCGTTATCTCCATGAAGACCCTGCTGCGGGCGCTGGGAGTGCCCGAGCCTTAGCGGCACTTACCCTTACACCTTCTCTGTATAGCATTGTTGGTAAATGGATAATGGCATACCAGATGAACAGGATGGTGAAAGCGAGAATCAGCCACCCGAGGCTTGACCATAGGACTCCACCGCGTGGGTCTTCATCAGTAAGCGCGGTAGGGGCATCCGACTTTCCCTTGAAATACATCCCGATGGAAAAGGGACCCCAGACAAACGGTCCGAGCAAGAAGAAACTAAAGAACGCAATCCAGCCTGTCCATGCGGGGACCTGGATATCAGAGCCTTCCGTCCGTATCCAGTACAACAAGAGGGACGGAATACCCGAAATACCCACCACCAGGAGTATCAATACTGCTGCAAGTTCCATCTGGGACAGCCCTCAGCGCCCTCCGGGGGACTGAAAAGGCTGGCCGCGCGGTTCAGGAGAAGGCCCTGCCCGCCGATTGAAATCGGCGGCTCCAAGAATGGGAGCCGCGCACTTCAGTGCGCGGAGGTGGTCAAGCATTCTCCCACTCCTCTCGCAGGATAGACATGACCACCGCGTCTACCGGCTGGCCCTTCCGTATGCGGTGAGCGCGCAGCAGCCCCTCCCGCACGAAGCCGCACTTCTCGTAGCAGCGGATACCACGCAGATTGTCCTCATCGACCTGGAGATCCACACGGCGCAGCCCCATCTCCTCGAAGCCGTAGCGCAGCGCCCCCCTTATCGCCTCCGTTCCGTAGCCCCGACTCCACTGCTCCTTCTCACCGATGGAGATGCCCAGGGTGGCCCGGCCCTGCCCCTCGTCGATAGCGTGCAGACCCAGGTTGCCGATGGGCTGGCCCTCGCGCGTCTCGATACACCAAACCACACGGGCGGGGTCCCCGCGCATCTCTTCGTACCACTCCCGCTCCGACTCCATCGTGAGATCCGAAGCGTCCGACATCGCCAGCCAATAGCGTACATCGGGATCATTAAACCAGCGCAAGAACAGAGACAGATCGCCTTCCTCCACCGGCCGTAGACGCACGCGCTGCCCCTCCAGGATACTCTCCGATATCAAAGCGGGCTCATGGTATCATAAGCAGCCGAACCCGCCTACCGGCAGGCAGGCTCGCGGAACAACAGCCTGTCCTGGACCTACTCGAAGGAACCTGTCCTGATTCCACCGAAGGAGGCGCCCCGGTGCAAGTGTTCGAGATCGGCCCCCTGCGACTGACCAAGGTAGGCCCTGTGGGACCGTACGCCAACAACGCTTACGTCATCGCCGACCGCGACGCGGGCGAGGCGATCATCGTAGACATGCCCTCCCAGAGCGCCCAAACGCTGGAGGCCGTCCGCGGCCTGCGGGTCATCGCCATCCTCCTCACCCACACCCACCCCGACCACTGGGCGGACTACGACCTGGTCAAGGACGCCACCGGCGCCGACGTCTTCTGTCATCCCGCGGAGCGCCTGATGCCCACCGACAAGATAGACCGCCCCCTGGCCGATGGCAACCAGCTTTCGGTAGGAGGGGTGAGCCTCATGGTGATCCATACGCCGGGACACACTCCCGGCAGCTGCTGCTTCCTTGTCGGCCGCCACCTCATCTCCGGCGACACTCTGTTCCCAGGCGGACCCGGCCGTACCAGCGACCCCCAGGAGCTCCAGCAGACAATCGCCTCCATCACAGGGAGCCTGTACACCCTGCCAGACGACACCATCGTCCTCCCCGGCCACGGCGACGACACCACCATCGGCCGCTCGCGCCAGGAGTACGCCGTCTTCACCTCCCGCTCCCATCCGGCGGACCTGCACGGCGATGTGCTCTGGGAGTCGTCATAGCCTGTAGCGGAGGCCTTCAAGCCTCCACCAGCCGTGTGCCCTGGCGACCAGATGGTCGCCGCTACACTCGCCCGGCAGGCAAGCTCAGTATCGCATTGACGCCGCCCGCAACCGTCCCCTACACTAACCGTGGCAGATCGATAAATCCGACGATTCTCCGCCCGGTCTCTCTCACTCCATGGACAACGAGTTCTATCATCGCACCGTCCTCCCCAATGGCATCCGTGTCATCACCGCCGCCATGCCCACGGTGCGCTCCGCCTCGGTCTCTCTGTACGTAGGTGCCGGCTCCCGATACGAGCAAGATGAGGAAGCCGGCCTCTCCCATTTCCTGGAACACCTACTGTTCAAGGGCAGCAAGAAACGGCCCTCCGCCAAGGAGATATCGGAAGCGATCGACGGGGTGGGCGGCGTCCTGAACGGCGGTACCGACCGCGAACTCACGATCTACTACGTCAAGGTAGCGCGGCACCACCTTGACCTGGCCCTGGACGTCCTAACCGATCTTGTGCGGAACCCCCTGCTCGACCCTAGCGAGATCGAGAAGGAGCGACATGTCGTGCTGGAGGAGCTGGCGATGGTGGCTGACTCGCCGCAGCAGCTCACCGACCTTCTCATGGACGCCTTGCTCTGGCCCGACCAGCCCCTGGGCCGCGATGTCGCCGGCACGCCTGAATCCGTCTCGGCGTTGACCCAGGAGATGGTGGCGGAGTACCTGCAGCGGCAGTACGTGGCGAATAACGTCGTTATCGCCCTGGCTGGCGACATCGACCACCAGCAGATGGTAGAGGCCATTTCGGCCGCGCTCGGCGACTGGGAGCCCGGCGCACCCAGCCACTGGTTCTCGGCGACTAACGGCCAGGGCCCCCGCATCGGCCTACGCTACAAGGCCACGGAGCAAGCCCACATCAGCATCGCCATGCGCGGCCTCGCCCTGAACCACCCCGACCGCTACGCCCTCTCCTTCCTCTCCACCGTCCTCGGCGAAGGTATGTCCTCACGCCTGTTCCTGGAGCTGAGAGAGAAGAGGGGGTTGGTCTACGACGTCCACTCCTACTCCACCCACTTTCTGGATGCTGGGGCGTTCATCGTCTACGCCGGCGTCGACCCCAAGAAGGCCGTAGAGACGATCAAGGTCATCCTGGAGGAGGTCGCCCGCCTGCGAGACAAGGGCCCCACCCCTGAGGAGCTCACCAAGGCGCGAGAGCTCTCCAAAGGACGTCTCCTCCTGCGCATGGAGGACACCCGCGCCGTCTCCGGCTGGCTGGGCGGCCAGGAGCTCCTTCTGAAGGAGGTCCGCAGCGTCGACCAGGCGGTGGCCGAGATGGAGGCTGTGACCCTGGAGGACCTGCAGCGCGTCGCCCGCGAGCTAATAGTAGGGGAGCAGCTCCACCTCGCCGTCGTCGGGCCCTACCGCTCCGACAAGCGGTTCGCGTCGCTGCTGCAACTCTGATCAACCCCGCCGACTGAAGTCGGCGGCTCTAACAGAGACGAGAAGCCGCGTACCGTGCCTACCGGCAGGCAGGCTTCAGTGCGCGGTACAGGCCCACAGCAGCTCCACCTCGCCGTCGTCGGACGCCTGACCGCTTCCTCAAACTCCATAGGGTGCAGCGATACGCTGGTATCCCTATGTTTTCGGCTTGGCTGCTTTTGTTGTCGTGACACGTTTCTTCTTCGGCTTGGGAAGCTGATCAGCCATAGCAATAATACCACCCTGCGCAATTTCGAAGAGAGTAAACGCCTCATCTGGTGACAGAACGATTTCAGGGTGCATAATGAGGTTTCCGTGCCGGTCTTTGATCTGCTGAATAATCGCTACAACCTCTTTCACGCTACCATCGTCTACGCTGCGCAATTCCTTGAGGTACGCGCCCCAGTTCTCAAGCCTACCCTTCGGCTTAGGTTTCGGTTTACAGACCGCGATATAGTACTCGTGCAGGATGGCCTCAGTCGCCCGCATAACATGAAACGCTGAGGCGGTAGCATTATCGAAAGCAAGGCATCGACCAGTCTGCCGAATCTCTTCTACTGCCTCTGGCTTAATCTTCTCAATCACCGTGTCTGGGAAAATTCCCTCCGTGCGCTCAATCAGCGCAACGGTGTCGTAGATTCCCTTCTGTGTGGCGTGATAGGTTGCCAATGTCTGGAGTTCGGCAGACAACACAGTTTCGAATTCCTTAGCCATAGTGATAACATTCCGAAATTGGAACTCCTCAGGTTTTGCCGGTTCAGACCAATCCGCCTGGTCTTCATTCCAAATATCATCAATCGCCCTAATTAGTGTTTCGCCAGGAGTTCGGCAAACGCTCAATGTAGCAAAGGTGTCCAGAAGAAATCGGATATCAGGCCGAACGCGAAACGCTGTTATTAAAATGACACTCTTGGCCGCACTCGTAGCGTCTAGTTGCGTTAGTGGGTTCAGCCGCGAACCAAGCTGATAGAAGAACGGTAGATTAATCTTTTCCACGCCGACACCATCTACACGGGCAGCCGCTACATAGAAACTCTGCATCATTATCTCACAGACCGTAGTAGACTACCCGTGCAAGTCGCACTAGAAAGGACGCCAGCGTCCATGGAGCACGAACCAGTGAAAATCCGTCCCGATCTCTGGTATGTCGTTCTCTGTGCGGCACCTCCAGCGGTGTACAAGGAGGTTACTTCTCTCATAGGCGTATTTAACGAACTCGTGGCACCGGAATTCCCCTACAGCAAGAGCTTCTACCTTGTCGTAGCTTGGCAGCGGGGACTTGGGGCATTCTCGTTCCACTGGCGTCTAAGCAATGAGGATGGGAAGCGACTATTACAGGCGGAACCCACGGAAATTATCATGGAGCTGGCCGGTAATGAGCTAACCATGCCGTACAAGCTGGAAGTCCACGCGCCCGGCCTTTATCTAATTGAAGGCTTCTTGGATGACGCGGAAACCTTCAAGACAACTTTCCGCGTCTCTCGGCGCACACAGGAATAAACCCCTGGCTTCTTATGGCGTGGGCAGTGGTTATCGACCTTAAGGTGCGTCAAGTATCCTACCGCCCCTAAAGGTCGCCGCTACAAAGCCTCACCCCTAAACGGGAGCCGCCCCGCCGGGGCGAGGCGGAGCGGCCCTGTCTCGAGTTTCGAGTTTCGTGTCTCGGCTAGTAGTCCATCGGCGGCGGGCCGGCCTCGGCTGGGGCGCCGGGCGGCTCCGGGATCTCGGCAACCAGCGTCTCCGTGGTCAGCACCAGGCTGGCGATGGAGGCGGCGTTCTCCAGTGCGGTACGGGTGACCTTGGCCGGGTCTATGATCCCGTGCTTGAACAGGTCGCAGTACTCGTCGGTGTCGGCGTCGTAGCCGTAGCCGCCGTTCTTGTGGCGGCGCACCTGGTCCACCACCACCATCCCCTCCATGCCGGCGTTCTCGGAAATCATGCGCAGCGGCTCATCCAGCGCCTTCCGGAGTATGGCGACGCCGGTGCGCTCGTCGGTGGAGAGGGACTTCTCCAGCTTGCCCAGGGAATCAGCGGCGCGCAGGAGCGCGACGCCGCCGCCGGGCACGATCCCCTCCTCCACGGCGGCGCGAGTGGCTGACAGGGCATCCTCCACACGCAGCTTCTTCTCCTTAAGCTCCACCTCCGTGGGCGCACCCACCTTGATCACGGCCACGCCGCCGGCCAGCTTGGCCAGCCGCTCCTGGAGCTTCTCGCGATCAAACTCCGAGGAGGCGTCGTCCACCTGGGCTTTGATCGTCTTAATGCGGGACTGGATCGCCTCATCGGTGCCGCGACCCTCGATGATCACCGTGTCGTCCTTGGTGGAGACCACGCGGCGGGCGCGGCCCAGGTCGGTCACCTCCGTGTTCTCCAGCTTCCGCCCCATCTCCTCCGTGACGTAGGTGCCGCCGGTCAGGATGGCGATGTCCTCCAGGACGGCCTTGCGGCGGTCGCCGAAGGACGGCGCCTTGACGGCGACGGCGTTGATGGTGCCCCGCAGCTTGTTCACTACCAGGGTGGCCAGCGCCTCCCCGTCTAGGTCGTCGCAGATGATCACCAGGTTCTTGGTCACCTGGAGCGCCTTCTCCAGGACGGGCAGGAAGTCGTTGACCGTGGACAGCTTCTTATCGGTGATCAGGATGTACGGATCGTCCAGGACCGTCTCCATCCGCTCGGGGTTAGTGACAAAGTAGGGGGAGATGTAACCGCGGTCGATCTGCATCCCCTCCACGAACTCCGTCTCCAAACGGATCCCCTTGCCCTCCTCGACGGTGATGACGCCGTCCTTGCCCACCTTCTCCATCACGTCGGCGATGATGTCGCCGATCTCCTGATCGTGGCCGGAGATGGTGGCGACCTGAGTGATCTGCTCCTTGCCGGCCACCGGCTGAGCCATATCCCGCAGCGACTCTACCACCGCTTCCACGCCGACCTCGATGCCGCGCTTCAGGTCCATCGGGTTGGCGCCGGCGGCCACGTTGCGCATCCCTTCGCGGACGATCGCCTGGGCGAGGACGGTGGCGGTAGTCGTTCCGTCACCGGCGACATCGTTGGTCTTGGTGGCCACTTCGCGGGCGAGCTGCGCGCCCATATTCTCGAACGGGTCTTTGAGGTCGATCTCCTTGGCCACGCTCACGCCGTCGTCCACCACGGACGGGGGGCCGAACTTCTTCTCCAGCACCACGTTGCGGCCACGCGGGCCCAGAGTGACGCGCACCGCGTCGGCCAGGGCGTCGACGCCATCCTTCAGGCGGCGACGGGCCTCCTCGTCGAACAGCAGTTGCTTGGCCGGCATTAGTTCCTCCTTAGCTTCACTTGGCCACAGATTCGCACAGACGATCCACAGAATCTGCTGCCCTTATCCGTGTCCGTCCGTGTATAGGTCCGGCTATCCCAGCCGGGCCAGGATATCGGACTCTTTGAGGATGAGGAACTCCTCCTCCTCGGCGCCCAGGACGCCGCGAGGCACCTCCTGGCCGGTGTACTTGGCGTAGAGGACCCGGTCGCCCACCTTAACGTCCATAGGCATCCGCTTGCCGTTGTCGTCCACGCGGCCGGGGCCGACGGCCAGCACCTCGCCCATCTGTGGCTTCTCGCGGGCGGTATCGGGGATGACCAGGCCGCTGGCCCGGACCTCATCCTGTCTCACCTGCTTGGTCAGTATACGGTCGCCCAGGGGAACCAGCTTGGCCGTCTTAGCCTTCTTGGCCGTCCTGGCCTTCTTGGTCGTCTTGGCCAGCTTGACCGTCCTGGCCTTCTTGGCGGGCGCCTTAGCAGTCTTGGCGGGCACGGGCGGTACCTCCTTGTGATACGAATTCAGAAACGAGGTTAGCAGTCTAAGGGGCTGAGTGCTAACTCAAGGGCATGATAGTGGTTCTGGCCGTCAGGCGCAAGAGGGGCTTCGCCCCCTTTTGTTTTCGGCAGTTGCAGCCCCAGGGGCGGGAGAATAAGCCGGATGATTCACTTCTTGCCCTGTTACACGGAACCGTGTACAGTAGGGCCATGGATACCGAGGGCGGGCCCGGGGGAGAACCCCAGCGCGGCAGTGGCCCCGGCTGGGAAGCGACCAGCATTCGGGCGCTGCGCCGCCACCTCCGCTTGAGCCAGGTGGGGATGGCAGCGGAGCTGGGCACCCGCCAGCAGACGGTGAGCGAATGGGAGACCGGCCTCTACCGGCCGCGCGGCGCCTCCGTCCGTATCCTCACCATTATCGCCGAGCGGGCCGGGTTCGAGTACGAAGCGAGGGGCAGCAGCTCCAAGAAGCGGGAAGATGAGGATGCCAGCGCTCCTTGAGAGGCAGGCCCCATACGTCACTCGCGGCCGGCGCCCCGCCAGCCGGTTGGCGGAGATGAGGTCGCGGCCCAGGGGGTGCGCAGGCCCGCGGCTCGGCGAGCAGCCAACACCATACGTCGCTCCCCGTTCCGCCTCCTTACCCGACTCCCTAACCGAGCGCGATCTCGCGCACCTCTGGGAGGGCCAGCGTTTTCCGCCCCAGGCTCTGACGATGGTTGGCGGCCAGCCCCTGCAAGTGATCTACCGCGGCTTGCGAGGGCACGGCCCCGGCCCGGACTTCCGCGATGCCGTCATCATCGCCCCCTGGGCTACCCTCAAGGGCGACGTAGAGCTGCACCTGCGGACCAGCGACTTCCGCCGCCACGGCCATCACCGCGACCACGCCTACGACCGCCTCGTCCTCCATCTGGTCTACTGGCCGGACGAGCGCCAGGACACCACCCTGGCCAGCGGCCGCCGCGTGCCGGTAGCGGCCCTGGCTCCCTGGGTGGAGAGGCGCAGCGAGGAGCTCCGCCGCTGGCTGGAGCGGCCCGCCCTGTGGAGCGAGCCCTGCCGCAGCGCCAACGACCGGATGGGCAGCGAGGTGGTAGGAAGCGTCCTCGACCGGTTGGGCGAGATTCGCTTCCGCCTCAGGTCAGCCGAACTCCGCCACGCGCTCAGCCGCCAGGACGACCCCGACGAGGTTCTGTACCAAGCGCTGCTGGAGGCGCTGGGTTACGGGGGCAACCGTGAACCGTTCCGCCTGCTGGCCCTGCGGCTGCCCTGGCTTCAGCTTCGGCGGACGCTACTGGCGCTGCCGCCGGAGCGGCGCCCAAACGCCACCCTCGAGATGATGATGGAGGCAAGCGGGCGGCCTCCCGCCCTTCCTTGGCGGCTAGCCGGGCTGCGGCCGGGAAACCACCCCGCCCGGCGTCTGGAAGCCGCCGCCCACCTGGCGGCCCGCTACGCCGAGACTGGGCTGGTGCGGGGGTTGTGTGCCTACCTGGACGGGGACGTGTCCCAGGCGATCTCCTCCCTCACCCTCAAGGAGGGCGGGCGCACGCTCATCGGAGCGGCGCGAGCCGTGGAGATACTGACCAACGCCCTCTTGCCGCTCCTGGCCGCCGCCGCTATGGAGCCCCGGCCGGGCCGGGCGCTGGACCTCTACCGGGCGCTACCGCGCCCGGCACGGTACGGCTCGATCCACCACCTGGACACTGCCGTCGCGCCAGCCGTTAAGGTGAACGCCCGCCGCCAGCAAGGTATGCTGTTCCTCCTGCGCAACTACTGCTCGCAGGGGCGCTGCGGGAGCTGTCCCCTATCCTGAGATAGGGGATGCGAGACGAGAAACGGCGGCTCAGGCTGAGGCCTGAGCCGCCGTCGCAATCAATCTCACCGGCCCAGCCGGTCACAAGTGGACGCGCTACTTAGAACTTGCCCGGCTGAGAGCCGAAGCCCCTGAAGGGTTCCTCCTGCTGCGCGTCCCAGCGCCTGAACCGCAGGACCCTCTTCACCTCCTGAACGGCCGCCTCGGGCACTTCGCCGCCGCGCTTGGCGCCTTCCGACACTACCGAGCCAGCGAATTTCCTATCGGGCAAACCTCTCCGTTCGCGGAGGCCGATTCCAAACCACTTCATCAAGCGCTCCCCTTTCCATCAACTGCCTGCCCCATAATTCTGGCAGATGCGAGTGAACTGAACGGTTAACAGTACGCGGCCGAAAGGAAAGGAACGGTAAAGACTGGGCGGGCGCCGCACGCCGATTGACAACGGCGCTACGAAGCCCAAAGCTATGTAGTAACGATCAGCCACTTGGAGACAAGCGGAGGCGAGCCCAAGGAATGAGCAAACGCAGACGCATGAGCGGGCGGGAGCGCCGGGAGCAGCGGCGCCAAGCGCGCCGGGGTTTGACCTCGATGAGCGGGCGCGTCGCGCTGGTCGCGGCGGTAGCGGCGACACCGATCATAATCGCCCTGGCGCTGATACTGTTCGTGATCGACGGCGACGATGACGGGGTAGCGCCACCGATCGTTTCGGCCAGCCCCACTCCGGCGAGCGTAGACACCGGGCCGCCGCCCGTGGCCGACGAGCCGACCTTCAGCGACACCGGCCTCGGTATCATCGATATCGAGGCTGGGGGCGGAGAGACGCCCGAAACGGGGAAGCTGTTGGTCGTGCATTATACGGGCTGGCTTAGCGAGGACGGCACCAAATTCGACAGCTCGCTGGACAGGGGAACGCCGTTAGAGTTCCCGCTCGGCGCAGGGCAGGTAATCGCCGGCTGGGACGAGGGGCTGGCGACCATGAAGGTGGGCGGCAAACGACGGCTGATCATACCACCGGAGCTCGCCTACGGCGAAGAAGGGCGCCCGAGCATACCGCCGAACGCCGAGCTAACGTTCGACATAGAGCTGCTGGAGATCAAGGAGGCCCCCGAGAGCCCTTGATGCACTCGCCCGCGTCCCGGCGACCCTAGCCGATCCTAAGGCCGGGCTGCACGTCCACGTCCAAGCCGGCAGTCTCGCCGGCCTGCAGGCGCCACCAGCCGCAGGCGGCGATCATGGCGCCGTTGTCCGTGCACAGGGCGGCGCTGGGGATGCGCACCGGCAAAGGTGAGCGCTCGCTGAGGCTGCGGCGGAGGACGCTGTTGGCAGCGACACCGCCGACGAGGATCACCTCGACAGCCTCGTGGTCACGGGCGGCGGCCAACGTCTTCGTGACCAGAGCATCCACCACCGCCTCCTGGAAGGCCGCCGCCAGCTCGGGCGCCGCCGGAACGGGCCCCTCCTCGCCCCGCACCAGCCGCAGCACCTTCGTCTTAAGGCCGCTGAAAGAGAAGTCGTAAGGCCGTGACAGCCTGGCCCGGGGCAGACGCAGCGTGGGCGAGACCTGGCCGGCAAGCCGTTCGATCTCAGGCCCCCCGGGAAACCCCAGCCCCATCATCCTCGCCACCTTGTCGAACGCCTCACCGGCGGCATCATCGGCCGTCTCTCCCAGCCGGCGGTAGCGACCGTGGCCCGTCATCAACACCAGGTCCGTATGGCCGCCGGAGACGATGAGGCAGAGAACGGGAAAGCGGGGCTCCCGGACATCCTCACTAGACGGGGCGTCCGCCAGCCAGGCGGCGTAGATATGACCCTCTAGATGGTTGACCGCTACCAGCGGCAGGTCGACCGCGTAGGCGATCGCCTTGGCAGCGTTGGCGCCGACGAGGAGCGCCCCTGCCAGGCCGGGGCCGGTGGTCACCGCCACCGCGTCGATACCCTCCAGAGTACAACCGGCGCGCTCCAGCGCCTCCTCCAGGACGGGCACAATCGCCTCCACATGCTGGCGCGAGGCGAGCTCCGGCACCACGCCACCGTAGCGAGCGTGGAGCTCCACCTGCGAGGAGACGATGCTGGACAGAAGCTGCCGCCCGTCGCGGACGACGGCGGCGGCCGTCTCGTCGCAGGAAGTCTCAATGCCGAGGACGTTCAGGCGACGGTCTCCGGCAGGGCGGCGACGAGGACTGCGGCGCAGTTGGGCATCTCTTTCCCCTTCTGATAAAGGATCGGCAGCGTCTCCTCGGGAGGCGGTCGCAACGCCTCGGCAAGCTCCTCGTCGCTGACGGCAGCGGCCAGGCCCGTGCTGAGGAGCAGCAGGCGATCGCCGTCCCGGAGCTCATGCCGAGTGAGATCGGGCCAGAACTCATCCTGCAGGCCCAGAGGCTGGAGGGCGTCCGGGAGGCTGGGCTTCAGGCGCTTCAGAGAGCCGTTGCGGAGGAGAACCGCAGCGGCCGGCGCCACCTGGCCCAGGTAGGCTTCCCAGCCGGGCGCGGCGGCGCCGCGCAACGCCAGGCAGGACACTCCCGCCGCCACTCGGTGCTGCTTGAGGCTCCTCCGATTCCAATCGCGCAGGTTCTCGTGGGCGGCCCTGACAGCGCGCAGGATGCCGCCGGTGAGGGAGAGACGCCGCTCCCGGAACTGCTTGCCGATCGCCTCAGCTAAGTCGCGGCAGTACTCCTCGCTGCCGGGCAGGGCAGGCTCCACCACCACGAATAGATCGACCGCCTCCGCCCCCAACTTGTCGGGGCGGCCACGGCCACTCTCAGGAAAGACGCCGACCCAGGGGCTCTCCTCCTGCGCCTCCCCGTCTACGATGCCGAACTGACCGACCCACAGCATGCCGCGTTCATTATACGTCCGCGGCCCGCTAGCGATGGTAGGGACAGAAGCACGAACCGAGGAGCGAGACGACCTGGAAACGAGAGTATGCTACGCCTTGACGGCGCTCTTGACCGTACCGCGCACACGGTAAGTGCAGGCGCGCTCGCCGCGGAGGAGGCTCCGGGTCAAGCGTGTGTCAGCGCCCGTAAGGATGCGAACGAAGTCCACGTGAAGGGCACAGATGGCGCGATCCTTCTCGGCGACCTTGGGGAAGGGACAGGTGAACTCGTCGATGTAGTACTCGTCGCCTTCAGCCTCGCGGACGTCTATCAGGCAGCCCTGCTCCTCCATGATACGCGCCGTCTCCCGCACCCGCCCCGAGAGAGGTTTCCCCTGGACGCGTTCGCGGTAAGGAACGGCCATCCGTTCAGCCACCTTATGGAGGAGCTCGTGCAGGCGCTGGTTACCCTGGCTGGAGCGGACTTCCTCCAGAAGGACGCTCGCCAGGGCGTCGTAGGTCTTGGGAAAGAGGGAGTCGGCTTTTTCGGTGAGCGAGTATACTAGGGTGGGTCGGCCTACGCGGCCGCGCTCCTCGTGGGCGTCCACCAGGCCGTCCCGCTCAAGTACGGTCAGGTGCTGGCGGATGCCGGTAGAGGTAAGTCCCAGCAGCTTGCCCAGCTCCTTGACCGTAGCGCGGCCCTGGCGCTGGAGATACTCCAATATCTGCTGGCGCGTAGATTGCATCTGGAGGGCAGCTACCATAAGAGCATTTTAGCACATTCGCGAACTATTAAGAATACTATAACTCTAAACAGTGTTTTCTGAACCTACGATGCCGGACGATCCGCTGGAATACAAAGCCGAGGCTGACGCCGCCCTGGACCGCCTGGCCCAGCGGCTGCGGCGGCTGCTCCAAGAGGCAGCGGGCCAGCTAGACCCGTTCCCGCCTTTCCCCGGCGCTTTCTTCACCCACGGCATCGAGATCGAGGCGCCGGGCGTGGATTCGCCGGAGAGGGGGTGCGTCGTCCTCGCCCCCGACGGTGAGCTGTACGAGCTGGAGATGGGCCAGGACGTGACGGCGCTGGCGTTGGACCAGACGGACCCCGTTGCCCTGCGCGAGGAGAGGCTGAAGAAGCTGGAGGACCTCCACCCCCGCGATTACGTCGTCTACGCCTACAGCGCCCTCACCCAGGTGGTGGAGCTGCTGCTGGAGCGCCGGGCGGAGGCGAAAGGCTAAGCGATTATTCCAGCGCGATCTCCCCGCTCTTGCCGCCCGTCTTGCGCACCAGCCTGATGTCGCCGATGCGGATGTCCCGCTGGGCTGACTTGAGCATATCGTAGACGGTGAGCGCGGCCACGGACACCGCCGTCAGCGCCTCCATCTCCACGCCCGTCTTAGCCGTGGTGCGCACCGTGGCGCTTATATCGACGGCGCTCCGCCCCTCGTCCGGCTCCAGCGAGACGTCGATGCCGGTGAGGGGCAGCGGGTGGCAGAGCGGAATGAGTTCATGAGTGCGCTTGGCGGCCATGATGCCGGCGATCTGCGCCGTCGTGAGGACATCGCCCTTGGCCGCCCGGCCGGACGTGATCAGGGCCAGCGTTACTGCCTTCATGTAGACGGACCCTTTCGCCACCGCCTCGCGGGCGCTGTCCGCCTTGGCGGAGACGTCCACCATGTGCGGGCGTCCTGCGGTATCGATGTGGGTCAGGTTCGCCTTGCGGCGGGGAGCGGCCATAGCAACCCCATTACATCATCGAGACACGAGACACGCAACAGCAGCCGGGCGGCCGCCGGCAGGCCGCTAGCCGCCCACGTAGAACATCTCCACCTTGGGAAGATCCGAGGTCTGCGAGGACCGCAGCTCGGAGTAGCGGTCGTCTCTCGTCGTCCACACGGAGCGCAGGTACTGGGCGATCTCTTCGTCCGTCTTGCCGGCCCGTAGGGGAGCGCGGAAGTCGTGGCCCTTGGTGGCGAAGAGACAGGTGTAAAGCTTGCCGTCGGCGGAGAGGCGAGCGCGGGTGCAGTCGCCGCAGAACGGCTGCGTGACCGAAGCGACGACGCCGATCTCGCCGGAGCCGTCCCTGTAACGGTAGCGCCGCGCGACCTCGCCTCGGTACTCGGGATCGACCGGCTCCAGCGGCATCTCCGCGTTGATCATCCTGACGATAGCGGCGGCGGGGACGACGTCGTCCAGCCGCCAGCCGTTAGCGCTCCCGACGTCCATGTACTCGATGAATCGGATCGTCTGCCCCTTATCACGGAAGTAGCGGGCCATGTCTAGCACGCTGTCGTCGTTGACCCCCTTCTTGACGACCATATTCACCTTGACGGGGGCGAGACCCGCCTCAGCCGCCGCCTCGATCCCCTCGAGGACGCGCTCAACCGGGAAGTCGACGTCGTTCATCGCCTTAAATACGTCGTTGTCCAGTGAGTCGAGGCTCACCGTCACCCGCTGCAGCCCGGCCTGCTTAAGGGCGTTTATCCTCGATTTCAGGAGCGAGCCGTTGGTCGTCAGGGTAAGGTCCTCCAGGCCATCGACCCGTGACAGCATGGCGATGAGCTTCTCAAGGTCGTTGCGCAGAAGCGGCTCGCCGCCCGTAACGCGGATCTTCCGCACACCGTGCGCGACGAACAGGCGGGCCAGCCGCGTGATCTCCTCGAAGGTCAGGATATCGGCCCGATCCAGGAACTGATAATCGCGGCCGAACACCTCCTTCGGCATGCAATAGGTGCAGCGGAAGTTGCAGCGGTCCGTCACCGAGATACGGAGGTCGCGCAGGGGCCGGTTCAGCCTGTCGTTAAGCGCCCGGCTTGGATCAGCGGCCTGGTCAGAGAGGCTGGCCAGCGGTATCAGCTCTGCTTCTTCGCTCATAGAGCAGCTCTTTCAGCAGCGGCCGTGCGCGCGCGGTGGCGCGACCGCGGTGGCTGATCACGTCCTTCATGTAGAACGGCAGCTCGGCCATCGTCCGCGCCTGCTGCGGCAGGTAGAATATCGGGTCGTATCCGAATCCCTGCTCTCCCCTAGGCTCAAAGGCGATCAGGCCCCGCACCTCGCCCTCGCACAGCCGAACCTCCTCCGACCCCGGCTCGGTCAGGGCGATGACGCAGCAGAAGCGCGCCAAGCGCTTCTCCGACGGGAGCTCCGCCATCTCGCCGAGGATGCGGGCGAACCGCTCCTCATAGCTTGCGTCCGCACCCAGGAAGCGCGCCGAACGCGCCCCCGGGCCGCCGTCCAGGGCATCGATCTCCAGGCCGGAGTCGTCGGCCAGGGTGACCAGGCCGCTGGCCCGGGCGCCGTTGAGCGCCTTAATCTTAGCATTCTCTTCGTACGTCTCGCCAGGTTCTTCGTTCGGGAGCGTCAGGCCCAGCTGCGACGGCGTCACAAGCTCCCAGCCGCATCCGGCAAGCAACCGCTCGAACTCAGCGAGCTTGCCAGGGTTATTGGTGGCCAGCAACAAGCGGGGCATTCGGTTGCCAGGCTTACGGCCTGCCGCTAGGACGATGTAACCTTTGCTTCGTCGCGCAGGAAGGTCAACATTCGCTCGGCGATCTCCTCCCCCGCGTCTTCCTGCAAGTAGTGGCCGGCGTCGCGCACCACTTGGAATCGCCCGTTTGGGACCATGTTAGCGATGCGCTGCCCCTCCTCCACTTTGAAGGCGATGTCCTTATCGGAAAACATGACCAGAACGGGAATATCCCATTGCTGAAGCGTCCTATTGATCTCGGAGATATACTCGCCGTTGGGGTGATTGGTGTTGTCTGGAATCATCTTAGGGAAGGCGGCGATCCCCGCTCGGGTGGCGGCCGTCGGATGAGGCATCTTGTACTGCTCCATGGCTTGTGTATCTACGGGGCGTTTAAACATCAAGCCGCCGCGAAACGCCATCTTTCGGAATAGGTCAAGCCGTCTCATCAGGAAGCTTGAAAAGCCGCCGCTGCGGAATATCAAATTGAAAATCAGGGGCATCGACATGGTCCGCACCAGGGTGTTGAGGATGACCAGGGCGCGCACGTTATCCCGGTGGTCGATGGCATAGCGGAGGGAAATGGGTCCACCCCAGTCCTGGCCGACGGCGATGACACTCTGTAGGTCCAGCTTCTCAATGAGGCCCGTAACCAGCTGAACATGCCTTCGCAACGTGTACGCCGACTCATCTTCGGGCTTGTCGGAGAGACCGAAGCCCATCAAGTCGGGTGCAACGCAGCGGTATCCGGCAGCTACTAACGGCGGGATCATCTTCCGATACAGGTAGCTCCACGTGGGCTGGCCATGGACCATGAGTATGGGCGGCCCGGAGCCTTCGTCCACATAGTGAAGGCGGATGCCGTCTAACTCGTGGTAGTTCTCCTTGAATGGGTACTGGAAGCGCTCCGGCACCATGGCCTCCTTCGCTACACGCTCGTACTCGCTACGAGCCGGGTGTCGCCGCCGCCTCGTGATCCCTCGCTGGGCGGCCCGGGGCAGGGAGCTACGCCTTGGCGGGCTCGCCTTCCTCCAGCGGCTCCCAGCGCGCCTTGAGCTTGCCCGCGATCGTCGGCATCGTCGTGTACTCCATCTCCTCCAGCGGCAGCCGGTGCGGCTCGAACGGCCCGTGGGCGCGCAGGTAGTCGGCGATCGTGTTCGCCTTCTCCCGCGCGTGGTCGTAGCCCGGGTCATCGAACATGTCGCGCGGGCCGATGAGCTTGCCGTTGGCAAGCTGGAAGCCGAGGCAGGCGATGCGCGGCGGCCCATCGAAGCGGCTGGGGTGAGCGTCCTTCAGACCCACAGGCATCAGCGGCCCGTGATGAGAGCCCCGCATCCAGCCCTCCACGATGTACGGAGTGGTGAACGGCTCAATCACCTCGCCCACGGCGGGGAAGTTCCCCTGCGCGCGTACGACCATCGCCGGGTCGTCCTTGCCCACGTAGCGCCCGGCGATGAGGGAGAGCTTGTCCGTGCTGGAGACGGCGCCCACCTCGCCGGTGTTGCGGGAGTATACCTTCTTCACTGCGTAGCGGTTGGGCGCGCCCAGGAAGATGAGCAGATCGTATATCTCCTCCGGCGCGTTGAGGGTGATCTTGAGGTGCTCTCGCACGTCCTGCACCTCGAAGGCGAACCCTTCGTGCAGCCCCTCGGCGATGATCAGGCCGGGGGTGTTGAACGGGTCAGCGAACATCTTGTACAGGGGCAGGTTGAACGCCCCGGCCGAGGTCTTGTCGGCCATGAACACCAGGATCGGCTCAGAAGGCCGCTCCTCTATCTCCATCTCCGCCGAGCCGGGACCGGCGCCGCGGATGTTGCCGGAGAATGCGTCCACTAACAGGTCCTGACCGGCGCCGTACAGCTTCAGCTTCCTGGCCAGCTCCGTGCCCTTCGTGAACGTGTCCCAGCATAGCTTGTGGACCTCCTCGCTGTCCTCCCCCCGCTCATGGGTCATGATCAGGAACATATCGTCCCCACAGTGGCTCACATGATGGTCGACGAGGAGGCCGCTCTGCTTCGCCTTCTCCATCTCCTCGCGGCCGAGATCCAGGATGTCCGGGTGAGATTCCGAGTGGCCAACGAAGCCGCCGATATCAGCCTTGATTACGCTCACAGTAACCACGCGTACACCTCCACTGAGTGGGATACCCCTTAAAACCAGGGCTCGAGAGCCGTCCTCGTGCCCGTAGCTATAGACGCTACTGCGACACGATATAGACGGATCGCCAACACGCCATGTTACGGGGGCGGCCCGAGGGTGTCAAGGAGAGGCCCGTTCGCCCATGCGCCTCGCCGAATCACGCCTTTACGGGTGAAGATGCGAGCGGAAATGCGATCTCAGGTGTGGACTTAGCACCTCGTATCCTCGTGTCCTACTCCTTCGCCAGCGCCTCCAGCACCGCCTCCGCCAGCCGGCGCGCCGTCCGCCCGAACTCGCCGTGTTGCGGGCTCTCCGGCCTCGCCAGAAGCTGCTGGACCTGCCGCCGCAGCGCCTCCGTCCGCTCCCTCGCCAGCCCCTCGTTCAGCGGCTTGAACCCCTGCAGCTTGCGCGGCCCCTCGCGGCCCCCCTCGGAGATATACCAGTCGCGGAAGGAGCGGCAGCCCACCCCAAACAGGAGATAGCCAAGCGGCGAGGCCACCGGCGGATAGTCCAACCCCAGGATGCGCTCGCTCTCCTTCTGCGCCGGCGATTCGTACTCCACCATCAGGTGGCCGCCGGCGGGCACCAGCGTGGACAGCGCCCGGAACAGCTCCTCCTCCAACCCTGCCGCCCGCAGGTCAGCCGCCTCGCCCTGAATACTGAGCGCGGGCTCGTAGCGGAATACCTCGAACCAGTTGTACCCGGGGTACGGCCCCGAGTTGTGCAGGCCGAACGCGACCGGCTCCTCGCTCATGCGCCCCTCCGAATCGACGATGAAGAGCTGAAGGTAGCGCGCGCCCACGTTGTTCTTGGGCCCCAGCAGGGCGAGAAGCCGGTATGGCCCCAGCGAGAGGCCCTGCAGCCGGCCCAGCGGATGCTCCGTCTCCCCTGCGAGAGCCCAGGTGCGGGAGAGCAGCGCCTCCAGGCGGCGCTTGTCCTGAGGATGGCTGGGCAGAGGTGGCTCCGACACGAACCCCATTATAGGAGCGCGCGCCCGGAGACAGCACGCCCCTTCAGTGATATAATCGCGCCGCCGAGAGAAGGAGCCGCCAAAACTGGGGAGGTTAGCCATGCCTTACGAGTACATTCTCATCGAACAGCGAGACCGCGTAGGTGTAATCACGTTCAACAAACCGGATCGCCTGAACGTGTTCAGCTACGAAATGTTCGGCGAAGTGCGACAGGCGATCGATACGTTTAACGATGATCCCGGCGTTGGAGCGGTCGTCCTCACTGGGAGCGGTCGCGCCTTCTGCGCCGGCGCCGACATCCGCGGCTGGAACAGAGAGATCGAGGCACGGGAACACAGAGACCAGCGCCGCCCCCAGCGCGAGGACGAGAACTGGGTCCACTTCATCCAGCGCTCCAAGCCCGTAATCTGCGCCGTCAACGGCCTCTCTATCGGCGTCGGCCTCACCATGACGCTCCCCTGCGACGTGCGCATCGCCTCCGATCAGGCCCGCCTCTCAATGCGCTTCGTGCGCATCGGCGTCCTGCCTGAGCTGGCCAGCACCCGTATCCTGGGTCACATCGTCGGGCTCACTCAGGCGTTGGAGCTTATGCTCTCTGGCCGCATCATCGATGCTGCGGAGGCAGGACGCATCGGCCTCGTCAACCGCGTCGTCCCCCACGACCAGCTCCTGGACCACGCCGTCGAGACGGCGGCCGAGATCGCCTTTAACCCGGCCGAGTCCCTGCTGGCCATCAAGCGGCTGGCCTGGCAGAACCTGACGGAGGCGAACCTTGAAGAGGTCTGGAAGCGGGAGAACAAGGAGTTCGCCGCCGCTATGGAACGACCATCCTTTAAGGAGGCCGTCAGCGCCTTCCTGGACAAGCGGGAGCCCCAGTTTGACCGGACCTAGGCTAACCCACGCCCGACATGAACTATCGCCAGTCCATCGATTACCTCCTCTCCTTCGCCGACTTCGAGCGTAGCGGCCGCTTCCAGCACCGCCCTGACGTCCAGCCGGTGCTGGCGCTCCTACACCGCCTGGGCGATCCCCACCTGGCCCGCCACACCGTCCACATCGCCGGTAGCAAAGGCAAGGGAAGCGTGGCGGCCATGTTGGAGAGCATCCTCCGCGCCGCAAAGCTGCGTACCGGCCTGTTCACAAGCCCCCACCTTCACAGCTACACCGAGCGCATCCGCATCAACGGCGAGCCCATCGGCGAGGACGAGTGGGCCCGCCTGACGGCCGTCCTCCGCGACGCGGTACAGGCTGACGACCCCCCGCCCGACGGACGCCGCCTGGTGACCTTCGACCTGCTGACCGCGCTCGCCTTCCTCGCCTTCCGTGAGCGCGACCTAGACTGCCAGGTACTCGAGGTCGGCCTCGGCGGCCGCGTGGATAGCACCAACGTGTTCGAAGCCAAGGACGTGTGCGCCGTGACAGCCATAGGCCGGGAGCACACCGAGCTCCTCGGCGACACCGTGGCGGAGATAGCCGCCGAGAAGGTGGGCATCGTTAGGACCGGCGCCACCGCCGTCATCGCGCCCCAGCGCCATGCGGAAGCTCGGGAGGTCATCCGACAGGCCGCTGAGGAAGTCTCCTGCCAAATCGTGGACGTGGCCGGGAGCTACTCCTGGCGCCGGATCGCCCACGACCTGGACGGCCAGGCGTTCCGGCTAAACGGGCCTCGCGGCGCCCTCAGCCTGCGGCTCCCGCTCCTGGGCCGGCACCAGTTGGAGAACGCCGCTACCGCCGTGGCCTGCGCCGACGCGCTGACGCAGCGCGGCCTCCCCATTCCAGATGGAGCTATCCAGCACGGGCTCGCGCACGTATCCTGGCCTGGGCGTATGGAGGTACTGCGTCGGAAGCCCTTGGTCGTAGCCGATAGCGCTCACAGCCGCGATTCCGCGCGACGCCTTCGCGAGACCTTGACGGATTACTTTTCCTGCCAGAGCGCGTTCCTGATAGTAGGCATGTCCGCGGATAAAGACGTGACCGGCTTGGCCCAGGAGCTATCCCCCATTGCGCGCCGAGTAATGGCTGTCCGGACCGGCCACCCGCGGGCGATGCCACCGCAACAGGTGGCAGCCGCATTTCGCGAAGCCGGCGCCGAGGCCGAAGCCGAGAATGAAGTGTCCAATACGCTGGAAAAGGTGCTGGCGACAGCAGCGGGCGAAGAGGTAATATGTCTCACGGGCTCGCTGTTCGTAGCGGCTGAGGGGCGGGCCTACCTCCGGGGGATTGCGGCAACGGCTTAGATACAAGCGGCTGGGAGGAACCCGCATGGCAGGTAGGAACGGCACCCGCGTAGCCATAACCGGCATGGGGGCGATATCGCCCCTGGGCAACTCCGTCTCAGAGTTCTGGCAAGCCTGCGTTGAGGGCAAATCGGGCATCGATTATGTGACCCAGTTCGACGCCACCGGCTACCCTTCCCGCATCGCCGGCGAAGTGAAGGGCTTCGACCCGCAGGACTATATGGACCGCCGCGAGGCCCGTCGCATGTCCCGTTTCAGCCAGTTCGCGGTCGCCGCCGGCCACCAGGCGCTGCAAGCCGCCGAACTGGATCTGCGGCGCGAAGAAGACCCCGGTAGGGTTGGCGTCATCCTGGGCAACGGTATCGGCGGCATGCCCAACATCGAGGAGGCCGTTCACACCATCCGTGAAAAAGGCGGCATGCGCATGGACCCCTTCTTCATGCCCAAGATGCTGCCCAACATGGCCGCAGCTCAGCTCAGCATGATCCAAGGCGCCAAAGGATACTCCAACACCGTTATCACCGCCTGCGCCGCCGGCACCCAGGCTATGGGCGATTCCCTGGACCTGATTCGCTCCGGCCGCGCCGACGTCGTTCTCACCGGCGGCACCGAGGCGGCGCTGTGCGAGCTCGGACTATCCGGGTTCGCCGTCATGCGCGCCCTCTCCACACGTAACGACGAGCCGCAGAAGGCGAGCCGGCCCTTCGACCGTGATAGAGACGGCTTCGTAGCCGCCGAGGGGGCCGCCATATTCGTGTTCGAGGACCTGGAGCGCGCCCGCCGTCGCAACGCTCCCATCATCGCTGAGATCGCGGGCTACGGCGCCTGCAGCGACGCCCATCACGTCGTCGCCCCCCGCGCTGACGGTGAAGGCGCCATCCGCGCGATGACCTGTGCCCTGGAGGACGCAGGCGTTGCGCCGGAGGAGATAGACTACATCAGCGCTCACGGCACCTCCACCAAGCTCAACGACAGCTCAGAGACGTTCGCCATCAAGAAGACGTTCGGGGAGCAGGCTTACCGCATACCTATCAGTGCCACCAAGTCCATGATCGGCCACCCCTTCGGCGCCGCCGGCGCCTTGGAGTCCATAGCCTGCCTCGAGGGCATACGACACGGCATCATCCATCCCACCATCAACTACGAGCACCCCGATCCCGAATGTGACCTCGATTACGTCCCCAATGAGGCCCGCCGCGCCGACATCCGCGTCGCCCTCAAGAACAGCTTCGGGTTCGGCGGCCAGAACGCCTGCCTCCTGTTTAAGCGCCTCGAGGACTGATCCCGGCCTCATGTTCCCTGACCCTATACGCGGGGATGGTGGCGACGGTTAGGTGAAGGTCCTGGTCGTCGGCGGCGCCGGATATATCGGCAGCGTCACCGTCGACCAACTCCTCCAGGCCAAGCACGACGTCACCGTCCTCGACAGCCTCGTCGCCGGCCACCGCGAGGCCGTCAACCGCGAGGCGGAGCTGGTCGTAAGCGACGCACGCGACGAGGAGGCGCTGGGCCGCCTCATGGCCTCTCGCTCATTCGATGCCGTCGTTTACTACGGCGGCTACATTCAGGCCGGCGAATCCGTCCTCAACCCTGGCCGCTATTTCGCTAACAACGTCGGCGGCTGCACCGCCCTCCTCAACGCCATGGTCGCCTACGGCGTCGGCCGTTTCGTGTTCAGCTCCAGCGCCGCCGTCTACGGCCAGCCGGACTCAGTGCCCATAACTGAAGATGCGCCCGTTCGGCCCGTCAATCCCTACGGCGAAAGTAAGGTGATGGTGGAACGGATGTTGCCCTGGTACGAGCAGAGCGGCGGCATCCGCTACGCCTCGCTGCGCTACTTCAACGCCGCCGGTGCTACAGACCTGCGCGGCGAAGACCACCAGCCGGAGACTCACCTTATCCCCATCGTCCTCCAGGCCGCCCTGGGGCAGCGCGAAGCCGTCCCCTTGTACGGAACCGACTACCCTACCCCGGACGGCACCTGTATTCGCGACTACATCCACGTCTCGGACCTGGCCAGCGCCCACATCCTGGCCCTGGAGTCCGCCTCAGACGGAGACAGCGGCGTCTACAACCTAGGCAGCGGCGCCGGCTTCTCCAACCGAGAGGTCGTCGAGACCGCTGGCAAGGTGACAGGAAAGCCGATCACCGTCAGAGAGGAGCCGCGGAGGCCCGGCGACCCAGCCCAGCTCGTCGCCTCTAACGAGAAAGCCAAACAGGACTTGGGCTGGCTGCCCACGGTTACCAGCCTTGAAGCCATCGTCGATAGCGCCTGGCGCTGGCACCAGTCACACCCCAAGGGGTATACCTCCTGAGTCGCCCCAGCCTAGCCCCGCCACCCCTGACACGCTCCCACGTCACCCTCTCCCAGGAACCCTCCCCCACCAGCCAGAGCACCTGCCGTTCCATGTTGGCCGCAGCCTGTAGCAAGGCTTTGCTGTCCCTGCTCATTTGTAAGGACGCAACAAAAGCGTATCAGTACGCGTCTAACGATTCGTCAATGTCACGTATACCCGCGTCTCATCTCATACGCTGGGCAAGCTGGTGCCTGAGCCTGCTCCTGCTCGCCTCCTTCGGTGGTATTACCACCCCCAGCGCGGCCGAGCCGGAGGCAGTGGCCTCCAGCGTGTACGCCGCCCCGGTGAGTGTGCTTCAAGAGTTCCAGCCCCCTCAATCCGTCCCTCTCCCCACACCCACGCCTGAGCCAACGCCCACGCCATCGCCCACACTCACATCAAGCCCCACACCCACACCTACACCTGCGCCCGTTCCCCCACCCACGTCAGCGCCCGCGGCTCAGCCCCTACCGACTCCAGCACCGACACCGACACCGCCGCCACCACCCCAGCAATACGCAGACGGCGCGGCGGCCGCGGCCATACTCACCCTC
>CAZYOV010000016.1:0-34351 GCA_964649215.1 uncultured Dehalococcoidia bacterium
CGTTCGCTCACGGAGATCGATCTCCAGGCGGGTGGTGTTGTCGCATTCTCAGACGATCTCGACCACCTGGTTTCTCGCCGAAAGCCCGGCCTCGCCTTCACGCTCGGTGCGATGGGGTCACGGGCGCAGAATTTTTACAAGGCCGCATTCAGGCGAGCTGGATATGAGGATATCGCCGTCGAGGTCCAGAACCTCTGGCTCGACCGTAGGCGGGAGGAGGCGGCGGCTCGCATCCCGGATGAGATGGTTCTTAAGACTAATCTCCTTGGGACAGACTCGATGGTGAAGGATCGCATCCGCGCCTATCGGGATGCCGGTGTGACCACGCTACGCGTGGAGCCCGACGGGGAGGGCTTGCGTGAGCGCCTGATAACGCTGGGACGCCTCGCGGACCTCGTTCGCAACGTGAACGGGGAGTGAGTCTACTGCTTGTGCCGATGGTCATCTGAGCCAGCTCTCGCCAGGTGACCGGCTCCGTTGACACTACCGCTACGTAATCCCTAAAATCGGATACGCTGGGCCCCTGGTGGGTCCGCCCGGAGCGGGCGTAGCTCAGTGGTAGAGCATCTGCTTCCCAAGCAGAGGGCCACGGGTTCGATCCCCGTCGCCCGCTCCAAACCGAGCATTTGAGAGTATGGAACGCCGTTGAGTCGTTCTATTCTCCAACGGGCTCGGGCGGTTTCATTTGAGTCGAGGCTACCATATCCTCACCGCGGCGCGCCCGGATACGGATCAGGCTCAGGGGACGAACAGCACTAATCTGCCTTAGTGTCAGCCTAGCGCAAGGTCATAGAAGCACGTCTCATCCTAGCCGACGGTCACGCCGCAAGGTCAACAATGAGCGCCGCATGGTCGCTAACCGCATCCCGTCGCCCGTCCCCTTCGGCCGGTAAGGCCCATTCGTAGCGCGTATCTAGAAGGCGCGAGATCAAGTGCCGATTGACGAAGGCCTCGTCCAGACGAAAGCCGTTCTGTCCGTTGGGCGAGTACCAGGTGTAGACACGTGTGTCACCGTATAGAAACCGGAATCCATCGCGCCAGCCGAGACGTTCCAGCGCAACCATCCACTCCTCTTCCCGATTAGTGAATACTGGGGTCTCCTCGTCGATTCCGATCCGTCCGCTGTTCGTATCGCCAACGATGAGCGCAGGGCCGCGTCGCCAGCCTTGGGCGAGCCGCAGGATCGCTTCGTGGTACGAGTACTTCCGACCGGATACCCTGTTCGGTATATGCATTGCACCGATCGAGAACGGGCGGCTGGCCGCGATCTCCGTGAGGGCCCACAGGCCGGGTTCCTTGGGGGCGTTGCGCAGGTTGACCCTGGACAGCGGCGGCCTCGACGCGATGAGCAGGCGGTTGGCGGCTGCCTTGCGCGAGTCCGCAGTCGAAATCTGATGGCGGAGGCCCAACGCCTCGAGCCGGGCGGCCAAATTCACGCTGGGTGGCGTCGCCCTGAATTCGCTAAGGGCAGCGACATCTGCGCCCCAGCGCTCGATGGCGTTGGCGATCTGGTCAACGCGACGTCCGCCTCCGGCCCGGATGTTCCAGGAGACGATGCGCAGGACGCCGTTGCTTGCGGGAGTCAAGTCTCGTTCCTTCCCACTGGCCGGGCAACCTGTCGTCATCGTAACATGTCGCTGTACTTCGGCAGTCGAAGGCGAGACAGGAGGGTATCCAGATGGACGACTTCAAGGATAAGGTCGCGGTAGTTACTGGCGGCGCCAGCGGTATCGGTCTTGGCATAGGTCGGGCGCTGGCGGCTCAAGGGGCGCACATCGTGGTGGCGGATCTGGAGATCGGGCCGGCCGAGGCGGCGGCGGCAGAGCTAGTCGGCGCTGGTGTCCGCAGCCTCGCCGTTCACTGCGATGTTTCAGATCGCGCCTCGGTCGAATCACTCGCAGACCGCGCCTGGACGGAGTTCGGTAGGGTCGATGTGTTGTGCAACAACGCCGGTGTGGGCGCAGCAAGCCCGGTGGCAGACGCCACGCAGGACGAGGTGGAATGGCTGTTTTCGGTCAACGTTTTCGGCGTCTGGAACGGCTGCTCTGTCTTCGTGCCGAGGTTTCGCGAGCAAGGCGGCCCCGCCCACATCCTCAACACCGGCTCGGAGCACAGTCTTGGCATCCCGTTCGCGGGCATGGGGATCTACACCGCCACAAAGCATGCCGTTCTCGCTCTTTCGGACGTATTGCGACGTGAGCTCGAGCCCGCCGGCATCGTTGTCAGCATACTTTGCCCCGGTGCCGTCAGGACCGAGATCTGGAACGCAGGGCGAAACCGGCCGGAGCGGTTCGGCGGGCCCGAGCAGGCGCCAGAGGAGCACAGGCAGTTCCTAGCCTCGGGTATGGATCCCGATGAGGTCGGACGACTGGCTGTGGCCGCTATTGGCCGTGGTGACTTCTTCGTCCTGAGCCACCCCCATGTGCGCGCCATCGCAGAGGCGCGATGCCGTGAAATGCTGGCTGCCTTCGATGCGCAAGCCGACAGCTAGTACCGACTTCGCTGACATCGGATAGTGTTGCCTTCATGCCGGTGGCCAGGGTAGGGGATCGGCCACTCGTGATCTACGTGCGGGCGGCGCTTGTGCCGGCGATCTTTCCGAACACAGCGCCTGCCATCAAGCCAGAACCGCCGGCGTAGTTGTGGTAGAACAGGCCGCCGATGATCTCGCCGGCGGCGTAGAGGCCAGGCATGGGCTGCCCTTCGCCATCGAGTACCTGTGCGTCCCGGTTGATCCGCAGCCCGCCGAACGTAAAGGTGATACCGCAGGTGACGGCGTAGCCAGTGTAGGGCGGGGTATCCAGCGGGAGAGCCCAGTTCGACTTCGGAGGCGTTATCCCCTCGGTGTGCTTGCCGTCAAGGCGAGTTGGGTCAAATGTCCCGGGTTGAACGGCCGAGTTGAACGCTTCTACCGTCATCGCCAAGGCATCGCGGTCGATGCCCAGGGTCATCGCCAGCTCGCTGATGGTATTCGCCGTTGCCTTCGTAACTTTAGCGATACGGTACTCGTCGCGCAGCAGCGGTTGTGCCTTGGCATCGAAGAGCTGGAACGCTACGCGTTGCGGTTGTTTCAAGATTTCACGGCCGTACTTGGCGTACGTGTAGTTGCGAAAGTCGGCGCCTTCGTCAACGAACCGCTCACCGTTGATGTTGACGATCAGACCGAATGGATAAGAGTGCTTCTGATACAGATCCCCCATCATACGGTTTCCGTACGGTGGCGCATTAAGGTCCCAGGCCACGGCGTGGCAACTACCCCAATCACCGAAGGGCATCGCGCCGACATCCAGCGCCAGGCGGATGCCATCGCCGGTGTTCAAGTGCGTGCCTCGTACCTTGGCCAATTCCCAGTCAGGCCCAAGATAGCGGGCTCGCATCTCTGTGTTCGCCTCGAACCCACCGCAAGCGAGAATCACAGCCTCGCTGACGATATCTTCTAGCCCATCGGGGCCATTCATCTGCAGGCCGGTAACTCGGCCGGAGCCTTCGACTTGAAGTCTTGTGGCCTTCGCCTCGTACCGCATGTGAACGCCAGCACCTTCAGCGACTGCGAACAGTCTGTCAGATAGCCCCGGCCCCCCGCCGACGGCTTCGATTGTGAGGCCACCCCAGAATCGGTGCACATCGTCCACCGTGAACGCTTGGCGCCCGTACATGGGGACCCAGCGTATCCCGTGATCCCGCATCCATAGCATGGTTGGGTAGGCCTGTTCAACCAGCAGGTCAACGAGCTCCTCGTCGGCCAGCCCCTCGGAGACGCGCATCATGTCCTCGCGGAACTGGGCCTGAGCGTAACGGCCGATTTCGATGGATTCCGCCTCGCCGTCAGAAAAGTCATGGATCAGGCGACGAATGTCATCCAGGCCTTCGTGGGCGAATCGAAAACTGCCGCCTGAGAAGTAGGTGTTACCGCCTCGCAGGTGGTGAGGCGCTTTCTCAAGCGTAAGGACGCTGGCGCCGGCCTCTAGCGCCGCTAGCGCGGCGCATAGCCCGGCGTTTCCCGCGCCTACGACGATCACGTCGTAGGTTTTTCCGCCAGCCTTGGTTCGAACCATGTCCTGCGCCTCAGTCCGGATCGGAGCCGTCGTGCTCCAGCAGCCGGTCGCGAGTCACGAGGACGCCATCGTCCAGCAGACCTCTGATGGCTGCGTCATCGTAGCCCATCTCCCGTAGCACCTCGGGGCCGTGAACACCAAGTGGGGGTGGGGGCAGTGGGGTACCGACGGACGTAGCGCTCATGCGGATGGGAGAGGCGGGCATGCGGAGCGGGCCCACCACGGGGTGCTCCAGGCTCAGCATGAGGCCGTTGGCCTGGACGTGCGGGTTGTCGAACATCTCCTCCGGGAAGTTCACTGGGCTACAGGGAACATCGGCGGCGTCCAGGAGCTGGAACCACTCCCGGGTTGGCTTGTCTCGGAAGGTAGCCTCGAGGGCACCGATGGTCTGCCTGTGGGCCTGCCGAACCTCTTCTGAGAACCAGTCGTACGTTACACCCTCCACCGTGGGGTCCTCCACGTGAAGGACGTCTCTGAGGGCGCGACGCTGGCGGTTGTTGAGGCAGGCGACGGCGATGAGCCCGTCCTTCGTTTCGTAGACCCGATAGTAGTTGTTGCGACCGCGCCGAGGGACATACTGGGCGCGCAGCTTCTTCGTCTCCTCGAAGCGGAGCCCGTTCTTTCGAGCTTCCGCTAGCTCTTGGAGGAAACCCTCCCGCTGCGGGCGGTCCAACCTCTCGACGGAGAGGAGCGGGCGATACTGAGCCGCCAGGCCGGAGGCGAACAGGCTGGTCTCGATACGCTGGCCGGTTCCGCTGGCTTTCCGGGTATAGAGGGCGCTGACGATGGCGAAGGCCATGAACATGCCGGTTGTAAGGTCAGTGATGGCCATGGTGGCGATGTAGGTGGGTACGCCGTGGTCAAGCTTGTTCTCGAACAGGATCATGCCCGTCGCTGCCTGGGAGAGGATGTCGAAGCCAGGACGATCGCGGTAGGGGCCGTCGGGGCCGAAGGCGGTGTTCTCGCAGTAGATCAGCGCTGGATTGCGAGCGGAGAGCGTACCGTAGTCTAGACCGAGCCGTTGGGCGACTCCCGGACGGTAGTTGACTACGACGACGTCCGCGCCGGTCGCAAGGGTTTGTGCCACCTCACGACCCGGCGGTCGCGCCATGTCCAGAGCTACGCTGCGCTTGCCGCGGTTCACGGTCAAGAAGACGCGGCTTTCGTAAGGAGCCAGAGGCGCTGTGTGGCGCCATGCATCGCCCTGAGGACGTTCCACCTTGATAACGTCCGCTCCCATATCAGCGAGCATCATCGTACAGTACGGACCGGCTATGTATTCCGTGAAGTCGACGACCTTGATCCCTTCAAGCGCCCCCGTCATGGGCAGCCTCCTTTGCCAGATACGCGCCGGCGTGCTCTTCTCGACCCAGTATAAGCCGCGCCACTCGATTAGGAGCGCCATAAGCACGTGGAGAAGTTACAGTCTGATCGCGTGTGACTGGTAGACCAAGTCGGATTAGGAAGCGGGCCTACCGGGCCGGCGCCCCTGACCGCACACTAAGACTCCTTGGTGCGATGGTGTTTCCCAACTGCTGATAAGTGGAAATTTGAGACATGCCGAGCCCCTGATGCTATGATCGCCATGCCGGGCCCCGGTTATCCGGTCCGCGTGAGAGAGCGTCCTGAAGATCGGGAGTGAACGATATGGCGAAGATCCTCTGCGTGCTCTATGACGACCCGGTTGATGGCTACCCGACATCGTATGCGCGCGACGACATACCGACGTTGGACCATTATCCAGGCGGACAGACGTTACCAACACCCGAAGCGATCGACTTTAGGCCGGGAGAGCTGCTGGGCAGCGTCTCGGGCGAACTGGGGCTGCGCGAGTTTCTTGAAGGGCTTGGCCACACCCTGGTCGTGACTTCCGATAAGGACGGCGTCGATAGCGTATTCGAGCGGGAGTTGGCGGATGCGGACATCGTCATTTCCCAGCCCTTCTGGCCAGCCTATCTGACCGCTGAGCGGATCGCCAGCGCGCCGAAGCTGAAGTTAGCAGTGACCGCCGGCATTGGCTCCGATCATGTCGACCTGCAGGCGGCGATGGAGAGGGGCCTCACTGTCGCCGAGGTGACCTACTCCAACAGTATCAGCGTGAGCGAACATGTTGTGATGCTAATCCTGTCGCTCGTGCGAAACTATATCCCCTCATATCAATGGGTCATCAATGGGGGCTGGAACATCGCCGACTGCGTCGAAAGGTCCTACGACCTTGAGGGCATGCAAGTCGGAACTGTCGGCGCCGGCCGGATCGGCACGGCGGTATTGCGAAGGCTCAAGCCGTTCGAGGTCAATCTGCACTACACGGACCGGCACCGGCTGCCGGAAAGCGTCGAGCGCGAGCTTGGGCTGACTTTTCATCCCAGCGCGGAGTTGATGGTGCGCGTCTGCGATGTCGTTACCATAAACGCCCCGCTTCATCCCGAGACCGAGCACATGTTCAACGACGCCCTGATCGGCAAGATGAAGCGAGGCGCTTATCTCGTGGATACAGCTCGCGGTAAGATCTGCGACAGGGATGCCGTGGCCAGGGCGCTCGAAAGCGGACAACTTGCCGGGTACGCGGGCGACGTCTGGTTCCCCCAGCCGCCGCCGAAGGACCACCCCTGGCGAACGATGCCGCATCACGGCATGACACCCCACGTATCGGGGACATCGCTATCGGCGCAGGCCCGATACGCTGCCGGTGTGCGCGAGATCCTGGAATGCTGGCTCGACGGCCGCTCCATCCGCGAAGAGTATTTGATCGTCGACAACGGCAGGTTGGCCGGCGCAGGAGCTCACTCTTACAGCGCCGGCGACGCTACCCGCGGCTCCGACGAAGCCGAGCGGTTCAGGCAATAGAGCGCGTTAAGGCTCGTTTCCGGCCGCTTCTGTCTCAACAAACCTAGTATGACCGCCTGGTCGGCCGCCTCCGACCGGCGGGACAGTCCCAGCTTGTCCAGGATGCGGATCACGTGGTTGCGGGCACTCTGGTGACGCACATCAGATTCTTTGGACGGGTGGCGGAGTCCACGTGCCGTCCCAAGCAGCCGGCTCCGGCATGTAGATGCGCAAAGCAAGGTAGAAGGGGCCGTCGGGCGCCGGCAGCCAGTTCGCGTGATCCTCCGGCGAATCGGGCCGATCGTGTTGGATGATAATAGTCAGTGATCCGTCATCACCGCGCACTAGTCCCTGTGTGGTGGAGTTGATCAAGTATCGACTAATCGGGTTTTCGACCAGGTAGCCGGCTGTGCCGTCGTAGGTTGTATCGTACATCGTGACTGACCAGAAGGCTTTCGCTGGTGGTGCGGTCGCGAGTGTGAGCCGGTATCTGTTCTCGCCATGCAGGGGCTTCCCGTCGGCGTCCTCGCGGCTATTTGGATAGAACGCTTCGATCTTGTCATTGCCGCCCCAGCCAGCCATCGCAGCCGCAGCCCGAAGCAGGTAGTCACCGTTGAAGAAGGCTCTGTCTCCAAACGCCTCGGCCAGCTGCCAACCGTTTACCTTCTCCCCGAAACTTTCTGTTGCCGCGCTGATCTTGGCTCTCGCACTATCTACCCCTGCCCGCAATGCCGTACGTACTTCGTTACTGAGAGACGCTGCATCGAATTGCACGCCCGCACCAATACCAGCGCGTGCAAATCGTGCCATGAGCTCGACCTCGGATGGATGCGTCGGCTGGGAGAGTTCGAGGAGACGGTTCACGTAGCCAATGAAACGCTCGTCGCGTGATGCAGTGTCATCCCACAGCGGCCAGTCAAATGGAGGGGCCGGCGCGGCATCCTTACCCTGGTACACCGACAAGGTGGACAGTCGGTATCGGTTGATGACGGCGCGTAGCGCATCGAGGTCGTCTGGCCCCAAGAGCTGCGTGCGCCCGATTATGAACGCCAGGTCTGTCTCGAAACGCAACACATTTGAGAAGCTGCCTGGGATCTCGCCCTGGTACCGTGGGCCCACAAGGAGGTAGGAGCCTGCGGCCGTTCCCGTGGCGCGAGTGCCCACGTAGTACGGGTTGGTGCCGAACAAGTCCTCGAACTGCATCACGTAGTATCGATCGGTGACTTCAGGGACCTCGAGTACCAGAGGCTCGGCCCGCAGGTCGAGACCGGCCATAGAGTATGGCGTGTCGGCATTAGGACCGATCACCTCGCGGAACGTGTGGTCGAGGGTCTGCGGGTCGCTATGGAGCTGGTTGAGAGGGCCTCGATACGACGGTGCCCCCGCAGCCATGAACATTCCGAACGCGGCCCGGTATCCCATTAGCATCGGGAAGGAGAAGACATACGCCTCTTCGGTGATGGCTTGGACGTCATTCATAGACAGCGCCTCATCGGTCCTCATTCTCAGCCTCCTGTTTCAACGTGGCGTAAGCGGCGGCGCGCATCTCCCGCCAATAGGTCTCCGCCCAGTCATTTGCTCGAAAGCGACCACCAGCCTTTGAAGTAAACGGTCGCGCCTGTCACCCGTGCGCAAAGGCTCATGCCGGCCGGGGAGCACGCGGCCAGGGGTGGCCTGGAGCAGAATCGCTTATCGTGGGGCGATGAGCTGACGCCAGACGGCATTCACAGCTGCAAACTGACGGCTATTGATCTTCCGCGGCCTCCAGCATGGCGACCTCCTTATCCGACGGTTCCTGTCCCTCGATGCCGAGTTCGCCCATTGCGGCGTCGAGTTCGTTTTCGCTGAGGTCCTCAGCCTTCTTTCCGGTGTGCTGTTCGATCTGCTGGACTTGTGGCTGTGTAAGCTTGGTCGCGGTCATACCCACCGCCAGAAGGACTGCACCACCGACCAACAGGCGCCGACGCATCCTCCGGCGCATCCTACGGTGTCGTCGACGGACAGTTCTCCTCGCCGCAGGTCGCCCTCGGCCGGGTCCTGGCCCTCGCCCTCTTCTCCTCATTGGTAACCTCCATTTGGGCTACACTGTGTCGCGCCTGTCACCCGCGCGCTATAGACGTGATGGAGCAAGGGTGCCCACCAAATCCGAGCCACGGCGCACGCTTGACCTTGGTTCGGCCTGCGGTCAGGCTTACTAGTTCGTCAGCTGCGCGGCGATCTCGTCGCTGATCTCCAGAGTCATGACTTCGCGTGCATCTTCTTTTAGCGCTGCTTCGACATCACGTACCCAGATGTGGTCGACGACGGCGATAAGAGCGGAAGTGCCGGGCTGCAGCTTGTCACCCCACTGCTCGAGGCGGCTGTTGTCGAAGCCGCCGTCCTTGAGCTTGGCGACGAGGCCGCCGATGGCCGCCCCACCGAGCGCCACCCACCCGACTGGCCCCGTGATCACGCCGACAATGGCGCCGATAACGCCGCCGCCGACAAGGCCGCGCGTGCCGGTCATGTCTTTCACGTCCCGGATGTGCAGCTTCGAGTCATGGTCCTTCTGCAGGATGGCGGCGTTCTCGATCTTTATGGACTTATCCTTCTCCAGCTGCTTGAGGTCGTCGAAAGCCTCCTTCGCGGTGTCCATCCCGTCGAAAGCCGCTACTATCACCTGAGTTGGCACGTCGTTCGTCATTCCGGGCTCCTTCCCCTTCTGAATTGGATCGTTGTCTTCCGATCAGTTAAAGCCTACGAAGATAACTCCTGCGTTCCTCCTCTCCAGCCGCCGGTGACACCCGCGAGGATGTTCGCGTTGTCAACCGCGGCGAACTAGGGGATGTCCGTACCGAACTCTTCGCTGTTCGCCGAGATGATCCAGATGATTCCCACGTCCAGCGCTAGGACGGTGATAGCCCATAGCGGCGCAACGAAGATAATGAAGATTGTAAACGTCGCGCTGACAGTCGCTCCGAAAACCGCCATGAGGGCAGCGATCGGGCTGCGCGAGAAGAGAAGGACCCCCGTGATCAGCTGGGCGATGCCCACTATCAGCCAGAACCAGCCCCAGGTCTTGATATCGATGCTGTAGAGCACTTCTTGCACCTGGGCGGTGACGGATTCGCTCTCCCCGATGGCGGCAGCCCCGCTCAGCACGTTGTACAGGCCGACGATCACCACCATTACGGCGGCGAACGTGACCCAGCCTGAGTGTCTACTAGTGGAGTTGTCCATTCTCTGTACCTCCGATCTTTGTGGTGTGTGCGAGACTCCGTTTAGTATGTGCGCAGGGGAAGAGCTAAGGCATGGCTGATGCTAGGTATATTCGTACCTACTTCTAGTTAGCCAGGGCCTGATGAAGCGAGATCGCGTGAGAACGCGTCGGCCGGCGGGGTGGCAACGCCCGGCCTGGCGACGGTACTGGGCCTGGGACGGCTCAGCGCCAGATCGATCAGGTAATGGGAGATGCGTACATGGAGGACAGATTCAGTGTCCTCGCAAGGCTGCTGAAAGAAACGACCCGGGGGCGGATGCTAGTATTTGAGGGCAAGGTCACATTGGCAGCAGCTCGCCGGCGGTGAGGTCGAGAATCGCGGCGACGTTCCGTTCGAGGATCGAGTCCCAAAGGGCGACGCCTCGTTCGTTCCCCATGTCGACGGAGCCGCCCCCGATCACCGGGTACACGAAGCAGAACAGGGTTGAGAGCCGATAGTCGTGCAGGCACTGATCGAAGCTGTAATCCCGGACACCGTTCTCCGTGAGGATGTTGTGGTAAGAGCGCAGGATTTCCATCTCCTTGGCTTTTCGATCCTTCGGGTGCAGGCCCCCGCTCATAAAGTACGCGACGTCGAACACGCCGCGCCCGCGGAACGCGATCTGCCAGTCGATGACCGCCAGGGGGTCTCCGCCCTCGGGAGTTGCGAAGAAGAGGTTGTCCAACCGGTAGTCCCCGTGGATGATCGTTCGCGGTGGTTCGGCGTTATACGCCATAAGGCTGGCAACGTTATCTGCGAGCCGTTCGCCGATCTCCACCATGGAAGCCGGCAGCTTGTCGCCGAACCGCTCCAGGAACGAGTCCCACGTGTCCCGATAAGAGTCCTCCACCGCTTGCACCTGTGTCGGATCGCTGACGAACGGCATCCAGTCGATATCGGAGAGGCGTGGGCTCTCCCACCAGGTGGCATGGAACTTCGCCAGATGCCGGATGGCCAGCTCCGCCTCCTCGGGGGAGCAGCCGGCGAGCTGATCACCAACGCGGGCGGGCGCCAAGTCCTCCAGCAGCAGCACGTACTCGTCGGCATCGACGTCCATGGCGCTGTAGAAGCAGCGTGGCGTCCGGAGCTGCACCTCGTCGGCGATCTCCTGGTAGAAGCGGGTCTCGCGTTCGTAGAAGCGGAAGAGGTTACCGATGTCGCGATTCTCTGGCACGTCGGAGGGAAATTTGGCGATGAGCGAGCGCGGTGCACCGGCATCTGACCCCTCATAGCGCGGGGCCACCTGGGTGAGTTGTCCCATGAAGCCGGCACCCTCTCCAATGGTCTTCGATTCGAACGACCTAACCGTCGCGTCGGTAATGGTGCCCGCCTGACGCAGCGCGTGGGTGAGCCATTGGGGTGTGATCTCTTGAGGGCCGGCGGGAATCTTCATTTTCGCCATCGCCTCCTCCTTCTGACTAGCGATGTACCTTGGTGTGGCTCCTTGTCGACCCGCTTCCTTCCAGAGTGCCTCTTATAGGCTCGGTGCGGGCTCGCAAGCCCCTTCAGCTCCACCTCGCGCCCGTCGCCGAAGCCGAAGTCGTAGCCGCGCGATGGGCCGGGAACATTTCTTCCGCCTTCGCTATCGGAGAGCAAGCCAATGGTGCGTGAAAGTCTGTGAATTGTCAACGTGGGCTTTGCAGGTAGGCTGTCAGCGCGGGGCTAGGCACGGAGCATCGGCTTGCGGGCCCTGTGCAGGGCCACCGTCCCGCGGCGGCGGGCAAGCTCCTCCGCCACGCCGTCCGGGAGCAGTGGTCAGGGGAATCGCCTCTCCTGTGAAGCAATGCGCAGGCTAACGGCGCCGCGAAGCCTGCCACTCATCGTGCGGCGGCACCTCCTCACCGACTACGTAGAGGAAAAAGTAGCTGCCCATGTCGCCGAGGAACTTGAACTGCTTGCGCAGGTCGCTCGCCGTCGCCTCGAAGCTGTCATGCGAGCGTAGGTAGTCGCGGAACGTGCCGTGCTCGGCATCGAGCTCCAGAATCCGGCCGGCGTTGCTGACGACCGCCTCCAGCTTCCGGCGATTGCGGATCACCCGTTCGTCCTGGGTGAGCGCATCCAGATCATCCGGTGTGAGGTGGGCGACGGCCTGCGCGTCAAAGCCGCGGAACGCATCCCGAATGCCCGGCCACTTCGCCTCCACCACCTTCCAGGACATGCCGGCCTGGAAGACCGCTTTGCTCATCACCTCCAGGTAATCGCCGAGCGATTGAGGTTCGATTCGTTCTGGCGCACGCTGCTCCGGCATGTGGTCCTCCTTCTATCGTATGAGACGTGCATATCCTAGCTGAGCCTGCGTCAAAATGGTAGAGTTGTCGAAGCGGCTTTGCCCCCATAGTACATATCCGAGGTGAATATGAAGTTCGGTGTCACCATGTTCCCGACCGACTACGCGATCGGCCCGGCGGAACTGGCCGGCGCCGTCGAGGAGCGCGGCTTCGAGTCGCTCTTCTTCCCGGAGCATACCCACATTCCCACCAGCCGGCGCACCCCCTGGCCCGGCGGCGCTGATCTACCGCGGGAGTACGCCCGCACCCTGGACCCCTTCGTCGCCCTGAGCGCCGCCGCCACCGCCACGGAGCGGCTCCGCATCGGCACCGGCATCTGTCTCGTGATTGAGCGTGACCCGATAACGCTGGCCCAAGAGGTGGCCAGCCTGGACCTCATCTCCGGCGGGCGGTTCCTGTTCGGCATCGGCGGCGGCTGGAATCTGGAGGAGATGGAGAACCACGGTACGGACCCGGCCCAGCGCTGGAAACTGCTGCGGGAGCGGGTCCTGGCGATGAAGGCGATCTGGACCGAGGACGAGGCCGAGTTCCACGGCCGGTTTGTCGACTTCGACCCCATCTGGTCGTGGCCTAAGCCCGTCCAAAAGCCTCACCCGCCCATCCTGGTGGGCGGCAGCGGGCCCCACACGTTCCAGCGGGTGGTGGAGTACGGCGACGCCTGGATGCCCATCGCCGGACGTGACCAGACCCCCTTGTCCGAGCGGATAGCCGAGCTGAACCGGCTGGCGAATAAGGCCGGCCGTGGGCCCATCCCCGTCACCGTCTTCGGCGCGCCTCCCCGGCCCGAGGTCATTCGCCACTACGCCGAGTCCGGCGTGGAGCGATGCGTCTTCTGGCTCCCGCCCGCGCCGGCGGAGGAGGCGCTTCCCATCCTCGAGAGACACGCGGAGCTGGCGAGCAGCTTCGCTTAAGGAGCCCGATGTCGGAGATCGACGTGCGGACCACGTCCGAAGGCGAGCCCTGGACGTTCCAGGTAACCGTGTCCGAAGGCGGCTCCCAGACTACCCACCGCGTTGGGGTAAGCCGCGACGCCTACGCGCGCTTGACCAGCGAGGCGTGCGGCCCGGATGAGCTCGTGCGGAAATCGTTCGAGTTTCTGTTGGAGCGGGAGCCCAAGGAGTCGATCCTGGGCGAGTTCGACATAACGGTTATCGGACGCTACTTCCCGGAGTACGAACGCGAGATCGCGGAGCGCATCCGCTCCTAGGCGCGCGGAGGCGAGACGCGTGGGGCGCAGCTAGGCCTTAGCCCGGCACGGTTGCCACGGCCACCAAGGCCGCAGCCAGAAGCGTAAGCGCTATGAGTAACCCTACCGTAAGGATGACAATTCGTGACGCCATGGTAACCTATTCATCGCTGCTATACTCGTTGCCAGAATACGGCCTGCGGGGCGCGGGCGCTGTGATAGGGATCACTGTTTATGCTATGAAATCTGTAATCGTATGCGGCGGGCACGCGCCATGCTTCTAGTAGCCCGCAAGAACCTCTTCTCGGAGCGCACTCGACTGGTGATCTCGGTCGGCGGCGTAGCCCTATCGGTGTTCCTGATCAGCCTGCTGCTGTCGCTCTTTCGCGGCTGGAGCGAGAAGGTGGGCGGCTTCGTGGAGGAAGTGCAGGCCGATATCTGGATCGCACGTGACGGCACCACAGACTTCCTGAGCGCGGCATCTATTCTGCCGCTGGAGGAGGGCTCCCGGGGGCTATCTACGATCGATGCCGTTGAGCGATTCAGCCCGCTGATAGTGCGCCCTATGGCCGTTACCAAGGACGGCAAGAAGATGGACGTGCAGCTGGTGGGCTACGACCCTGAATCGGGGATAGGCGGGCCGCTGCGGATTGAGGAAGGGAAGGGCGTTCCGCGGCAGGGTGAGGTCATCGTGGATGAGGCGTTGAGCCGCCGCTACGGCGTGGATATCGGCGATACCATAAGCGCCGGCGACTTCGACTTGAAGGTCGTGGGCAAATCCTCCGGCGGCGATTTCGTCGCGTTGCAGGCCATCTTCGTCACCCTGGATCAGGCCCAGACGATGTTGCGGCAGGAAGGGTTCGTGACCTTCTTTCTCCTCCAACTGAAGGACCCCGAACAGCGGGTCTCATTGGCGCCTGTTATTGAGGCGCTGCAACCGGGGGTACTGGCTATCACCAGCGATGACTTCGCGGCCGCTACCCGCGAGCGCATTCTGGGCGACGTAATCCCCATCCTGACAGTGATTCTCGTTCTGGCTTTCATAGTCGGCCTGGCGGTGTCCGGGCTGACGATTTACACGGCTACGGTGGAGAAGGCGCGAGAGTACGGGATTCTCAAAGCGGTGGGTTTCACCAATCGCTACCTGTACCGGGTGGTATTCGAGCAGAGCTTGGTCACGGGAGTCCTGGGATTCCTGCTAGGCGTTGGGCTGACTCTCTTGGCGGGACCGTTTGCGCAAGACCTGGTGCCCCAGTTCGTCGTCTTCGTCCGCTGGCAGGATGTGCTTGGGGTGGCTGGCATTACTCTGCTCATGGTTTTGCTTGCCGCCTACGTTCCCGTACGCCGTCTGGCTGCCATAGATCCCGTTGCTGTATTCAAGGGGTAAGGCAGTGCCAGATAGCAGGGTAACTCTCCGGCTGCAAAATGTGACCAAGGTCTACGGCGTAGGAGACGCCGCCGTGACCGCCCTGGACAGCGTCGATTTTAGTGCGCAGGCCGGTGAGGTGGTTATGGTCATGGGGCCATCGGGCGCTGGGAAGACGACCTTCCTCACTATCGCAGGCGCCCTGCTGCGGCCTACCTCCGGCTCCGTCGAGGTAGCCGGCACGGACATTACGGGGCTGCAAGAAAAGGACCTGCCAGCCGTCCGTCGGGAGAAGGTGGGGTTCATATTCCAGAGCTTCAACCTCCTGGAGTCCCTGACGGCCCTGGAGAACGTGCGGCTGGTCATGACTGACATCACGCCGCGCAGCGCCACCAACCGGGCGCGAGAGCTGCTGAACATGCTGGGGCTAAGCCGCCGCTTGAAGTCACTGCCCAAGAATCTCAGCGGCGGCGAGAAGCAGCGAGTGGCGATCGCACGGGCTCTGGCTAACAATCCCGATCTCATCCTCGCGGATGAGCCTACGGCCAATCTTGACTCCGCTCGCGGGCAGGAGGTGATGCATCTGCTGCGCCAGATCGCCCTGGATCTGGGACAGTCAGTAGTCATCGTCAGCCACGACCACCGCATCCGCGAGGTCACGCATCGGGTGCTCTGGTTGGAGGACGGCCGTTTCCGGGCGGACGTTATAACGGCACGCGACCCGGTCTGCGGCCAGCTGATAGAGGTGGAGGGAGCGTCCACGGTGAGCTTCAATGGTATGTCCTACTACTTCTGTGCAGAGCAGTGCCTCAAGCTGTTCGAGGCGGCCCCCAGAAGGTACGTCGAGGCCAATGAAGGATAGTGCGAGGCAGCTATGCTCATAAGGCTGATCTACACGATCGCAGTTGCCCTCGCGGGTTCGCTGGCCCTGCTGGCCATCTTCCTACCCTGGGTCTCACTCGATGTTGAGCTAAACCTTCTTGGCTTTCGTAGCTCCATCGGTACCATCACCCGCTACGGATACGATGGGGACGGCGTCATCACCCTTCTTCTCGGCCTTCTGGCCGCCGGATTCGCCGCCTACATTTGGTTCGAGCGCAGCGCCGCCGCCTTCCGCCTAGTTACCCTCTTCAACGTCTTCGTGGGCGCGCTAATGTTCGCCATCGGCCTCGTCAATCTGGTCGACTCCGAGCGGGCCGTGGGTGATGCCCTGGAACAGCTCGACGTCAACTTGACCCTCGCCGTGGATGCGGGCGAGGGCATCTACATCGCCATCGCCGCCGGCGCCATCCTTACCCTGGCCAGCCTCATCGCCTTTTTCGCTCACCGGTTCACGCCTCCAGGACTTCTCGTCGAGGACATCGGCGTGGAGCCACATGGGAGTACCCGCGTCTGCCCCCGCTGCGGCAGGCAGCTACCCGGAACCGCCGATTACTGCCTCGGTTGCGGCCAGCGCCTAAGCTCGCGTCCGAGCGGCAGGGAAAGCGGCGATAGTGAGGGATAATGCCGGCATCGAGCCGCGTGTCCAAGGATGGGTAGTAGTCCAATGGCGCTGACGCGACACGTCGCTGGCGAAGGGCAAGAAGCTCGCTCTTCCCGAAGGAACGGCTGGCTGCGGCTGGACGACGCCGCTTTTCTGAAGGAGTGCCGCCAGGAGCGCTATCGCGCCGGCGGCCCCGGTGGCCAGCGGCGGAACAAGGTGGAGACCGCCATGCGCCTGCACCATCAGCCCAGCGGGCTTACGGCTCAGGCTGAGGAGTCGCGTTCCCCCCAGGAGAACCGGACTCGTGCCCTTCGACGCCTTCGCGAGCGTATCGCACTGGAGCTGAGGGCGCCGTTCGATCTGGAGGCGCCATCTCTGCCCTCCGAGTTCCTGGCGCAGCGGGGTGCGAGGGGCAGCCTGTCCGTGAACCGCCGAAACCGGGGCTATCCAATCATCGCCGCGACACTCCTTGACGCTCTAGGTTCTGCGGAAGGCAGCTATGCGAAGGCGGCTCGAGCCATCGGGCTCACCACGAGCCAGGTCCTGCGGTTTCTGCGCTCGGACCCGCACGTATGGCGTGTGGTTGCGCAGGCTCAGCGTCGGCAAGGCTGAGCCCGCTGCGCGGACGCTTGGATCGTCGATCGGGAGCTGCGTGTTTGGGTTTGCGCCGGACGCGAGACGGGCGTACACTAAAGCCAAGATTACTACGAATGCCGCCGAATCAACTCCCAGCCTCCGGCTTCCCCTGTCCCCGATCTGCGAAAGGACCGCCCTCTTTGTCATCTTTCCATAGCTTTCAACTACGTGCTTCCAGCCGTGAGGCGTTGTCCCGGATGAAGATCGATACGCCAACGGCTATTCAGGAGCGCTCGATCCCTCTGTTGCTGGCCGGGCGTGACGTCATAGGCCAGGCCCAGACTGGCTCCGGCAAGACCCTGGCGTTCGGCCTGCCTCTGATGGAGCGTTGCGATGAGAAACAACGGCAGGTTCAGGCGCTGGTGTTGACGCCGACGCGGGAGCTGGCGCGGCAGGTGAGCCATGTGCTCACGGCTCTGGCCAAGGAGGCAAGGATCAAGGTAGCGTTGATCTACGGCGGCCGCGCCTTCGGGCCGCAACAGACAGCGCTGGCCGACGGCGCGCAGGTGGTTGTGGGCACGCCGGGCAGGGTGCTGGACCACCTTAAGCGGAGGACGCTACGGCTTGAGCAGCTGCGGATGCTAGTCTTGGATGAGGCGGACGAGATGCTGGACCAGGGGTTTGCTCCGGATGTGGAGCGCATACTGGCGATGACGCCACGGAGCCGGCAGACGGCGCTGTTCTCGGCGACGATACCGCCGTGGGTGGATAAGATTGCGGCTAAGCACCTCTCTGACCCGGAAGTGCTGGTCGCGGAGGAAGGCGACGGCTCGGACCCGGAAATCGACCACTTCGTTGTCGAGGCGTACGGGGAGGACAAGTTCCAGGTGCTGCGGCGGTTGCTGGACGAACCGACGGAGGGCGCGACGCTGGTGTTCGGCCGGACCAAGAGAGGAGTGAGCAATCTGGGGCGGCGCCTGCAGGCGCAGGGCTACCAGGTGGCGGTGCTCCAGGGCAACCTTGACCAGAAGGCGCGGGACAGAGCGCTGGAGCGGTTTCGTTCCGGTCTCGTGTCGATTCTGGTGGCCACGAACGTGGCCGCGCGGGGGCTGGACATCCTGCACATTGGGCGGGTGATCAACTACGAACTGCCGGAGACGCATGAGCTTTTCACGCACCGGGTGGGTCGCACCGGCCGGATGGGGCGGTCAGGACGGGCCATCACGCTGGTGGGTGCCACTGACCTGGCGAAGTGGCAGGCGATAGAGCGGGGTCTGGGCCGTCGACTGCCGCGGGTGAGCGTCAGCGGGAAGCCGGCTCCGGTGCGGCCGCAAACCGCCGGCGCGATGAAGGGATCAAGGAGCTTGGGGCGCCGCGGCTGGTCACGCCGCAGGACTAGGGTCTAGTAGGAGGATGCCTGTTGGGGTCGTTATACGTAGGTAACCTGGCGCACGAGACGACGGAGGCGGATCTAAGGACAGCGTTCACCCCGTTTGGTCCGGTCGACTCAGTCAGGATCGTGAGTGACCGTCGAGGGCGACCGAAGGGCTTCGCATACGTCGAGATGGCGGACGATTCTGCGGCTGAGGCCGCGATGGAGTCCCTGCGAGGGACGCAGATCAACGGGCGCACGATGGACATCGTGCCGGAGGAGCCGCGTCGGGGAGGCGGCCGCCGTGGCCGGCCCAAACGGCGGCGCCGGTAGAGTTCTCGGCCCCGTTTGCCGATACCCCGCGGCGATCCGGCAACTGTACTCGCTTTCCTGAAATTAGAGCGGCTGAAATGTGCTCTTGGCTACCTGGAGCCATATCTGTTACCGGAAGTAAAATTCACCATTTTCGTCTCCTGTCAGATAGGCCTCCACGGTTGACAGGGCGTAAATAATGGTAAGATATATGGCGAATGAAAGGCCGAACTCCGGCTGTAGATGCCGGGGACGGGGGATCCGACTAACTGGGGTGAATCTCGCCAAAGGCGAGTAGGCAATCTCCTTCTGCCGAACCCGTCAGCTAACCCCGTAGGCACTGGGGAGAGGCTAGTCTGGCGCGACAGGGCCCGAGGCATAGCCTCGGGCCCTTCTGTGTGTAACGAATACGCCACCGGACGGTTCTCTACAGTCAATAGGAGGAGGAAGATGGGGAAGAAGGTACCGCGAAAGAGACAGAACGGAAAGCGACACAACGGCGGCGGAGACGCAGCCGATGTAGCGGGCTACATCCACCTGAAGCCGGATCATGTAGAGAAGCTCCGGGAGATGCACAGGCTTCGGGAGAGCCTTTCCGGCATACAGGCGGACTCCGAAGAGTCGCCCCAGTACCGTTCCTACACGCTTCATAACTTCCGCCAACTGCCGCAGGTGCAGCGGCTCTCCAAGAAGGATCAGTTCGCCATTGAGGTCGTTGCTAACGTGTTGCCGTTTAAGACGAACAGCTACGTTGTGGACGAACTCATCAACTGGGACGACGTGCCTAACGACCCGATATACATTCTGAACTTCCCGCAAAAGGATATGCTTCTGCCGCGCGACTATAAGGAGATGGCCGCGTTGGTGCGCCGCGGCGCTGACAAAAGCGAGATCGACGCAACGGCCAACCGGATCCGCCTGGAGCTTAACCCGCACCCCGCCGGCCAGCTAGACCACAACGTCCCCACGCTCGGCGACACCCGGCTAACCGGCATGCAGCACAAGTATCGGGAGACAGTGCTCTTCTTCCCCAGCAACGGTCAGACCTGCCATGCCTACTGTACGTTCTGCTTCCGCTGGCCGCAGTTTGTGGGCATGGATGAGCTCAAGTTCGCCATGCGGGAGACCGAGATGCTGGTGGAGTACGTACGCGCCCACCCTGAGGTGACCGACGTGCTGTTCACGGGTGGCGACCCGATGATCATGCGTACGCGCAACCTGGCGCGATACATCATGCCACTGCTGGAGGCGGACCTCCCTAACCTGCGCACGATCCGCATCGGCACCAAGGCCCTCGGCTACTGGCCGTACCGCTTCCTAACCGATGATGACGCTGAAGAGGTGCTGGACCTGTTCAAGCAGGTCACGGCGTCCGGGATCCACCTGGCGTTCATGGCCCACTTCAACCACCCGCGAGAGCTGAGCACTGACGCAGTCAAGGCGGCCATCGCGCGCGTCAAGGAGACCGGCGCCGAGATCCGGACCCAGTCGCCACTGATGCGAAACATCAATGATTCGCCGGCAGTCTGGAGCGACATGTGGCGCGAGCAGGTGCGGCTGGGCTGCATTCCGTACTACATGTTTTTGGCGCGTGACACCGGTGCCCAGCAGTACTTCAGCGTGCCCCTGGTGCGCGCATGGGAGATCTTCCGCGACGCCTATAAGAGTGTGAGCGGGGTCGCCCGAACGGCGCGCGGGCCGAGCATGTCCGCGGACCCGGGAAAGGTCGAGGTGTTGGGAGTCACCAACGTTGGCGGCCAGAAGGTGTTCGCACTGCGAATGCTGCAGGGCCGCAACCCGGACTGGGCGATGCGCCCCTTCTTCGCGAAGTACGACCCGAAGGCGATCTGGCTGAGCGACCTGCGACCGGCCTTCGGTGAGAAGCGGTTCTTCTTCGAAGAGGAGCTGGGGAAGCGTTACCGCGAGGATAACGTTCGCCGCCGCCGATCGAAGCCGCAGAAGCGACCGGCGAGGCCATTGGCTCCCGTACCCTAGAGCTGCACCTGATCGACAGTCGCTGGCGCTAGCCCTTCACGCGGAGCGCCTCAGCCCGGCCTAAACGTCTATAGAGTCGCTTGGGCAGAGAGCATCCGGAAAACGTGCCCAAGCGTCGCGTGGGAAAGCACAGGGTCGGGAAAGGGAGCATCCTTTTTGATCGTGTAATGGTTTACGCGGCCCTCTTTACGTATGTTGATCAGGCCGGCGTCCTTCAGGTCGCCTATGAGGCCCCATATGGTGCGCTTCGTCACCACGAAGGCATCGGTCAAGTCTCAGGCAACCACCTAAAACGGAAGCTAAACTGGAAGGAGGCAGGCCACTTGACAATCTGTTTCGTTAGTAATAATCTTCAGCCGTCAAACGGGACTGGGTACAGGCCGGGCGGACCTTGACATGGGGAATGTCGCCCAACATCGCTACGCCGAGATGCTTATCGAATGAGGTGGATCCGGCGTTAGTAAGGATAGAACTTAACAACCCAACTTTGAGGAGGCAAACAGATTGTCAGAACAATTTTCTGGACAAGTTGATATTCAAAAAATTCTTCCTCCTAAGGTAGCTCTGGCTGCCAAGGCTGTACCGCCTGCCAAGGCTGGCAAGGCTGCAAAGGCTGCCCTGGCTGCCCTGGCTCCCCCTCCCTCCCCGGGTAACGTGGCTATCATAATTAGGCTAGATGGGGATACCGGAACGGTTTCAGCAGGAGGCAATGGAACCAAGGGCAGCATTACTCTCCTCAATGCCGATGACGCTCCCACCGTTCTCTTGGATGGACAACAGGCCGTCAATGGACAACGGACCGTCCTGTTCATGGGGGGAAGCAACGCCGATGGTGTCATAGGTCTTTTCGATAGGAGCGCTGCCCTGGATGACCTGCCCTTTGCTACTGCTACCATCTTTTTGAATGGAGCGACAGGAAACATTTCGGTGACAGGGGACATTTCGGCGGGAGGGACTATCGAGGGACAAGGCGGCGACTGCGCTGAATATTTCGACATATCCGGAACAGAGAAGATTATTGAACCAGGAACCGTTATAGTGCTCGATCAGGAAGGCAAATTGCGGCAAAGCACCGACGCCTACGACAAGAAGGTCGCAGGTGTTGTTTCGGGCGCTGGTGGCTGTCGGCCTGGAATTGTACTAGATAAGAAACCCACGGAAAATAACAGGATGCCTGTCGCGTTGGTGGGCAAGGTCTACTGCAAAGTAGATGCTCAATATGCACCCATTGAAGTTGGTGATCTGCTGACCACATCCCCTACTCATGGTCATGGAATGAAAGCAGACGATCCATTGAAGGCTTTTGGTGCAGTGATCGGCAAGTCATTACGTTCCTTGCCAGAAGGTAAGGGGTTGATTCCTATTTTGATCGCCTTGCAATGACACCGGAGGGATATGGTTATGGTGTCACTCAAGGGCGCATTGACGTTTCGTGATGAAGGCGTCCTCGCGGGAGTAATGAGGGCCCTCAGATGAATCGGTGACGATTCGGTAGAGCCCTTGCGCAGGAACCACGCCTCCCCATACCCATTACTTTGCCTGCGAGTTGTCGATCTCCTCCAGCCTAGACGAATCCTCAGAGAAAACGTAACCTGAAAACAGGCGCGTGACCTCTTTAGCGTCCGAGATAGGGCGTGGGTTAACCCCGTCAATAAAGGGGTATCGATAGGCAGAAAATCGTATCTCTGAGTGGGGTTTGGTCGGGGCGGCCGGATTCGAACCGGCGACCTCTTGACCCCCAGTCAAGTGCGCTACCAGACTACGCCACGCCCCGGCCAGAATCTATGCTAGCACAGCCGTTTTCAGCCCGGCAAGCGAACGGCCCGGTGGGGATGCCCCCTCCAGGCGTCTCCCTTAGATATAGGCGTGGGAGATGACGACGATCAGCAGGCCGAGGAGCGCTATGCCGCTGAACTCGCCCGCAGTGCGCAGGCTGAGGCGGTCGCCCAGGTAGTTGTGCATGAGGCCGGTCATCAGGTAAAAGGCGAGGAGCAGGAAGATCGCGGCCAGCGCCCCTTCCAGGGGCAGGAAGTGCATGCTCAACGAGGCCTCCGCGAGCAGCACGCCGATGGCGAGGGCGTAGAGCAGAGTCCGCGGCGTCTCCAACGCCTCCTCACGCAGGATCTCGATAGCCAGGAGAAGACTGACGACGCCGGTGGCAAAGATCACCGCCGGCAGACTCAGGTCGAAGTCATAGATCGTGGCGTAGAACAGGAAGGCGATAACGTAGGTGGCGATGTTCAGGATGAGGCGTGCGCCACCGTAAGCGCGGAGGCGGCGGTCGACTGAGTTGTATTCGGCCTGGAGGACGATGGCGAAGGGGATAGCGGCGCCCAGCCCGGCCAGGAGCGACCAGTAGCCGTCGGCGACCTCCTCCAGGAACAGGCCCAGACTAAGGGTCAGCAGCACCGGCACGAACAGGAAGAGAGCGGTGTCGTCCAGACGCTTGAAGCGGGAGCGAGGATGGGTGCGGACGATAGCGTCCGTGCCCAAAGCGACCAGGCCTGCGAGCAAGAGGAGGAGCCAGTTCTGGGTTGGCTCGATGGCGAGGAACGCAGTGAGCCCGGCGCCGAACACGACCGCCATGGCGTGTACCCGGTCGAGCCGAGAGACTACGTCGCTCAGGGCATTCGTGCGGTTAGAGGTGATTTCGTTCACAAGCGGCAATCTTAAACGGTTGTGCGTAATTTGTCAATTAAATTAGCAACCATAAAGTATCACTAGAACTATAACTCACGTTCCAGTGAGATATTACGGGAAGATGACGCGTTACGGCTAACTTTTAAGCGAAACCGGCTCCGCCTCCGCCAGCGCTTCCAGCGTTACCTGTAGCCGGTTGCGCCAGCCCTCGCCCAGCTCTACCCGCACCAGCGTCCGCCCCAGGCTTACGCCCTTGGGCACGTGTGACTCCAGCGCCTCTTTCGGCACAAGTGATCCGTCCTTGAGCCGCAGCACCGCGCGGCCCTCCTCCGTCAGGATAGCCTCCACCCCCGCCTGCGCCGCCAGCGCGCGCAGAAGGATGACAAACAGCAGGTTGCGTACCGGCGGCGGCGGTTCCCCATAGCGGTCTACCAACTCCCTACCGATAGACTCCACCTCTTGGGCGTCGGCGGTCTCGCTCATCCGCTGGTAGAGGGCGAGACGTTGGTTGAGGTCCGGGATGTAGGGCTGCGGTATGTGGGCGGAGAGCGGGAGCTCAATGGTCACTTCCGCGCCCTCCTCCGGGGCTGGCGGCGTCTCGCCACGCATCATCGCCCGCTGCCGCTCCGTGGACTCCGCCAGCAGGCGGCAGTAGAGGTCGAAGCCGACGGCGGCCATGTAGCCGCTCTGCTCAGGGCCGAGCAGGTTGCCGGCGCCGCGGATCTCCAGGTCGCGAAGGGCGATCTGGAAGCCGGCGCCCAGCTCCGTCGCCTCGAAGATCGTCTGTAGCCGTTTCTGGGCCTGCTCCGTCACCCGGCCTTTACGATCGTACATCAGGTAGGCGTAGGCGCGATGTGCGCCCCGTCCAACGCGTCCGCGCAGCTGGTAGAGCTGGCTCAGCCCCAGCTTGTCCGCCTGGTTGACGATGATGGTGTTGACGTTAGGGATGTCAAGCCCGGACTCGATGATGGTGGTGCAGACCAGCACGTCCAGCGAGCCCTGCACGAACTCCAGCATCGCCCTCTCCAGGTCGTGCTCGTGCATCTGCCCGTGTGCGATCCCCACGTTCGCCTCTGGGACGATATCTCGAATCTTCCGCGCGATGAACTCGATGTTGTGCACCCGGTTGTGCACGAAGTAGACCTGGCCGCCGCGTTCCAGCTCCCGCAGGATCGCCTCTCGCACGAGGCGCTCGTCGTACTCCGAAACGTAGGTCTTGATCGGCAGACGCTCCTCGGGCGGCGTCTCCATCGTCGACATGTCGCGGATGCCGCCCAGGGCCATGTACAGGGTGCGTGGTATCGGCGTGGCGGAGAGGGTGAGGACATCGACGTCGCGGCGCATCTGCTTCAGGTGCTCTTTGTGGGCCACGCCGAACCTCTGCTCCTCGTCGATGATCACAAGACCCAGGTCCTTGAACTGCACGTCCTTTTGGAGCAGCCGGTGTGTTCCGATGACGATGTCCACCGTCCCCTTGCCGAGACCCTCCACCACCTCCCGCTGCTCCGCATCCGAGCGAAACCGTGACAGCATCTCTACTCGCGCCGGGAAGGCGCCGAGACGTTCTTGGAAGGTCTGGTAGTGCTGCTGGGCGAGGACGGTGGTGGGTACCAGCAGTGCCGCCTGCCGCCCGTCCATCACCGTCTTGAAGGCGGCGCGAATCGCCACCTCCGTCTTCCCGTAGCCGACATCGCCGCAGACGAGCCGGTCCATGGGCCGCGGCCGCTCCAGGTCGCGCTTCACCTCGGCGATGGCGGCTAGTTGGTCCTCCGTCTCCACGTAGGGGAATGACGCCTCCAGCTCCGCCTGCCAGGGCGTGTCCGGGCTGAAGGAGTGGCCGGGCAGCAGCTCTCGTGCGGAGTAGAGGGCCAGAAGGTCCTGGGCCAGCGCCTGCACCGCCTGCCGCACCCGCTTCTTCGCCCGCTGCCAATCGCCGCTGCCCAGCCGCGTTAGCCGCGGCTCGTGATCGGAGGGGCCGACATATCGGCTGACGCGGTCGACCTGATCGGTTGGGACGAACAGCTTGTCGCCCTCCGCATAGTGGAGCTCAAGGTATTCACGCTGGTGCTGGTCGACGGCCATCCGCACGAGGCCGACGAAGCGGGCGATCCCGTGGTCGATGTGCACCACGTAGTCGCCCGGGGAGAGCTCTGCCAGGAACGCCTCGCGGCCGACGCCCCTGCGCGGCGCGCGCCGGCGTTGCTTGGCGAAGCCGAACACCTCCGTGTCCGTGACCAGGGTCAGATCGAGGCCGTCCTCGCTCAGGTGCCAGCCCGCCGGCAGCGATCCCTGCACCAAGGCGAGCTCGGCGGTGCCCGGCGGCTCCTCCGTCACGCTGGCGGTCACGCCCTGCTCGTCGAACAGCTCCGCCAGCCGCTGCGCCTGCTGCGAGACGACGGCGACAGCGCTGCCTTGACGTAACTGGGTGACGCTTTCGCTCACCAGGCGGCGGAGCTGGCCTCCGTAGGCCGTCGCGGGTGAGAACGGCAGGCGGATGCTTTCGGCATCTTCGCCGCTGGCCCAGCGGGACAGCCTTAGGGGCGCCTGCCGGTCGTAAAGCGCGTCGCGCAGCTCACGCCAGGGCTGCTGGGGCAGCGGCAGGCCACGCGGTATCTCGCCCCGCTCCTCCAGCTCACCGCGCACGGCCTCGGCCTCCCGTTCCGCCTCGTCCAGCGCCGTCGCCACGTCGCTCTCCTCGTCGATGACCAGGGTGGCGTCCGGCGGCAGATGGTCCAGGAGCGTCGCCTGGGCCAGAAAGGGGACGTAGAAATAGTCGGCGGTGAAGCCCGCTCCGCGCCGCAGTAGAGACAGCTCCTCTTGGAAGCGCCCCCGCGCTTCGTCCGTGCAGTTCGAAAGGTCGAGCCGGGCCAGCGCGCCTCCCATCTCCCCGTCGGGAGTGAATACGGCCTCCCGAGCCGGGCCTAGCTCCATGCTCTCCACCGGCTCCACGGACCGCTGGGATGCGGGGTCGAACCGGCGCAAGCTCTCGATCTCCCGACCCACCAGTTCGATGCGCACCGGCGCCTCCGCCTGGGGCGGAAAGACATCGATGATGCCGCCGCGGCGACTGGCCTGCCCTGGTCGCTCAACCAGCGGCTCTATGGCGTAGCCCAGCGCCGATAGCTCCGTCAGGAACTCGTCCGGGCTCAGACGGTCTCCCCGCCCCAGGACGCGCTTGGCCGTGGCGAGCTCCCCCGGCGAGATGGTCTGCTGGGCCAGCGCCATTGCCGAGGCGACGACGAGGCAGCGACCCCCTTGGGCTAGTCGAGAGGCCGCCAGCAGGCGCTGCCGCACGGCCTCCGGGTCGGGGGCCAGGCGCTCGTAGGGCAGGGTGTCGCGCTCCGGAAACGGGACGAGAGGCGCGGCGGCACCCAGCCAGGCTGACAGCTCTTCGATCAGCGCCTCCGCTCGGTCCTCCCGTGGGACGATGATCAGGAGCGGACCGTCCCCGCCTCCGGCGGAGGCGAGGGTGGCCACTACCGCCGCCTTGGCCGAGTCAGGCACGCCAACCGTGAGGCTCTTGGCTGCACGCGCACGCGCCTCACGCAGCCGAACCAGGGAGGGAGCGCCCTCTATCTGGGATATCAGTCCGGATAGGTTCATGGCAACACTTCTAGGGCCTCCCTGACAAGTCGGGGGGGCCCTCGCGGTCTAATTGTAGCAGCTTGGGGAAGGTCAACGGTTATAGCGGTTCATGGCAGCCTCCAGCCCCTCCCGAAGGACAGTCTCTACCGCTTCCGTCCCCTTCATCGCCGCCGCCTGCAGCGCCTTCGCCTCATCCGGCGTGGGGTCGCTGAGCACGTAGGCCGCGATCGCCTCCGGGTCCCAGCTGGGCCGGCCGTCCACCAGGGGCCGCCCGATGCCGATGCGCAAACGGGGAAAGTCGTCGCCCCCTGCAGCGCCGATGACGGAGCGCAGGCCCTTCTGGCCGCCGTGGCCACCGCTGGCCTTCAAACGCAGCGACCCGACCGTGAGGTCGAGGTCGTCGCAGACCACCAGCATATTCTGGCGCTTGATCTTGAAGTTGCGCAGCAGCGAAGCCGCCGCTTGGCCGCTGCGGTTGACGAACGTTCTAGGCTTGGCGAGCAGGACAGGGGTGTCGCGGATCGAGCCCTCGCCGAAGGCGGCCAAGCGCCGGGCCTTGAGAGAGATGCCGTGCAGGCGGGCCAGCCGGTTGACGCACCAGTAGCCGACGTTGTGGCGGTTGTGGGAGTACGCAGGGCCTGGATTGCCCAGGCCTACTATCAGCCACTTGTCTGCCGCCATGCGGCCATTTTAGCCTATCGCTTTCGCTTGCGGCGGGGCGGCGGGCTATCGGTCACCGTCGTCTCTGCCGGCGGCAGAGCCCTCTGTGCAGCCTGGAACGCCCTCTGAAGGACCTGTGAGACCTCCCTCATGGCGGTCTTCGCCTCGTCTACCTTTGGGGTAACGCCCTCCTGTAGCTGATCGAAGATGGGCCTCAGCGCAGTCTCTATTCGGCCCTCTACCAGGAACCTTCGCAGATAACCTATGAGATCGTGATCCAAAATGTCGCTCAGCGAGGATAACTGGCTAGCCTGGACGACCTTCAGGAACTGGTCCACTCGCGCGTCGTTGCTATTACGAAGCACCTGCTGCACGGCGCTGGACGATAGTCTGGCCATCTGGCGATGGCAGGCTCGGTCGATTTGGGACAGGACCTCGTCGACACGCTGGGTGGGCGCTGCCTGGTCCAGGGAGAAGCCGCAGTCAGGGCAGACCGCATCCGTCTCCAGCATCTCCTCCACGCCGCTGATTAGGGGACAGCCGGCGGTCACGGCCACCAGCTCTTCGTATGCAGTGAGAGCTTCCACTCCCGCCGGGGGGCCCAGCTCCGACAGAGTGTTCATCCGCTGCAGCGCATCGGTGTGTGGCTGTACCTCTCGTAGACGGGTGTGCAGGCGGGCCATCTCAGCCCAGTATCGCGTGTGGTGGTCGCGGTACGAGGATACATATTTCCGGCGGAAGGAGTCCGCCAGCGCCTTGGCCGAAGGGTAACGTTGCGGCTCGACGGCCAGGGTGGCGAACGCCAGTTGCTCCAACACGACCGTCCGATCCATCGACAGCTCCGTCTCGTCAGCCGGCAACACGGCGTGCTGGAGGAAGCGTTGTATGGAGAGGAGCTCGCTCGCCTTCAGGGGGCTCTTCTGAAACGCCCTGAGCATGTAGATCTCCTCCATCAGTGTCCGCTTGTTCGGGTAGATGCGCTCGGCCGAGGCGAGAAACTGCTCTGTAGCGGCGGCACAGGCCAGCTCGGAGAGATGCTTGAGCACCATTTTGAGTTCGGAGTCTCCGTCTCCGATTCCGCTGTCACTGACGGCGCTGACTAGGTGCCTTAGCTCCTCCAGACGGTCTTGGGTTACCGGCTTGGCGGCGTCAGGGGCGCCCAGCGCCATCGCGATGGGGGAAAGATATTCCGCAACAGCTATGGAAAGCAGCAGGTCACAAGCCAGCAACGCCAGCCGCGCCTTGCCTCCAGCGAAGACATCCTCCGCCGTCAGCTGCAGCGGCGTGGAGGCGAGCAAGCTGCCCTGCCGCAGCAGCTCGATATTCTTCGTGGACAGGGTCAGATCGGCCTGCTCTGCGGCGCTGTAGGTCGCGGTGGGCTCCCTTGCGGTCGCGGTTGCAGACGCAAACCGGCAGGCGGGGGCGACGACAACCACGCCTTCTCCCGGGGAGATGGTACCCTCAGGCGGCTCCGAGAGTACGACTATTCGAAAGTCCTCGCCCTCAGCGAGAGGCTCGCTGCCGGGATTCGACGGCCATTCTGAGAGCAGGAGCGCTTGTCCCTGGCACTTGCGTCCGGAGTAGTCGGTCAGGCTCAGTGATGCGCTAGACAGCGGCTCCGAGTCTCCGTTTCCAGCGACTGTCAGCGGCTTGAGTCTAGAATGAGCTCGTCGCACGCCCCCTCCTTTCGGCAGTAGAAAGGCAACTAATTATACCACGATATTCATGAATCGGGCATGCCGAATGATCAGTAAGTTCGTACCGATTTTTCAGTATGAGAGGGGTACGGTGGGATGTAAAGGGCGTTCGTGTGCCGTATTAGATGGAGATGCGTATGCCGGCGAGTCGAGCAGGCCTTCTCTGAGGGCTCGCGCGGCCGCCTCTGTACGCGAGCCGGCGGCCGCGACCAGATGGAGGACCGTTGACTCGCGGAGGGTCAGCCCGTGGGGTGCTATTTGGGAGAGGCGCCGCCGCGGCTCCGGGCGCGCGACTGCGCCACGACCTCCGGCAGCACGGACAGCAGGTAGTCCACCTCCTCGTTCGTGTTGTCGGGCCCCACAGTGAGGCGTAGCGCGGCGACGGCCCCACTCAGCGGCACGCCCATCGCCACCAGGACGTGCGAGGGTTCCCAGATCGCGGAGGTGCAGGCGCTACCGGCGCTGGCGGCGATACCGTGCTTATCGAGGGCGGCCAGCATATCGTCTGACTCCGCACCCTCGAAGCTGAAGTGTGCGTTGTTGGGCAGACGCCGCTCCGGGTGGCCGTTGAGGTTGGCGTTGGGCACAGAGGCGAGCACGCCTTCGACGATCCGGTCTCTTAGACGGCGAGAGGTGCTGGAGTACTCCTGACGGTTTGCCTGGGCCAGGCGCAGGGCCACGGCCGTACCCACCATGCCGCCCACGTTCTCCGTGCCGGCGCGGCGCTGGCGCTCCTGACCGCCGCCGCTCTGGAGGGGCAGGAACGGCGTGCCTCCCCGCAGATAGAGCACACCCACCCCCTTGGGGCCGTAGAACTTGTGCGACGATAGGCTAAGCAGGTCCACCCCCAGGGCCGCCACGTTCAGGTCCAGGGAGTTCGCCGCCTGCACCGCGTCGGTATGGACGGGGATCCGCCGTCGCATCTTCTTGGCCCTCTCCCGCACCGCCGCTGCTATATCGGCCACCGGGTTGATAGTGCCCACCTCGTTGTTGGCCAGCATCACGTTTACCAGAACGGTGTCGTCGGTCAACGCCTCGACTACGGATTGCGGGCTCACCGTACCGTACCTGTCTGCAGGCACGTACGTCGTCTTAAGGCCGAAGCGATCCAGGTATTCACAGGAATGGAGAACGGCGTGGTGCTCTGTGGCGCAGGTGACGATGTGGTTGCCCATCCCTGCCAGCTGCTGGGCGAACGCCACCCCTTTGATCGCCAGGTTGATCGACTCCGTGCCCGCTCCCGTAAATACGACCTCCCGGGTGCGGCAGCCGAGGACTTCGGCCACGCTGCTCCGCGCTTCGTTTACCGCTCTCGCGGCCTGACGGCCCAAGGCGTAGGCGCCGGAGGGGTTGCCGAAGTGGCCACTTAGGTAAGGGAGCATCGCCTCCAACACCTCAGGGTGGAGAGGAGTGGTGGCGGCGTGATCCAGGTATATGGAGCGTTTCATGGACGACCTTCGGATATACGGGGGAGGGGTATCATGTCTAGCTTAGCTGGCCGGTGTCGTATCTGTCAACGAAAGGGGTTCTCAGAGCTGTATAATGCTGCGCGCTACCTCCCCGTCCCGCATCGCCTGGAAGGCGTCGTTGATCCCGTCCAGCGGGTAACGGCGGCTGATCAGCTCGTCCAGTTTCAGCTTGCCCGTCATGTACAGGTCGACGAGCTTCGGCATGTCGATGCGGGGACGGGCGCCGCCGTAGGAAGAGCCGGTAAGTACCTTCTCCTGGAGCAGGGTGCCCGCCGGTATCGACAGTTCGGCGCCGGCCGGAGCCAGCCCGACAACTACGGCCATGCCGCCGCGGCGGGTCGCGTCGTACGCCTGGCGCATCGTCTCCGGCCTGCCGATCACCTCGAAGGCGTAGTCAGCACCGCCCGGTGAGAGCCGTCGGATGGCCCCGACGACGTCGGGATCCTCGGTGGCGTTGACGACGTGCGTGGCGCCGAACTGCTGCGCCAGCTCCAGCTTGAAGCCGTTCATGTCGACGGCGATTATCTTGGCCGCGCCGGAGAGGCTCGCGCCTTGAACGACGTTCAGACCGACGCCACCGCAGCCGATGACGGCCACGACGCTGCCGGCCTGAACCCTGGCTGTGTTGATCACCGCGCCGACGCCTGTCATCACGCCGCAGCCGATGAGGGCCGCCCTGTCCAGCGGCATATCCTCGCGGATCTTGACTACGCTCGACTCGGGCACCACCGCCCGTTCGGCGAAGCAGGAGGTGCAGGTCATGTGGAACACCTCCTGCTTCCCTTTGCGGAGGCGGGTGGTGCCGTCCAGGAGGGCGCCGCGGGCGGCGGCGCGGTTTCCCACCGTGCACAGATTGGGGCGCCCGGCGATGCAGTACGGGCACTGGCCGCAGGAAGGGATGAAGGAAAGTATCACGTGGTCTCCGGGATGGGCGTAGGTGACCCCCTCTCCCACCTCCTCCACCACGCCCGCGCCCTCGTGCCCCAGCACCGCCGGTGCGGGGTGTGGCAGCAGGCCGTCGATAAAGTGAAGGTCGCTGCGGCAGACGCCGGCTGCCTCGATGCGCACCGTCACCTCGTTGCGCTGGGGCTCTAGCAGCTCCAGCTCCTCCACGGTCAGCGGCTGGTTTGCACGGTAGTAGACGGCTGCCTTCATGGTGTTACCTCCCGGCTAGAAGACGACGCACGTCACTGACAGCACCGGCGGCAGCGTCCCCGGCAGCCGCTGCCATTGGTCGCCGCCGTCCGCGCTGGCGTATACCTGTCCGTTGCTCGTCCCCACGTACACCCCCTCGGGGTCGAGGCCGTCCGTGTCCAGCCCCTCGCGGTAGACGCTCTGGTAGTCGTTGGGGCCGGGCAAGCCGTCCGTCAGCGCCTGCCACGACGCGCCGCCGTCTCGCGTGCGGTACACGGCGAACTGGCCGGGGCAGACGCGGAAGTTGTCCCGACCGTAGTCCAGCGGGACGACGTAGGCGGCGTCGGGCTGGTGGTGCGTGACGGCGATGGGGAAGCCGTGGAAAGATGGGAGGCCCTCGGTGACGTCCTCCCAGGTCGCGCCGCTGTCGTCGGAGCGGAAGACTCCCCAGTGCGCCTGTCCCCAAATCCGGTTAGGGTTCTTGGGGTCCAGCCGCATCCTGTGTAGTTCGTCAAGGCCCGCCGGGTCCTTGTCCGGTGGTAGGGCAGCGGGGGCCTGCGCGGCTATCTCCGACATCAGCTTCTTCGCCTGTGGATGAGTGGGGATCGCGTTGTGCGAGAAGAGCTCCCAGCTTTCCCCGTTGTCGTTCGACTGATACGACCCTCCCGCGCCGACGCACAGGTAGATGCGTTTGGGATCGCGTGGGTCGACCTGAATCGAATGGATACAGGAATCGCCGCCGCCGGTGCCCGACCAGTATTGGCGGTAGGGGTGCCGGTTGATAGCCTCGACGGGCCGCCACGAATGGCCCCAGTCCTCGCTGCGGAAGAGACCGGCCGGCTGCGTTCCCGCGAACACGACTCCGGGCTCGCTCGGGTGGCCCGGCGCGACGCTCCAGATGTTGCCGATCGTACCGGGCGGGGTGTTCTGCCACTCCCCGGGCACTCGAGTACTCGGGCTCTTCATGTCCGGCGGGAAGGCGAGCCCCTGACTACGGTAGTCCCACGTCTTGCCGAGATCCGTGCTCTTGGCGACCGAGCGTCCCCAGGCCCAGTGGTTCGCCGCGGCATAGAAGCGCGGCTGGGTATCGCGCAGGTCCGCGGACAGGTGGTGGAACGTCCAGCCTGGGAGGATCGGCTCCGATATCTCCCACTTCTGGCGCCTTTCGTCCGAGGTATAGGTGAAAGCGCCTTTCTTGGTTCCGACGAGCAGGTTGACCTGAGTAGCCACGGTTGGTCCCTTTCTAGTCCAGGCCGTCGCGATAGCGCCAGTAGTCGATGGCGCGGCGCAGCGCCTTCGCCCCGGCCTGGAAGCTGGCGAAGGGCGGTATGTTGCGCTCCAGCAGCCGGGAGCGGATCATCGTCGAGACGTCCTCCAGGTGCCCGGCGTGAGCGATGGCGATGAACGGTTTTCGGGAGCGCTCCCGGTGGCCGGAGAGGGTGTCCAGCAGCGAGTCCAGTATCGCCGGGTTCTCGCGCATGCGGCGGGCCAGGAAGCCGGCTCCCACCTCCATGGCGACTGCGTCGACGCTCTCGTCCTCCTCCAGAATCTCCAGCAGCTTCTGGAGGTTCTGGGGCAGGAACCCCATGCCAATGGTGCCGCCGGAGTCTAACGGATTGCGGTAGCTGCCACCGATGATGTTGAAGAACTGCGATAGCTTCTCGTAAGAAGTGGCGGTGAGGAGCGGCACCTCCAGCCCTTCGCGCTCGAAGGCGTCCGTAATGACTACGGACTGGCCGCCCGTCATGGCGATAAGACCCATGCGGTAGCCCGTGCCCGGTTTGCAGTAGACGAGCGCCTTCACGGCGTCGATCGTCTCGTCCAGGTTATCGGCCTGTACGACGCCGGCCTGGCGCATGGCTGCATTCCACACTGCGGGCGCCGTGGCCAGCGCCGCTGTGTGGGAGTAGATCGCCCGCGCGCCGGCCGCGCTGATGCCGCCCTTCCACACCACCACCGGCTTGACGCGCGCCGTCTCCCGCAGGGCGCGGAAGAAGCGGCGGCTGTCCTTCGCCCCCTCCATGTAGATGCCGATGACCTCCGTCTCGGCATCGGCCGCCAGGTACTCCAGGTAATCGGCGGCGTCGAGGACCACCGCGTTGCCGAAGCTAACCGTCTTGGAGCAGCGGATCCCGTGACGGTCGCCCACCAGCGAGAAGTTGATGCAGTGGGTGCCGCTCTGGGAGATGAACCCCACGTTGCCGGCGTCGCCCGCGGGCTGCTCCCAGGAGTGGCGCAGCCCCAGGCGCCGGTTATATATCCCCATGCAGTTGGGCCCGATGAGCAGCAGGCCCGCCTCGCGCGCCATCTCGCCGACCTGTTTCTGCAACTGGACTCCCTCTTCCGTCTCCGTCTCCGCGAAGCCGGAGGTGAACAGGGTGACGGCGCCGACACCCTTCTCGATACAGTCTGCGACGACGCGAGGGGAGACCTGCCGTGGCACCGCGCACACCACGTAGTCGATCTCG
>CAZYOV010000017.1:0-10049 GCA_964649215.1 uncultured Dehalococcoidia bacterium
GAACCGCCAGCCGTTGCAGGCCGAGCCGCCCATGACCGCCGATCCCGCCGACGAGGGGCTCTTGAACTCCTTCCTGTGAAGGTCCGGGTGATCCGGACACTCCATCCTGTAACCGGGCTTGTCGCCCTCGCCAGCCACGACCACGCATTTGTACTCGTGGCCCTTGTACCGAGCGACCAGCTCCGTACCGGCCGCCAGGTTCCTGTCCTCTATCGCCATGCATCACCTCCTGGTAACTGAGTCCGTTTGGCGACACACTACTCACTCTGATCGGGAACGAAGTCAACGGGTCACGGCGCCGAGTTCGGGACTTTCCGCACTCTCCGACCCCCGAACGGACGCTAACCGGCGTTAGTGTCAGGTCGTTCTTCATTCGATCTTCTCCGCCGTTTCGCCCGTGAACGCCTCCCAGCGCGAGATCACGACCCGGCAGTAGCGCGGGTCGATCTCCATCCCGCGACAACAACGGCCGGTGCGTTCGGCGGCGATGAGAGTCGTGCCGGACCCGAGGAACGCGTCGATCACGAGGTCGGCCGCCCCGCTGCTGTTCTCGATGGCGCGCACGCACAGAGCGACTGGCTTCATCGTCGGGTGCTGTGGCGAGGCCTGCGGCCTTCCCTCCTCCCACACCGAGTCCTCCTTGCGGGAGCCCTGCCAACTGGTCTTCCCCTTCCAGCCGTAGAAGACGTGCTCGTGGCGGTAGTGGTAGTTGGAGTGTCCGAGCACCAGCCGGTCTTTGACCCAGATGAGCCACTGGTGGTGCTCGATACCGGCGGCCACGATGGAGGCGCAGAGGGTCTGAATCAGCGGCCCCGACGGGCTGAATACGTAGGCGTCTCCTTCCAGGGGCCAGGCAAAGAACGCCTTCGTCCAGAACACACCCTGGTCAGTCCCGAGATCATCGTTGGCGATGGGCCGCTTCCTCTTCCGGCCCTCGGGCGCGTAGGCCACGCCATAAGGCGGGTCCGTGACCATTAGGGAAGCCTGCTGTCCCGCCATCAGACGCGACACGTCGCCGCTGTTGGCCGAGTCTCCGCACATCAGGCGGTGGTCCCCCAGACTCCAGATGTCGCCCCGCTTCACGCCCGGGTCGGTCGTCGCCATCTCCCAGGCGGCGTCGAGGTCGAACGTCTCCGGCCTCTCACGCCTGTCGCGAGCGTCGAGAGTCTTCAGCAGCTTCGCGACCTCGTCCTCGCCGAAGCCCGACAGGGTCACGTCAACGTCGGGAGCGGCCTGGAGGTCCGCCAGAAGGCGCGTCAGCAACTCCTGGTCCCAGTCGCCGGAGATCTTGTTCAGCGCCAGATTTAGGAGCTTCGCCTGCACGGGAGAGAGGTCGACATAAATGACGGGCACTGTTTCCAGCCCCAGTCGCCGCGCCGCTACCAATCGCTGGTGGCCACCGATAACGGTCGAGTCCTCCCGCCGAGCGATGACCGGGTCCACGAGGCCGAACTCGCCGATGCTGCGCGTCAATGTCTCCAACTCATCGTCTGAGATGCGCCGCGGGTTGAACGGGTCCGGCCGCAGTTCCCCAATCGAGACATGCTCGATGGTGATAGGCCGCGCTCTCGTGGCTGTCATCAGTCCAGCCACCTCGCGAATTCTTCGTCCTCTTGCGTGAGCGGATCGGGCAAAGAGAACCGGCTGCGGCTGTTGGGCGTGAGCCCGAACTCGACCGCGAATGCCCTCATGAGCTTGAGGGACGATTCGGCGATGGCGACCTCGGGCCGCTCCCGCACCCGGCCTGACGCCGTGACGTATATCATCCCGTGCTCCCGCAGAACCCTCTGCGCCTGAACCCAGTGAGCGAATGACTGACAATAGCAGGAGAACGCTGCCCGGTCCAAGACAGTGAGAAGCCCCAGGCGCTCCAGCTCGGGTGCGAGGCGCTTCCACTCCGCTTTCGCCTCGGCGGCCAGCCAGTCGGGGCACGACGGGCGTGTCGGCCTGGGACGCGGCGGTCTCTTGTTCAGCAACCTCTTCCCCGGGTTGCCTTCCAACGCCTTGATGTGCGCCGGCTTAGGAGTTGGTCCTCGCCTACCCATGAATCGCTCCGGTAAACGGTGTCAAAACCTGCGGACGTTTAAGCGCTGCTGCGCCCCGGTTCCAAAGGGCCGAGGCCGTAGAGATTCGAGGCCCCCTACCCCCTCGGCATCGACCAGCCGACTCCGGCGGGGCGCGGAAAACCGTTTTAGAAATGCGCGGCCATGTGGGCGGGTTAACCCCTTCGTCATTCGGGCGAGAGGCGGTGATAATCAGGGATTCGCTCCCCCGTACGGATTGCCCCCGCAATTCCCCCCCGGAACCCCCTATATATATATGGCGTTCCCTCGTTCCTTTGTATCTGGCGGTGTTCCTTCCGTATCTAAGGAACGGGGGAATGGTACATATATAGGTATCGTTCCTTCGTTCCTTTGCCCCGCGTTCCTTCATGACAGGCCCCATCTCGCCGGCCGCTTCCCATCGGGCACGGCCTTGCCCTTTTCTTGGAGCCTCCGCAGTCGTCCCCGTGCAGAGTGCTTGTCAATCCGCAGTGCTATGGCCAAATCCGCGACGGTAGCGCTGCCCAAGCGGCCCAGGACATCCAGCGTCTCTGTCTGTTCATCCGTCATCGACGCCGCCTCGTGGCGTAGTTTGCCGTCGTTACCCAGCACCACGTCGAAGTCCTCCGGAGGCGGTAGCGTTCGTGACTCGATATGCACCTTCGCTCTCGCCACCTCCAGCCCCTTCTTGTTCGCCTTGCTCAAGTAGATCCGCAGGTCTGGAGCATCGATTAGACGCCCTGACCCACGGGCGCGCCTGGCGTCGTCCTTTGGGTCGTGGTGCACGAACAAGACCGTTCTCCCCTTGTCACGCAGCGCCTTAAGGCGCTCGATAACGACTGTGACGTCCGGCGCTCTGTTCTCATCGAACCCCACATCCAGCGGCCACATCTCGCTAATGGGGTCGAGCACGGCGAAGGTGATGTCCTCCTGGGTCATGAGGGTGTCCAGAACGAGCACTCCTTCGGCGTCGATGCGGAAGTCCTGACGGGAGACCACGAGGAGGTTGTCGCACCAGTCAGCTTCGAGGTCGGCATAGCGCATGATCCGCTCGTCGTAGACGCCAGTGTGGATCTCGTTCTGGATGATGAGAGCTTTACCGGGCCGCTCCACTGTGAACTTGCCCAAGGCCGGTTGGCCCGACGCCACGGCGACGGCCAGCTCAGCGCCTGTGCGAGACTTCAGCCGATTGGCGGGGCCGGTTAGGATGCCAACCTCCCCTTGGCGGCAGATTCCCCGGATCTGCACCGGCGGAGCCGGGATGGGGTTCTCCGCTATCTCGCGCAGGGTGCGATAGTTCAATATGCGCTGCGGCTGGCTGCCGTTCCCGCCGAAAGCAGCGTTCTGCTCGCGGAGACGCTCGAGGGTTTCCGCCGGGATTACACCCATGAGTCTCTCCACTCGACAGGGAGCTCGTGCATCCAGGCGTCGAATTCGCTCCCGGTCGCTTCATAAAGATCAAACGTGTCCTTGATGGCCCTGCCGTTAGCCGTCGCTGGCAGGCTGCGCACGCCCACCAGGAAGCCGTCGTGGCTCAGGGCCCGCGCCCACTCACGGGCGGCCTCCCGCCCAGGGGCATCGTTGTCCGGCGTGATCACCAGAGCACCGATCCCGGCGCCCTTGATGTGCCCGAACGACTCCTCGCGGGCGCTTCCAAAATGCTGCGTGCCCAGGATGCCGACCGCGGGCCACCCGTGTGACGCCAGGGCTAGCCAATCGCGGTTTCCTTCTACCAGGTAGGCGATCCCTGCTCCCCGACCCCATTCGCGTACCAGGTCCCATTCCACCAGCGCATGAAGGGTGCGCCCCTTTCCCCAGTACTGGAAACGGGGTTCCCCCTCGTGAAGCCGCACGTGATCCCGGCAGCGAGTACCCTCGTGGTCGCGCACGGGGAAGATGACGCCGCGCTCGTGAACCCTGATGCCGTAGCGCCGCATCGCGCCGTCCAGACCCCAATTGACTGCTGGCGTCTCAGTCGAAGCTGGAGGGACTACTCCCAGTTCCCTCGCCAGCTGATAGGCGTTTCCCCTATGCCCACAACCGGCGGCGTGACACTGCCAGAGGCCGCTTCTCGCGTGAAGCGAGAAGGAAGCATCCCTGTCCTCGTGAAATGGACACTTGGCTTCGAGATTGCCGGTGCTTCCCGGACCCCGCACGCCGTCTAGGCGCAGTACAATGGCCTCGATGAGGACCTCGACTGTGGCTCCACGACTCAAAGCTGAACCACCCTTCGCAGGGTGTAGTTCTTACCTGCACGGATGCCCCTGCGGCTTCTACGGCGACCCGACGAAGCACTGCACCTGCTCCCCCTCCACGGTGACACGCTATCAGCACCGGATCTCGGGCCCGCTGCTGGATCGGATCGACATCTTCGTCGATGTGCCACGCGTGGAGTACGAGAAGCTAACGGATGAGGTGGCGGCCGAGAGCTCCGGCGAGGTGAGTGAGCGGGTGGAGGCGAGCCGGACGCGGCAGCATCTGCGCTTCTCCGAATCCAGGCTGGTGTGCAACGCGGAGATGGGGCCGGTGGAGGTGCGCGAGTTCTGCCAGCGCCGCCTGGAGGAGGGAGCGACGTCCCTATTGCGGATGGCGATGAACCAGCTTAGCCTCTCGGCGCGGGCGTTTCACCGCGTGCTGAAGCTGGCGCGGACGATAGCCGACCTCAGCGCCTCTGATGTGATCACCACGGCGCACCTGGCGGAGGCGCTGCAGTACCGCCAGCGGGGCAGAGACTAACAGGCTGCCGATGGTGGGCGAGTGAGGCTACCCCTCATCGGCGCCATTATCGACGCTCGGCGTTCGACAGAGCGATGAGAACGCAGAGCGCTAGCACCAGACTCTCCCCAGGGTGACCGGATCATGAGCGGGCAGAAGCCCACCGGCCCATGGAGCTCTATGGCGTATGAGGTGAAAGCCGGCTGGCGTCGTTTCTGGGCGCTTTCCTGGTGGTGGAAGGGGCCAACTCTAAGCGCGGCCTCGCTAATCGTACTAGTAGCTGCGGTTGCCGCGGTCGTGGCTACGGGAGCCAGGCACGACACCGCAGTCTCAAGGGCCGTCCAAGCGCCGACACCTACGATAACCTTTGCTCTCCCTCCAACTCCCAGCCCTACTCCCACCGCCACGCCTACGCCTACGCCTACGCCTGCGCCCACGCCAACCCCTACTCCAGCGCCCACCCCAGCGCCCACCCCAGCACCCACGCCCATCCCTACGCCGACCCCGACCCCCACGCCCACCCCTACGCCCATCCCCACGCCCGTCTGCAGCGCACGATACCTAAGCTGGGCGTGGCAATTCTCTGTTGACGGCTCGCCGGAGGAGATTGCGACGGTGGCGGCGGAGCATAACCTGGGCATTATCCTCAAGACGCACACCGGCACCAACTGGATGGCTGACCAGAATAGCTCTCCCGATGCCGTCAGCGGCCCAGAGCAGGTGAGCATCCTGGCGCAGTACTTTGAGGCACGTGGGGTGCCGTTCCACACTTACGCTGTGGTGCAAGGCATCGACCCAAAGCGGGAAGCGGAGATGGCTGCTGAGGTGCTAGCCGCAGGCGCCCGCAGCATCTTCATTGACCTGGAGCCCTGGTCGGGATACTGGCAGGGGACGCCGGAGGCCGCCAGCGTGTTCGGCCAAGAGCTGCGCCGACTTCAGCCTAATGCTGTTGTCGTCACTGTGATCGAGCCGCGTCCGTGGGCGCTGGAGAGGCTTCCCATGGCCGAGTTCGCCGCCTTCAGTGACGCGCTGGCACCCCTCATCTATTGGGAGACGTTTAACACCCAGCCGAACTTAGACGCGTACCAAGCCTACGGCTGGCCGCCCGGGCCTGACGGCATCACTCCCGAGTTCTTGCTCGATGTGTCGGCCGGCCTACTGCAGCAGTACAACCTGCCCATCCAGCCTGTGGGCCAGGGAGCTTCGCCGAATATGGACGCCTGGACACGATTCCTAGACTATGCCTCTCAGTTAGGCATGCCAGACGTCTCCGTGTGGCGCCATGGTGTCACGAATCCAGGAATTTGGGATTTGCTGAAGGAGAGGACCCCCTGCGGCTAGACTTAGGTGGCTGAGCCGGGAGACACGTCATTCGCGCCGGCCGGCTGCTAGGGAGCGATATGAAGGTCGCCCCGTACGCGGTCGGGAAATGAGCGTCGCTAGAGGGCGCTCTCCGTGCTAGACTCGGTGCGTCATGGCGCACCCGCTGACCAGCATAGAGCCTCTGCTGCCGGTGATCCGGCAGCGTCCGCTTGGGCTGATGTCTGACATCGATGGGACGCTATCGCCGATCGTGTCCAGGCCGGAGGAGGCGACGGTGCCCGAGGCTATTCGGAATCTGCTGCGCCAGTTGGTAGCCAAGGGCGCGAAGGTGGCGCTGATCACGGGCCGCTCACTGGAGACGGCGCGGCGAATGGCGGGGCTAGACAACGTCGCCTACGCAGCCGATCATGGCCTCAGCCTATGGCTGGACGGCCGGCGAGAGACCGCGCCCGGCCTGGGGGAGTACGAGGCGCTGGCCCGTGAGGCGGAACGGGACATTCGCGCCGTATGCGAGGCGATCGATGGGGTGGAGATGGAGAACAAGGGAGCACTGCTGGCGATGCACTACCGGCGTGCGGGAGACCCGGCGGCAGCACGGAAAGCGGTGCTGACCGCGGTGGAGCGTTCGCGGGCGGGACGCCGCTTTCGGGCGCAGGAGGGACGTATGGTCATAGAGCTGAGGCCACCGCTGGAGGTTGACAAGGGGACGGCGCTGGAAACGCTGGCCGAGCGTCTGAGCCTAAGGGGAGTTGTCTGCCTAGGCGATGACATAACGGATATCGACATGTTCGCGGCGGCGCGCCGGCTGCATGCCGGAGGAATGGCCGTCGCCACCGTGGCGGTGGTCGGCGAGGAGGCGGCGCCGGAGGTGGCGGAGGCGGCGGACCACGCGGTGGAGGGCGTAGCCGGGGTGAGCCGGCTGCTCAGGGAGATGGTCAGAGCGCTCCCTTAGATACGGCCATCAGGTCGCGGAGCTGGCGCTCAAGCCAGAAGATGATGTCCTCCTCCTGCACCATTCGTTTCAGGGCCGCGGCCCGCAGCCGCCGCTCATCCGGGGGCATCTCCAGGGCCTGACGGAGCGCGCGTACCGAGCCCTCGAGGTCGGTGGGAGTTACGCCGAGGGCGTACTCCGAGAGCTGCTCGTACGAGCCGGCGAGCTCCGAGAGGACGAGCACTCCATCGCGCTCGTTCACCAGAGGGCCCTCTTTAGAGACGAGGTTCATGCCATCGATGAGCGGGTTCACGAACAGGACATCGTAGAGGCCCATCCCGGCGATCGCCTGGGCGTAGTTGTTCTCGTAGAAGGTGTGGACGGGCTGCCACTCATTGTTGCCGTAGCCATCGTTGATGGAGTCGATCGCCTCGAATACTTCGTCGGTGTAGGTCTGGTAGACGCCTAGCTCGCTGCGGGAGGGGACGAGGAACTGGAGGAGGGTCACTTCGCCTCGATATTCGGGATAGCGATCCAGCAGAAGCTCGAAGGAGCGCAGGCCGCGAACGACGTTCTTGCTGGGCTCGGAGCGGTCCACACGGACGATGGTTCGCCCGCTTAGGTGGGTATGGAGCTGATCCGCGTAGTGCTTGACCTCGCCGCTCTGAGCAAACTGGAGCAGGCCGGGGGCATCCACGGAGATCGGATAGTTGCAGATGGCGGTGGTGTGTCCATTGAAGGTTACGTGCCGAAGTTGGAAGTTGATGATGGCGCCCTTTAGCATCGACTCGCAGCAGTGAAGGAAGTTGAGCACATCGCTGTTGGTCTGAAGGCCGACGATGTCAGCGGCGCAGATATCCGTGAGGATCGTTTTGCGCATGAACTCTGGGATTATGCCCCAGTAGCGTGGTCCCGGCCAGGGGATATGAGTGAAATGAAGGATCGTGGCCTGCGGCACCTTCTCGCGGACCTGCGCCGTGGCAAGGTAGAGGTGATAGTCCTGGAGGAGAACGTACGGAGGGCGCTCATCGTTCTGCGCCTCGCTGACGATGGCGTCGGCGATCGCTTGATTGACGGGGATGTAGCCGTTCTCCCAGGCCTCGTAGACGGCGCGCCCGATGTTGGGGGTGCGGGGCGTGTTCCACATGTAGTGCTGGAGGAACCAGAGCAGGGGGTTGCAGAAGACGTAGTAGTGTCTCTGGTAGACGTTTCGGGGCACGACAACGAAGCGGACGGATATCTCATTTTCGGGGACCTCGATGAGGGCGCCCTTCGCTTCCTCGGCGGCGCGCCGGTCTCCGTCCGTCATGGCAGTGGCGATCCAGACGGCCGGCACGAAACGCGTAGCGGACATAAGGGCCGTCACCATGCCGCCGCCGCCACGCTTGCTAATCAGCGACCCATCATCTTCCAGACTGAACTCCAGCGGGCCGCGGTTGCTGGCGATGAGCAGTCGCCGCTCTGCCAGCATCTGCTGGGAGAGGGCTTCCAACCGTTGAAGCTTGCTGGTGCGCGGGGTTTCGGCTTCTGACATAAGGGGTGCCACTACGCAGGATGGCCGAAGCAGCGTGACGTGTCAACCGTAGGAAGGCGTCTTGATGGGCACACAGGCTGGGACTAAGATGTACGCGGGCCCCCGTAGCTCAGTTGGATAGAGCGCCGGCCTCCGGAGCCGGGTGCGCAGGTTCGAGTCCTGTCGGGGGTACCACTACTGCCCAGCACGCGCCCACAGCTCCGGGCCCCGTACGCAGCGGCGATGGCGGTCGTACCGGCGGTTGGGTTGGGGCGTCGCGAGGCGTCTGCCCGACAGTCCTCATCACTGATCCGTCTGGAGCTAACGTCCGGTCTTGCTCGCGGTCGCAAGCCCGGATTTTGTCTGTTTATCTTTGGGTCAGAGATTCCATCTCCATAGCCCGGAAAGGTCTTGACAAACGCTGCACCTGGGCGGAAACTCGGCGCAGCGTTACGGTTTCCGCAGAGCAGAGGGCTGAGGTGCCGTCGCCTGATTTCTGGATCCCGGTCCCAGCTACGGGGTCGCGCCCGCCGGCTTTACGCAGGCGCTGGACTCCTGTCTCTTCCACGACGCTAGGTGAGCCGCACCGCTATTGGAGCGCCGCGCCGTCCAACGGCTCCGCCGCGCCCATCCTTGAGAGGCATTGGACCCCTGAAAATCCGTGGATACTCCGGAGGACGAACCATAACGCCCAGACCGTAACGGCAGGCAGGGAAAGTGCAACGCTACCAGCCCAGGCGGAGGCCGCCCGCCTTGCTAAAAGCATAACGCCTATCGACATGCCCGGGTCGATCCCCCCATTACTGTCACAAACCGTAACGCGACTCTGCCTGGGATGTGGGCAGCCCCTGGAAGGGAAGAGGCCACAGGCGAAAGCTCACGGGGCCGCCTGCCGGCAGCGGGCCTACCGCCGGCAGAAGAAGGCGGCGGCACAAGCCCAGGACCAGCGAAAGGCCGGGCATCAGGCCGAACCTCAGCAAGCAGATCTGGTCCACACCAGCATCGACTAAATTCACCTATCGACGCCTTTCGTGTATCATGCCATCGCGCGTCTCAGCAAATACGCCTGACGGAGAGGAATGCCCATGACCGAGCTCTGGTTCAAACCAGCTTACGAACTCGCAGCGGCGATTCGCTCGCGCCAGCTCTCGCCCGTCGAGCTGATGGAGGCCTCCCTCCAGCGAATCGAGCAGGTCAATCCTGCCCTCAACGCCTTCATCGCCATGCGACCTGAGGAGGCGCTGGCGGACGCCCGTACCACCGCGGATCGCGTCGCCAACGGGGAGGATGTCGGCCCCCTGGCCGGGCTCCCTTTCGGCGTGAAGGAGCTGGAGGACGCCGAGGGCTTCCCATCCACACACGCCTCGGTGCCCTACAAGGACAACTGGCCGGACCGAGACTCCGTGCAGGTGGAGCGGTTGAAGAAGGCGGGCGCCATCCTGCTGGGCAAGACCAACTCGCCGGAGTTCGGGTACACGGCGTTCACCAAGAACCTGCTGTTCGGCGTCACCCGCAACCCCTGGAA
>CAZYOV010000017.1:10059-34286 GCA_964649215.1 uncultured Dehalococcoidia bacterium
TGGAACCTGGATCGCACGCCCGGCGGCTCCAGCGGCGGCACCTCGGCGGCGATCGCCTCCGGCATGGTGCCGCTGGCCACCGGCTCTGACGGCGGCGGCTCCGTCCGCATCCCCGCTTGTTACACCGGCTGCTTCGGCCTGAAGCCCACTTTCGGCCGCGTGCCGAAAGGCCCGTTCAAGATGCTCGGCTGGAACGACACATCCGTCTACGGCCCGATAACCCGCACGGTCCGCGACGCGGCTCTGTTCATGGATGCGGTTGTGGGCCATCACCCGGGCGACCCCGATTCCCTGCCCCACCCCGGCATCTCCTACGTGGAGACGCTTGAGCAGCTTCCGGCCAAACTCAAGATCGCCTGGAGCCCCACGCTTGGCTACGCGCGTGTGCAGACGGACGTCCGGCGCGAGGTGGAGAAGGCGGTGCGCGTGTTCGAGAAGCTGGGGCATCAGGTGGAGGAGCTGGAGGACGGCTTCCCGGATCCGTGGAAGATCTGGGCACGGATATCCGGAGCGGAGACGTACGCAAAGATCGTCGATAAGATCGAGGAGCACCGCTCGGAGTTCGGGCGGGCGTTCCTGACGGGTACCGAGGCGGCGGCGAGAATGACGCCCGAGCGGTACGGCAAGGCGCAACGCGAGCGCGCCGAGCTGGTCAACTACCTGTGGCGTCTGTTCGAGCGCTACGACCTGCTAATGACGCCGACCCTTCCCACGGAGGCGTTCGATGCCCGCGGCAAGTGGCCGAGCGAGATAGATGGGGAGCCTATCACGAACCCGATACACGCTGTCGCTTTCACGTACCCGTTCAACCTGTCCGGGCACCCGGCAGCCACCGTGCGTGCGGGCCTCACCGACTCCGGCCTGCCTTGCGGCCTTCAGATCGTGGGGCCGCGCCAGCGGGAGGAGCTCATCTTTCAGGCGTCATACGCCTATGAGCAGGAGCGGCCCTGGAACAACGTTTGGCCCAAGGAGGTGCCGGTTAGCGCTTAGCCAGATCATCCTCTGACTCCGAGCGATAACGGTGCTATACTGACCGCGCATGGCAGGGACAAAGACAGACGAGGTTTACGTCGGACGCGACTACGGTGGGCGCGAGGTTGAGATCACGCCGGAGCTCGTCCGGCACTACGCCGAGGCGGTAGGGGACGAGAACCCCTGGTACTTCGGCGACTCACCCTTCGGTGGGCCGGTGGCGCCGGCGCTCATCTTGCATTCCGAGGTGTACCGCGACATAAGCTGGTACCTGCCGAACATATACGGCAACCTGCACGCTAAGCAGGAGTGGGAGCTGTTCCAGCATGTCATGGTGGGGGACACCGTCACCACCCGCTCCTTGATCGTCGACCGGTACGTCAAGCGCGACCGCGACTACGTGGTCAACGAGGTGACGTGCTTCGGATCGGACGGACGGGTCGTGAGCCGCAGCCGTACGCATCAGAGCTTCCTGCTGGACGCAGGCTCGGGGATTGTCGTCGACAAGAAACGGGAGAAGAGGAGCGACCGGCGCTTTGCCGTGAACGCGCAGGAGCCGCTGGAGGATATACATGTCCCCAGCAAAGACGTCACGCTGGAGATGTGCCAGAAGTTCTCCGGGCCCGCCAAGAACTATCACAACGACATCGATGCGGCGCGGGCGCTGGGCTTCCCGGACATCGTGGTCCAAGGGATGATGACACAATGCTTCCTCTCCCAGATGATGACGGAGCGCTTTGGCACGGGGTGGTATGAGGGCGGCCGGCTGAGCGTGAACCTGGTGAACGTGCTCTGGCAGAAGGAGCAGGTCACCTGCCGTGGTCAGGTCACGGCGCTTACGCCGGAAGGCTCGCGGCAACGGGCGCACCTGCAAGTATGGTGTGAGAAGCCGGACGGCACCAAGGTCGTAGTGGGAAGCGCCAGCACGCTCCAAGAGTAGGCGACGCCAAGCCGTTGCATCTAAAAAGCGAAAGGCCCAGCCAATGGCTGGGCTAATCCGTATCCGAACTACGACCCTAGGAAGGTTCTCGCGGCAGCCGCTCCACTATCATGTCGAGCGCCTCGCCGCGGCGCAGCCATCGCACGAGCTCCTCGCGCAGGAGCAGGCTGGCCTTCTCCAGCGCCTGGGTCCGCTCCAAGTCGCGCTGGTGGTCCATGGCGAAGTGAACCTCTCTCAAGGCGCTTTCGCAGGCGGCGGCCATGCGCCAGGCGAAGAACCAGCGACCGTTCAGGTCAGCCCAGGCATCTTTGGCCTGTGGGAGTGTCCGCTGCTCCATGGCCATAATTGGTAAACCCTTCCCTTTCTTCTTACTTCATCAATTAATGATGCTTTGACCCCGCTCCTGTTACATGGAACCTCGGGTGATGTGGCATCGTTTGCTATAATGGGAAGGAACCAAATCGCGGAGGTGGTGAGACCTTGGCTAGACGACAGCGGAGACGAAGACGGCTTTCAGGACGGCTTGCGTCAGACAGTGGGGAGCGCCGCGCGAAGCCCCCGTTTCCCGTCAGCCTGATCTGGAATTCCAAGATTCTCTACGTCGTGTTCATCATGGCGATGATCGGCGGCCTAGCTGCTATCGGGCTCTCGCCCGGCCTCGGCAGCACAAGCTCCTCGCGACCGGCTGATATCGTCGAGGAAGAGGAGCTGCCGGAGATCGCTGAAACGCCGGAGGGCCTGCCGACGTTCGGCGCCCCGGAGAAGACGATAGATGGTACCAAGCCGCACAAGGCGATCATCCAGACGAACAGGGGCCCCATCGAAATCGAGCTGATCACGGATGCGCCTCAGGCGGTAAACAGCTTCGCATTCCTGGCCGGCCAGAACTTCTACGACGGGCTCCAGTTCTTCTGGGTACTCCCGGAGTTTGACGCTCAGACCGGAGACCCCACCTGTACGTCCTCTAGCGAGTTCTCATGTACGGGCGCCGGCAGCCCCGGCTACGACCTCCCCAAAGAGGGAGACTCAGCCACAGCCGGCCGGTGGACGGTTATCGCGCCGCTCACCACCTCCGGCGGCGACCGGGTGCACGGCAGCCAGTTCGTGATCGTGCTGGCCGACGGAGAGTTCGAAGGCACGGCGTTCGGGCAGGTGGTGAAGGGTCAAGATATCCTGGAGGCGCTACGGGAACGTGTGCCGTGCTTCGGCTCCTTGCCGAGCGATTCCAACCCCTGTCAGACGGACGAAGAGCTGCCGGCCGCACTCACCATCGAGGACATCGTCGTTCAGCCGGCCTAGAGCCCTCCTGAGAAAAAGCAAGGCCGACCGCTGGCGCGGTCGGCCTTCTGCGTGTTCGACCGGTATGGCCTAGGCCTTCTTCTCCTCGGATGTCTCCGCCGCGGCCTTCTCCTTTTCTTCCTCCTCCGGCTCTTGCTCGCCTTCCTTCACTTCACGGCGGAATTCGCGAATGCCGCGGCCTATGGAGCCGCCTATATCGCCGATGCGACTGGCGCCGAACAGGACTACGACTATCGCCAGGATGATGACGAGCTCCGCTGGGCCCAGGCTTTGAAAGATGAGGAACGGCATGTCATCGCCTCCTTCTTATCACGAGTTAAGCGTACCATACATGGCAACCGCCGCAACAACCGATCAGGCGGCCGCCCTTTCTACCAAGAACATTATCGCCAAAAAGAGAAGGGCCAGACCGAGCGCTGGGAGTCCTACCTGCCAGATGCCTCCCACGAAGAAGAAGATCGCCGCCGCGACCGCAATGGACATACCCGAAACGCCGATAATGCGGGCAACGACCACGAACGGGGAAACCGGTTGGAGCGGCGGCGGTTCTTCCATCTACTCCTTAGATGGAATTATCGCCCCCAGGAGGTCAAGCATCAAGCGGGCGGCGATGCGGGCGGTGACACCCGCCGAATCATAGGTGGGGTTCACCTCACAGATGTCGAAGGCTAATACGCGCGTCCGCTGGGCCAGCAGGAGCAGAGCCTCCTTGAGCTGATAGTAGCCGATGCCGCCGGGCTCCGGGAAGCCGGTGCCGGCTGCCACCGCCGGGTCCAGCACGTCGATGTCGATGGTGACGTAGGTATCACCGTTGGGGCGCACATCGGCCAGGGCCGTATCCACCCCTTCGCGGACGATGCGCTCGCTGGTGATGGTCTGGACGCCGTCCCGTAGCGCCGCCTCCCAGGGCTCCACGTGCTCCAACGCGCCCCGCAGGCCGATCTGGACGATCTGCTTGAGGAAGGGCAGCTCGCTGACGCGGCGCATCTGGTTGTCGTGAGAGAAACGCTGGCCGAACTTCTCGTCCGTGTAGTCCTGGTGTGCGTCGAACTGAACGACTGTCAGCGGGTGGTCCTCGAAGGCGCGCACGAGAGGTAAGGTGATGGCGTGGTCCCCGCCCACGAACACGGGCACGCGGCAGCGTGTGCGTACGAAAGCGGCCGCCTCCGTGATCCGCTGAAAGTTCTCCTCCAGCCCGAGGGTGCGAACGTCCACGTCGCCAATGTCCGTCATCGATATGCCGCGCAGGATGCGCTCTCCTCGCTCGGCGTCCAGCCAGCCCTCGTCTCCGTCCACGGGCTGAAAGCGCATGGAGGCTTCACGCAGGGAAAGGGGGCCGAAGCGGGCGCCGGGACGGTCGTTCGTCGCCTGATCAAAGGGGACGCCGAGGAAGGCGACGTCAGCCCGGGCAGACGTCGGATCGTCGGCCAGCGGCGCGCCGAAGAAGGTGGGCCAGCCGCGGCGGATGGGGACGCTCACGGGCGCTTCCTCCCGGGAGATATGGGCCTGGCCGACGGCGTTGACGGCCGCTGGCCAACGCGGGCCCGCTTGGCCTTCTCCTGAATGTGGGGAGGGGCGGGCCGCCTTCGCGGCCCACTCTGTCTTGTCGCCATGCTGTGTTACCTGTCTATTTGCGCTTTTTGTAGCCGGCCGGAGTAGTCGATGTACACCGACTTCCACTCGCTGTAGGAGTCGAGAGCCGCCGTGCCGGCCTCACGATGGCCGTTGCCGGTGCCGCGGGTGCCGCCGAAGGGCAGGTGAATCTCGGCGCCGATGGTGCCGGCATTTATATAGACGATGCCGGTGGTTATCTGTTCCATCGCCTTGAACGCAACGCTAACGTCGCGCGTGTAGATGGAGGAGACCAACCCGTAGGGGACGTCGTTGTTGATGGACACCGCCTCTTCGAGGCCGGAGACGGGAATGACGTCGGTCACGGGCCCGAAGATCTCCTCCTGGGCGATGCGCATCTGGGGTCGTACGCCCGTGAAAACGGTGGGCTGGAAGAAGTAGCCCTTGTCCAGACCATCGCCGGCGGCGCGCGCACCACCGACGGCGATGGCGGCGCCCTCTTTGCGACCGATCTCCATGTAGCTCTGCACCTTCTCCAACTGGGGCCGGTTCACCAGCGGGCCGACGTCCGTTGCCTCGTCCAGGCCGTCGCCGAGGCGCAAGGTTTCAGCGCTGGCGATGAGCTTCTCGGTGAAGGCGTCCAACGCGTCCTCCTGAACGATCATGCGGCTGGCAGCGGTGCAGCGCTGGCCGCTGGTGCCGAAGGCGCTCCACACGGCTCCCTCGATCGCCAGGTCGATGTCGGCGTCGCCGAGGACGATGATGGCGTTCTTGCCACCCATCTCCAGGTGCACGCGTTTGCCATTAGCGCCGCAGTAGGCGGCGATCTCGCGGCCCACCTCCATGGAGCCGGTGAAGGAGACCATCGCCACCCGCGGGTCGCACACCAGAGCGGCGCCGGTATCGTCCTCGCCGAAGAGGAGGTTGACGACGCCGGGCGGCAGGCCGGCCTCCTCCAGGATGCGCAGAAGGTTAGCCGCGCTGAGGGGAGAGTAGGGCGAGGGCTTAAGGACGACGGTGTTGCCCGCGATCAGCGCCGGCATCAGCTTCCAGCAGGGGATGGCCAGGGGGAAGTTCCAGGGGGTGATGGCGCCCACTATGCCGTGCGGCTGCCGCACTGCCATGGTGAACCTGTCCGGCAGCTCCGAGGGGACGACCTGGCCAAACATCCGTCTCCCCTCGCCGGCGGCGTAGTAGGTCATGTCGATCGCTTCCTGTACGTCGCCCCGCGCCTCCTTCAGCACCTTGCCCATCTCAACGGTGACTTCGCGGGAGAGCTCCTCCTTGCGGTCGAGCATCATCTCGGCGGCGCGGAAGAGGATCTCGGCGCGCTGGGGCGCGGGGGTGGCGCGCCAGCGGGGGTAGGCCTGGGCCGCGGCGGCGACGGCGTCGGCTACGTCGTTGGGGCCGGAGTCGGGGAAGCTACCGATAGTCTCGCCGTTCGCGGGGTTCTCGCGCTGGAAATGCTTGTCGCTCTTGGGAGGAGCCCAGCGGCCGCCGATGTAGTTCTCGAACGTATTCGCCATGCCCCACCTCCAGTTGCAAATGGGGATACGTGCTACACATCCATCTTAGCACCGCGGACGGGTGGCTGGCGCCGGGGGCGAGATGAACCACGCCTCCGCTAGTGACGAAGGCGTGGCAGCGGTGGCGCTAAAGCGATATGACAGCTATTCTACGGGCTCCCACTTCTCCCACAAAGCCAGCACGTCACCCTCTTCGCCCGCAATGTCTACGGCGGGCGAGTAGGTGTAGACGGCCGCGCTGTCCCCCTGACGACGGAAGACCGTGAGCTCACCTTCGAAGTCGATGTCCGCCTCTGAGGCTGCGCCAACTTCGGTCAAATCATCGGAGATAAGGTTGGCCTGAAGGACCTCGCGCAGCTGGTAGCGCTGGCCGTCGAAGGTCATGAAGACGTTGGGCGCCACGAGGCCGGACGACGTTGGCTCGGCGCCGGACGGCTCTTCGTCCGGCGCGTCTACGACCAGCTCCCACCTTAGCCACAGCGCCGGCACGTCCTCCTCTTCGCCACCCTCATCCACCGCGGGCGAGAAGGTGTAGACGGCGGAGTCGTCGCCCTGGCGACGGAAGACCGTGAGCTCACCGTCGAAGTCGATGTCCGCCTCTGACGCTGCGCCAACTTCGGTGAATTGATCGGTGACGAGGTTGGCCTGGAAGACGTCCCCTAGCTGGTAGCGCTGACCCTCTAGGGTCAGAAACGTGTTGGGCGCCACTAAGCCTGACGACGTTGGCTCGCCTTCGCCGGACGGCTGGTCCGAGGTTTCGGAGCCGGAGCCATCGCTGTCCGAAACGGCGGGCGTGGAGTCGCCGCCGCAGGCCGCCGCGATCAACGCCAGGGAGGCGACGGCCACCAGGAATACGATTAGCCACCGTTGACGCATGAACATACCTCCTGTATCTGCAACTGTCGTGTCATCCGTTTAGACGGAGGCGAAGGCGAAAAAGTTCCGCGGCGCTCTAGGCCGGCTTCTCGGCGACGATGGAGGCGATCTGCTGGGTGAAGAGGACCGTGTCGTCCACGGGCCGGATGCGCAGGCCGCTGAGATCCGCCTCGACGGCGCCCACCATGAGGCGGCGTATATGCTCGATTCGCGCCGGGGAGGACCGCCCGCCGAGGAGCCATTCGTTGAACTCGCGAGGTAGGTCGTGCACCTGGATGCTGCGCACCTTGAGGCCGGCCTCCTCGAAGTAGGCGATCATCTGGCTGAGGCTCAGGTAGCCGGGGTGAGAGCGGTCGCGCAGGCGCTCCAGCCGGTTCTGGTAGCGGGCGCGCACGGACTGCTCCGCGGCGATGATGTCCTCGACGACGACACGGCCGCCGGAGCGGGTGACGAGCGCCATCCGCTTGACGACGACGCGCGGCGCCGTGAGGTGGTGGAAGGAGGGCCCGCAGACCACGATGTCGAAGCTGTCCTCGGGGAACGAGAGCTCGTGAGGGTCGCCAGGCGCCAGCGTCACGTTATCGGACCGGCGGCGAGGGGTCTCCCAGCTCAGGGCGACAACGCTCTTCACACGCGGAGCGAAGGCGGAGGCGAGCATGCCGGTGCCGACATCGAGGACGTGGTCGCCGCGCCGCGGCTTCACGAAGGCGACGAGCCGGCGCACTCGCTTAGGGTCGGCGATGACCTTGCTGACGGTCACGGCGGAGGCATATCCGCTTCCGGATCAATGCCCAAGGCGTCCGCCAAGCGGGTGTAGTAGTTGAAGAAGCCGGTGATCTGCACCGCGTCCAGTATATCCTCGTCGCTGAAGCCGTGACGGCGCAGGCCATCCAGCAGCCGAGGCGATACCTCGTGCACGTGCGTGGTCACGGTATGAGCGAAGTCAAGCAGGGCGCGGGTGGCGTCGTCGAGGGACGCGGAGCGAAAGTCCTGCTTGACGGCGCGGGCAAGGCCGGCGTCGTCGGATGCGGCACGCAGATCCTCTGCGTGAGTTTCCGTTCAGTAGTGGCACCCCTGGGCCTTGGAGGCGACGACCGCGATCGCTTCGCGCTGGGTGCGAGTGAGGCCGGAGGGGGCGTGCATCAGCTCCGCGTACAGGCGGATGGAGGCGCGCATGGCGCGGGGACGCAGGCTCTGGAGGCTAACGATGTTGAAGATGCGTCCGGCGCGCTTGATGGCGGCGTCGTACTCATCCTTGAGGAGGCCGGTGGCGTCCTCGTAGGGGACGGTCCCGATCCAGGGCATGCTACTCCTCCTTCAACCGGGTGGTGGCAGCGTTACCGACGACGTTGCCGTCGCCGTCAGTGACGAGCGCGCCCTTGCTCATGTCCAGGAGCACGAGGCGGTTGCCCCAGGGGTCCCGGACAACAGCGCAGCGGCCGATCTGTATATCGAACGGTCCAGCCAGGACGCTGCCGCCGGCCTGGACGATGCGCTGCGCGGCTTCGTCGGCGGAGGCGACGAGCAGGTTCGGCTCCAACTCCGGACGCTCCGTCTGGATGACGATCTCGGCGTCGGTCTCGGGCATCCTGAGCCCGGCCTGGGTCTCGGTGCGCCAGACGAGCTCGTGACCGAGGCGATCGCGGTAGAAGGCGAGGCCGGACTCGATGTCAGGCACGGGGACACGGAGGCAATCGAGCTTGCGGAAGAGCGGCTCAGGCATCTGAAAAGCTGGTCGGGGTGGGCGGATTCGAACCGCCGGCCTCCTGGCCCCAAACCAGGCGCTCTAACCTGACTGAGCTACACCCCGGCCCGTTTTCCATCCTACCATGGGCCACAGAGGGAGTCTCCCCCGCGCAATTGTTTAGGGGAGGGAGCTCATGTTCGGAAAAGAACTGGACGCCGCACTGGAGGAATGGCTGACCTTCCGGGAAGCCGAGGGCCTCAGCCCATCCACGCTCAGGAGCTATCACGACCACGTCCGCATATTCGTCCGTGTGCTGGGGGAGAGGGAGCTGACCCCCTTCACGTTTGCTGCCGTCTTTCGGGAGTACTCCCAGGAACACGCCGTCGCAAGTTGTAAGACGATCTACACGTCCGTCAAGGTGTTCCTCAAGGGCATCGACCGCCTGGATCTCGCTGGTTCGATGCGAAAGCCGAGAGGCACCATCCCCGCCAAGAGAGTCTACACGGACGGCCAACTTCGGACGCTGTTTGCGGTTCTTCAAGATGACCGTTCGCCGTTGGGCGTCAGGGATCACGCCATTGTCTCCCTGCTCCGCTACTGCGGGCTTAGGTCGTCGGAGGTCTGCAACCTTCACCTTGATGACTTCCGAGATCGGGAAGACGTTATCCAGATCGCCGGAACCAAGAGCCGGTATTCGCAGCGGGTGGTCCCCCTAATACTGCCGTGCTCTCAGGCCCTCTCCGTGTATCTGGGCCGGGGTCGCCCCAAACTCGTGAGGGGCCACACCGATCACGTGTTCCTCACCGACACCGGAAGGGTGCTGTCACGAAACACCATCCGGCTCATGCTGCAGAGAAGGTCGCTGGAGGTTGGATTCGCCCTGAGTAGTCACCGCTTCCGCCACACCTGGGCAACGGCGCATGTCGGAGCGAGGACCAGTCCCACCGCCATCGGTCACCTGGCTGGATGGAGTCCCAAGACCCTTTACGAGATGATGAACACGTATTCCCATCCCGACGTCGGCATGCTCCGGGAGGCCCAGGAGAGGGCTTTCGGGCAGTGATTGAGGATTAGGCAACTCCCTCACCTCTTCACCGCCCCGCCCGTTTACGCCTCTGCGCTGCTTTTCTGGTGCGGTTACAGGGCCGACAGGCTCGGCTCCCGTCCGAGCGCACCCAGGTATTGCGCTCATTGAAGGGATGGCCCCGCAAGCAGCGGGTTTTCCTGGCGTTCCGCGCCGGGGGGCTGGTCCCGCGAAGGGTGTTCTCCCTATCCGTCGCCGGCCTCAGATGGTTCGGGCGAACACAGCCAGGATCGTCACAAAGGTAGTGATCGAGGCCGAGGTCATCGGGCAGCGTGCCATACACGAGCTGGTACGATACGCGGTGAGCGCGGAGAGTGGTACGTATGCGCCCACTAGGATCCCAGACCCCATAGAGGCCGTAGCCATCCCAGTCTTTCGGGCCTGTCCAAGGCCAGCAAGCCCCTTTCCCGACAGGGCGGTCTACACGTGCCCAGAAGCGCTCTCTTTGATCCGGGGTGAGGACGCTCTCTACATCCAGGTAGGGAGTCTCCTTTCCGTTAGAGGTCACAGACAACATAGATCATCCTAGTCATGGGCGGACGCCTACAGCGAGTAGACGGACACCTCAAGGGGCGAATCTGAGTGATTTCGTATCTACGACAGACGCCTGGACTCCTGGACGCCTGGTTCTCCCCGGCCCGCGCCCGCCTCCACTGATAGTTCTACCCTCTTACTCTTCATATCCTCTTACTCTCTACTCTCTTATATAGATATATAGGCGCACAGGGCTTACAGGACGGAAACGGCGTCCGAGGCGTCCTTCTGTATCTGTTCTCTCCTCATAGGTGTCCGTCTCAGATAGCATCTAGGTGTCCGTTCGGGCGTCCGCCCCTCGTCCGTCATCGCTTAGGTCGTACTCGTCCTTCAATTCTTCCAAGAGTTCCGTTGTGAAGGTCCAACCCCGTCTGTTCCCTCCGTCCATCTTCGTCCGCTCAAATCGCAGGCTGCGCAGGTGCTCGCCGACGGTCTGGGCTCCGACCCTTTCCCAGCCGATCAGAGTGGAGAAACGCTCTTTGATTTGCTCGGTGGTCAACCGGCCCCTACCTCCCCGCATAAGCTCATCCGCAGCGACGAGTTCGATCACCGCCCGAATGATATAAGCGGCCACGGTTTCGCTCTTCTCATCTTGCCTCGCCCCATACAGGTCATCAAGGGCACGATCCACGTTGGGGAGTCGATCAGGGGCTACCATTGTGGTGATCTGCCGGAGCGGCTGTGTGATGTCTCGCCAGCGACCCCATTTGTGCCCTGGTACGTCCGTGACGAGCTTCTGCCCCCCTGTCATCGTCCACCAGCGCCAAGCCGTTAACCATTCCCGGAACGGCAACAGTATGTCAGGGTCGACGGGTGGATAGTGGGTTCGCGCCGCCGGCATGACAATGAAGAATCCTCGTGAGAGCAGAGGGGCTGATCTGGGCTTCTCGTTCGTGGCGACAACCGTAGGGCCGAAGATGTCGAAACTTTTGAGCCCGTCCCAGCCCACCTCTGCTGGGTCAGTGCAGCGATCTACATTTCGCCCACGCTCGGCTCGCGCCAGCAGTATCTCGCCCAGATTCTTCTTCTCGACTTGCTTGTTAAATCGCTCCACGTCCAGGAAGAACGTAGGCTGTGCAAGACTGGCGAGGCGGAACAGGGGAGCCTCGTTAGTGCTGACCTGTACTTTGCCCCGATAGGATAGATGGGCAAGGGCCTCTCCTGTCCGGCTCTTCCCCCGCTCTGCTACTCCAAACAGAAATATTATCGGGGAGAACCGGAGCCAATCCTGTCGGTACGTATGGAACACCCAGGCGGTGAGCAGGTCGTAGTAGTCATCCGTGGGGAGGGAAGAGTGGCGGGTCAGCCGCTTTCTGACAGCCTCAAACAAGCGTTGGGGACTCTCCCGGCCCCGGCATAGTCCGTCGTAGTATAGCTTTATGGGGCCCAGGTGGGGCACGTTCCACTTCATCTTGTCCTTGCGCGGGGGCACCAAAGTCGGCTCGTCTCCTCCCTGATTCCGTTGGAAAGCTGGTTCCCCGTCGTCCATGAGAAAGCAGGGCCGCCCATTGTCGTCCAGCACGATGTCAACCAAGCCGGGAAGGAGTGCCGCCTGCTCCAGGATGGGCTCTTTAGTTCGGTCTTTGCTCATTCCGCACCACCCCCCTCGGCACCCGCGCCTTTCGGGCGAATAAAGGCATGCTGGGAATGGTGGCTGATTGTGACAACGGGGCTCAAGGTCAGGTACACTTCACAGTCGACGTGACCCGGAAGAGTACAGGGGTCGTGAACGCCCCGGACTGTTAAGGACCCCGCGTAGGCGTCGTTACAGGCGCAATCGTCGGGCCAGGCACAGGCAGGGTTATGGCCACTCGGTACAGAACGTGCTTCAGGCGCCTTGGGTGGCTTGGGCGGGCCAGTCTTGCTCATTTGGCCGCTTCGCCATCCCTCTTCCCTTCCTTGTCTGCCTTACGACCCCGGCGGAACTCAACGGCTCGCTCGGCGTTGCATCGCCTGCACACCACTCGGCCCTTCGGAGTCACGTTGACGTTGACTTTGATGCTAACGACCCGGACCCCCTCTACATAGAAGTCGTCTGCAAACGGATGGCCTTGTGGACAGGCCGACTGTGCATCCAGGTCAACCTGGGCTTGGTACAGACTCCAATGCAGGGCCTTATACCGTGCTACACCAGTGCGATTCACTCAGAACCAGCATCCCTTTTTCTTCATATTGCGAAGCTACTCATTGATGTTATCTATAATGATACCATATTGCATTGCATTTGTCAATAGGATTGGCCTCGGTAGAAAGATTAACTTCGCCGGCTCAACTAGCGCAATCTCTTGTTTAAGGAAAGGGCCCCATGCTTTAATAACAGCCCCTCGTTGCCCTCTTGCCTCATTGCCTCGTGGGCCGTGAGAACGGAGTCACGTAGTCGTAGAGGCCGGTGCTGGTGGCATCTAGCCCTGTTCCTCTTCTAATCCCCGCCACAACGAGCGACATATACATCGTATAAGGCTATCACTTGTTGCTCGCTGAGCCCCGGCGTACTCAAACCTTCTTCATAGGCATCAATCGCCTCGGAGCAAGGGTCAAGAAAGAGATCCTCGACTGGGTCGGCCGCCTTGGCACCCGTAAGTCCTCGTGGGCCTCGCCCTCCTTGTTCGCCCTGTGGCCCCGGTGGTCCGCCGCCAGTTAATTCGACGACTCCGTAGGCAATACCGGCTGACCCGCCCCAAGTTAGAATCACGAAAAGCAGCAGGAGCATGACGGTTCTTGTGTTCATGGCGACATCCCCTTTCGACGGCCGATTATACCCCCTAGTCGGGCTGACGTTAACACCCGCCCAGCCCCCCGCCAGCTAAACGGCCAGATAGCGGCTGCTGCTGTCAGTCGGCCGGGCGTGTAGATAGCGGCCAGTGGTGGCGACCGAGGCATGGCCCAGCGTGGCCTGTACCAGATGGATCGGGCAGCCCCGGTCTAGGGCGTGGCTGGCGTGGGCGTGGCGCAACCAGTGGGGAGAGACGGGGGCCGTGATCCCAGCACGGCGGGCGGCTCCCTTGACGATGCGCCGCACCTGGCTGGGGTCTAGGTGCCCCCCGTTGCGAGAAGGAAACACGGGCGCGTCATCGGCATCGCGCAGGCCGGATAGCTCCCTCCATGTATCGACGGACAGCAGGATAGCCCGCGTCTTCTCGCCCTTGCCCATGACGGTGATCTGCCCCGAGTCCCCCCGGTCCTGGGCATCGCGCCACGTCAGGGCGGTTAGCTCACTGACACGGAGACCGGCCCCGTACAACAGGCGTAGCATGGCCCTGTTGCGTGGCCCAGGCTCAAGCGCCAGCATCCGTTGGACGTCGGATTCTGTAAGGATGCGCTGGGCCAGGGTGCCTCTTATCGCTGGCAGTCTAACGGGCCTACCAACATCGAAAGGCAGGTAGCCTAGCTGATGGCAGAACGCCAGCAGCGACTTGACCGCGGACAGTGTACGGGCACGGCTGGCCGGCGAGAGGGCGGCCAGGGAGTCAGCGAACGCTTGAACGTCGCCTAGCGTCACCTGGGGTAGAGGCTTGCCGACGAACACAAGGAAGCGGCCCACGTCGCTGCTATAGGCCCGCTGGGTGTGGGGGCCGCGACCATGCAGCCATAGGTCAACGGCCTGGGTGTCTGAGTGAGCCTGCCTAGTCAGGGCCGTGGTGCCTGTCGGTTGGAGTGTCATTTCGGGGCCCCCAGCACGGCACGTATGGCGATCTCCAACGCCTGCGATATGGGGCTCACGCCGTACTCCCACCGTTGCACTTGACTCCTGCTCATGCCCAGCTTGCGGGCTAAGCCGCTCTGTGAGACGCCAGCGACCCGGCGTAACTGTTTCAATTCCTTGGGGGTCATCCTGCTATCTCTGTTCCCTAATCCGTCCGGGGGCCGGGGCCGGTTCTCCCAACGTCGAACGAAGCGCTGGGCCGCCCTCTTCCACTCATAACGAGGTGGGCTACGCCTACTCTAACCATCGTCACAAGCATAGCAGCATCACGCTGCCGCCAGCAAGGGGTTTTCAGGTTGATTCTGAGGGAATCTGAATACCCGATAATGGTACTTATCAGGCGCGATCTAGCGCGCGGTCGCACGCACCCACGGCAGGCTATTGAGTGCTCCGTGAGTGTTCCGTAGGTACACATAGAAAAGATTGAATCAAATCACCCTGAATCCCCCTTGATTCTGGCTATCTCTGTGTTACCATTTAGATAGGCGAGAGTCTAATCGAGGAGGCAACCATGCTTAAGCTGAGCCGGTATCCGTCCAGCATACAGGTCCGTCGTGCCCAGATATGCGCCCAGTGGCGCGGACGGGTCAAACGGCGGCTACTTTACGGGCGATACAGCCGCCTTGACCCTCGCGGATGGCGCACTACCAGTCAAGCCGCCGGCGCCTACCTTCGACAGGCCGGACGGTCTGAGGGGGCCTAGGGCGCCCCACAACCGTCCCCTAGTCTGAGGCCCCTACCCTAACCGGCGGGGGCCTCTATCTTTGTCCTCCGTCCCCTCTCCCTGGCCTGGCATCTACCATGCTATGTACCCATCCAGACGGGAGGGCGTCACCACCACCACGCATATTTACGCGCCCCCACCCCCACACCCCACCCCATTTATTCGCGTTCCCTCAGAGACTCGATCCATGGAAAGTCAGACAAGTGGTTGCCCTTCCGAGCTATATGAGGGGTAGGGAATCGCCACTCTCACTCAGAAATTTTATAGGTAAAATTATGCATACATCCCGACGATTATTCTATATGTCAGGGGCAGAGGGCTCGGTGGGCGACCGGCGCAGGCCCGGCGAAGATCACATCAGAGGGGGCCTGGAAGCGGTGTGCTGGGTTAAGCCGAACAGAACGTATTTGATGCCCGAATGAGTATGAGTGGAACCCCAAGTGGACGATGTTGAACAAATATGTGGTGCAAAGCAAGAACCCGTATCTGGGGCCCTGCCCGCTGGCAGGTGGGGTTGTGGCGATGATCGGCGTGACACACCTTGATGGGTCAGGGAGTGTGGTATAATCGCGTCTCTCGGCTGCCCCTGCGGCTGAGGGATGTGTCTCTGGGCGCAGCGGTTTGGAGCAACTGGGCCCCGCTGCGCCCGTTCTTTGTTGACAAACGTGGTCAACAGAACGCGACGAGGTCGTCAACCCTGAGCGTACCCAGATGGTGCTGGAGAACCCAGACCTAGTTTCTCTTCTACTCGGGACTCTTCCGTGGCCTGACCGACCAGGGCCGGCAGAGCTTCGTCAACCGCTACGGGACTACCTTCCTGTCTAAGAGTCTCCTCGATACCTTCATTGATTCAGGGGAGATCACTCGTCAAACGAGCGACACGGAACTGTTCCGACCACAGCCGGTCTTCGGGAGCTGATGGCAAAGCGGACGGTCTGGGAGCGTCGGTAGTTATTGACATCCCCTGACATTTTGGACACTACGCCGTCCGAGGCTGAACTCTTCCGGCCTACTCCTGTGTTTGGAGGCTCACCATAGACAGTGACCAGAGGGGTGGGGCTACGGCAGGGGAGGTCAGTTTTGTGCGCTGACCAGAGCGGCCCTGTCAATCAAGCCCGAGTTGAGCCCCTGCATGATCACGAACGGCTGCATCAGTGGGTTGACGAAGCGGAAGCGGAATCGTCGCCGCGACCCAATCTTGTGCAGAACCGATCCTCGTACGGGCACACAGAAGTCGTTCAGGTGTTTCGAGAAGGCTGGGATGTCGTACGGCTTCCGCATCACTTGCGACATGGGGGCCCTGATATCTGCAGCGGCAAAGTATCCAAGGGAGTCCTTCCGCGCCAGCGCGCAGGCGAGCAATACCTGCGCATAAAGATTCTCCTTCCTTGGACTCATGGTAGCGATGTGGTGGGCACTTCGAATACTTTGTTGGGTCTTGGCTATAGCATCACCAACCGCCGCCTCAACGTGGACCAATGAGACGGTCCGCACCCCGCGGGATAGAGCTCGCCGCGCCGCGAAAAGTCCGAGCAAGTGGGTGTAATGTGGAAGTCCCTGTGAGAGGAACGATATGTACTGCACAGCCTCTCGTTCAATCTCCATCCCCACCTTGGTTAGCCTAACGTCCACTATCTGCGTCAATTCGTCATGGGACATCCTAGGCATGTGGATTTGAACCAGCGCCCGCTCGATGGACTGGTGCTCTTTGATCAGGTCGTCGACGGTGTCAGCCACGCCTACGACGACTACCGTGGCGGGGACAGACTGATCGGACAGCACCTTTACCGTGTCGGCGAACAACCGGCTGGTTCTGCCGACCTCCATTCTGTCATACTCGTCGATGATCAGTATGAGGGTCACGTCCGGTCCGACCCCCATAAGCGCTCGCCGAACGATATCCGGCGTCATCTTCTTCGGAAGATTGGCTGCCAAGCTGGTCCTTTTTTTCTCCGTCTGCGGTTGCAGCCCCAGGCCCTTCACCTCCCGAACCAGCACAATTTCTCCCAAGACTTTCCGCCAGAGGGAGGAATAATCGTCTGATCCGTCACAATTCACTTTGGGGGCAAGAACCGTAACTCCGGCGGCTTGCAGTCGCTCCGAGAGGATGCTGGCGAGCGAGGTTTTTCCGACGCCCCGCTCCCCGTAAATGATGGCATGTTGGCCTCGCTGATTGATGGCGTCAACAACGTCTCTCAATTGTGCCCGACGACCGGCGAAGAGATCAGCCGTGTCGACAGGCGCCGCGGGACTGAACGCCCGCCCCAGCTCAAAGTCCAGCTTTTTGCGGTCCGCCTCAGGGAGCGCCATCGTGTGCGCCTTTCGGGCGCTGCGTCCATCTCATAATAAGGCGACGGATACTCTTAATATGGCTGCCAACGCTGCTCCTTCGCTGTACCTATTCTACACGGCCCAGTCAACCCCCGGCAGCAACGAGGCTATTGGCGCCGCTCGGCCCGTGACCGGGACCGTTACGAAACTCCCCAGCTCGTGATCACGAGCGTCCACACGATCCTGTTAAGCAGTAGGACCACCGCCAGGGTAGCGGCCCAGACGGCCCACCCTCTCACGGTTGCGCCTCTCCTTGGGCTCATGCTGCGACAGTGCTCCTGGGCTAGGACGCTGTCAATCCCCTCTAGGACACACCCCGCCGTCAAGCCCGTCCAGCCCCACTGGCGTATCAGACGACCGCCTGCTGATGGCCCGATCCATCCAGTGCCACCGAGACAGGGATAGTCCAGAGGCGTACAATATCCCCGCCATGGAGCCACACATCCAGTACGCTCAGACCAAGGACGGGGTAAGAATCGCCTTCTGGACGTCAGTCCACACTAACGACACTTTAGTGTAGCTGCCCCTCGGGGCGCAGGGCAGTCCTGGTGAGAAAGGTCGCCGCCCGATCGTCTGAGGCGAACCTCCACCTTCGACACGATAGGCCACCACGACACTAGGAGCAGTCCGCACGAGCGCTGGGTTCATGTTTACTTGTCGAAGCCCCGCCTGCGCCCGGCCGACCAGTGATCCATCTCTGGGTAGCCGGTGCGGCGGTAGCCGCCGATACGGGTGCTCCGCGAGCCTAGCAGCAGGCGACCTATCGCGACGGCTGGCCAAGTGAGAACCGTCGAGGAGAGCCGGACCACCGGGAGCAGCGACTCGTAGATGACGGAGCGGCCTGTCACCCTTGCGCCAGGCTTTCGCCGTGGCCGTGACGTTGGGGCGCTGCCTTGGGCGATCCCTATAGATGGCTTGTGTACTTCGGCCATGACCGAACCCCCTTTGTGCTTGCGGCCAGTGCGTCGAGCTGCTTATCGGTATGTTCGCTCAGAACGTCGAGGGCGCCATCGCAGGAAGCTGGGATTTTGAGGAAGCCGGAAGAGGCGCCCTCTGGAGCGCGGCATGGCAGGAAACTGTTACTGTCCTATTGAGGGAGCTCACTCAACCAGGCCGTGCCTGGCGGCGTACGTCGCGGCCTCGGCCCGGTTGGCCACGCCCGTCTTGGCGAAGATGTTGCTGACGTGCCGGAGGACGGTGTTGGGGCTGATGAAGAGCTCTTCGGCTATCTCCTTATTTCTCTTGCCGGCAGCGATGAGGCGCAGCACCTCCACCTGCCTCCGCGTCAGGCCGGCCGGGAAGACCTGTGTGGGCGGGCGCGCCGTGACATCGTCGAGCAGGGCCTCGCTCATCTCAACCTGTTTCGGCATGCCCAGCTCGCTATACATAGCGATGGCCTCCGAGAGGAGCCGGCTCGCCTTCTCCCGGTCGTCGGACGCGTCGCGGTCGACGAGCATGCGAGCGTACCACCGTCGCACCTCGGGCTGCTCGACCTTGTGGGGGATCTCGTGCGCCTGACGCAGGGCGTCCTCGTAATGCTGCTCCGCCTTCTCCCATTGCTCGTCACAAGACGCAGCCATGCCTGCCAGTGTCTGGAACAACCCGGCACCAGACACGCGTATGATCGCGCCCGAATCGACGGCCTCTCTCGCGAGGGGGTACAACAGAGCGGCATCTTCGCGCTCGCCGAGGGTGGCGAGGGCCTCGATCGCAGACTCCAGCATCGCCCAGGCTCCCATCGTGTTCGGCTGCCCCGGCCTTGGCAACAGATGCCGCCTCTCCTGCAAGATCCCCAAGGCCTGTTGACGCTCGCCCGCGTACGCGCTGTACAAGAGGAGAGGCCCCCAACAGTAGCCTGTTGTGGCGCCGGGCATCTCCACGACTGCCCCCTTGCGTGCGTTCTCCAGCGCTTCGTCCCAGCGGCCTCCCCAGAACTGCGCCCGTGCCAGATGTGTGTAGTCAAAGCAGGCGCCGGGATGCTCCACGCTTTGGCCGAACTGGAGGTGAGCCTGGAACCTTTCCTCGGACAGCCTGGGATTGCCGAACGCCGCGAACTCGCGAATCCGGATTTGTAGACCCGCCAGAAAACGCGCCCCAACGTGTCCGACGCGAGTGGCGAGCGATTCCGCGCTCTCGCCGGCTTGAGCCGCCTCCTCGAGCCGCCCGATCCCGATCAGGCCCCACTGCGCGAATGCCAGCGCCAGCGACGCGGTGTGCAGATCGCCGACCGAACGCAGTAAGTCCGCCGCCCGCAGCCCGTCGTCTGCCTCCGCTTGGGGCTCTAGATAGGGATGGTGCAGAGCCGCTTTGTTGGTCAAGACCTCTCCGCGCAGTCGATCGTCACCAAGTTCGGCCGCCATGTCCTCGGCCTGCCTCAGTAGGTCGATTCCAGCTTGACGGTCCAATCCCCAGCCAGTGGAGACCCCGGCCGCAGCCAGCAGCCGGCAGCGAGTGGCGCTAACCCGTTCACCCACTGCCTTGAGCCCGCGCCGGATGAACTCCCGGCTTTCTCCGCTTCGCTCTCCGACTAGCAGCGGTTGTGCGAGTTCAAGGTACGCGATACCCACCGCCTGGGTATCCCCGGTGCGCTCGTAGATGGCGAGGGCCTCCCGCCAATCGGCCGCCGCATCATCCCACTGGGCGAGGGCGCTACGGGTTTTTGCGCGCGATAACAGCAGGTCGCCCTTCTCATCGGCCGTCGGCTGCAAAGAGAGGGCGCTCTGGTAAAGGCGCAGGGCGTCCTCGAACGCCGCCGACTCCAGCGCCTGGTCGCCGGCCAGCGTTAGGTAACGGACCGTCTTCTCGCGCTCGGCGACGGCGCCGGCCTGGTGGAGATGGTGGGCCAGGTCGGCTGCATGCTGCTCCACGTCCCGCGCGTAAAGCCGCTCCATCGCCTCGGCCACCCGCAGGTGCATGCGCTGGCGACGAGCGAGCGAGAGGCCGCTGACCAAGGTCTGTCTGATCAGCTCGTGGGCGAACGTGAACGTCGCCTCCGGCCCGTCGGAAGTCGACATGATCAGACGGACCCGCTCGGCCTCGTCGATCGCGTCAAGCAATCTCTCGGGATCAACACTTGTAATCGCCTCTAGCAGCTCAAAGCTGAAGGCGCGTCCGACGACGGCGCCGGCCGTCAGCACGCGGCGTGTCTCCTCGTTGACCCGATCCAGCCGCCGCTCGATGACCAGGCGCACGCTCTCAGGCACGGTCAGTCCGCTCGCCTCAAGATCGGTTCGCCAGCAGCCCTGATCGTCGAAGAGCCTACCCTCTTCGGCCAGGTGGCGGAACACCTCTTCCACAAAGAAGGGGTTCCCCTCCGTCTGACTGAATACGAAGTGCACGAGCGCTGCCGGCGGCTCTTGCCCGCTCAGCGTGCGGAGCATAGTACCGACCGCGGCCTCCGGAAGGCGACCGAGGGCGATCCGCTGGGCGAGTCGCTGGCGCACGAAGTCCTCCAGCGCCTTCGCGAAGGGATGGCCAATATCCAGCTCTACGTCGCGAAAGGTCCCAATTATGAGGACGGGTATCTCGGCGAGTCGCTGAGCGATATGCTGGAGCAACAGTAGCGTCGGCTCGTCCGCGCAATGCAGATCTTCTAGCACGAGTAGCAGCGGCTGGGCGCGGCCTGACCGCGCGATGAAGTCACGCACGCCGTTGTAGAGGTAGCGCCGCCCCTGTTCCGGCGGCAGCTCCGGAGGAGGAGGGATGTCGGGGAAGGTCCGGCGCAGCTCAGGCATCAGCTTCGCCACCTCCGGCGCCGAGTCGCCCAGGGCTTCCTGCAGCGCTTCGGGCGGGAACGTGCGGACGGCCTCCTCCAGCATCTCCACGAAGGGGATATAGGGTGGCGCACCTTCCGCCTCGTAGCAGCGGCCGATGAGCGCAGTCATACCACGCCTGCGCGCCTCGGCCATCTGCTCTTCAGCGAGGCGGGTCTTGCCGACGCCCGGCTCACCGCTGAGGAGAACCACAGCGCCGCGCCCACGAATCGCCCGATCGAGTAGCCGCAGCAGTTCGGCCTGCTCAGTTTCCCGGCCGACTATTGCCGTGCGCTCGGGTAGGGCGCCTTGAGGAAGCTCTTGGTTCATCGTAGCCAGCCCACTGATAGGACGCACATAATTCTGGCTCATCTACCTAGATTAGTCAAAGACTGTTCCTGACGTTACGGTCAGTCGACCAGGCTGTGCCGGGCGGCGTATACGACGGCCTCCGCGCGGTCAACGTATGTCCACCCCAGCAAGGCGATACCGGTCGAAAGGCCGGCTCGCGAGGCCGACCCTGCGCTGTCTGGGCGGGGGGACTGGACAGGTGACGAGCTAGACTGAACTGTACGCGGCCGAGGCTGAGATGGTGCCGGGGCTCACCTCCGCGACCGGACACTAATCTGCCTTAGTGTCAATTGAGAGAGGCGGTTGAGCCGTTCCCAACCTAGGGCTTGACGAAATAAGAGCCCTTATTTCTGATCCGCTACATCTTCCTTCCCTGGTGGCTCCGGTCCCTGTCAAAAACTTTCAAAAACATGTTGACTACTGAAGCCTGTAGCGCTAATCTGGGAATGGCAGCGATGCTTAGATGCTAGAGGGCGCCGAATGACAAGGAAAAGGAAGTTGACCAAGCAGTACATCCGCATCCCCGACTACATCGACGTGGAGCTGCGCAAGCTGCAAGGGAGCCTCATCAGGGACCTGCTCATCGACGTCTCATACAGCACCGTCGTGAACCTGGTGCTTATGGGCGGGCTGCTCGCCGCGGACAAGCTGATCGAGGATGACTGGCGCCTGTTGAGGGCGTTTCTTGTTCATGAAGAGGGCCCGCCGCCTGTGGAGGGAAGAGGAGACCAACTGCTGGCCCAGTTGACGGCCACAGAGGAAGCTGGCGGCGACTGACCGCGAGCCCCCTCTGGCGCGACGGAGACAAGGTGGGGTGCAGGGTACCAGCTGAAGATGAACGACAGCATCGGCTTCGTCATGAACCTGTACGAACGGGTTCTTCCTTATCTCCTGCGGGAGACGGCGAGCGCCGCGTGGGAGCTTGGGCCGGCAAAGCTGTTCCTGGCGGTGATGGTTTTTCTGGGTGCGATGAAGGGTTTGGAGATTGGCCTTTGGCTGCTGCGGCGGTTATGGCTCCCCCTTACAGCGTTGCTGGCGGTCAGCATCGTGGCTTTCGCTACGAACTCGTGATGGGGAGGGAGGTGCGCGAATGGCGGTCGGTGACATAGGCAGCAGCAAAGAAGATCTGGTGTGGGAGGAAGTACGTCGTCCCTGGTGGCTCCAACTGATGGTAGGCTTCGGCATGGGTTTGGGCTACAGCCTGAGGGCCATCGGATGGCTCATCGAGCATGTGGGCAAGGGGGTCGCCTACGTGGGCCGCGAGATGATCCTCGCGTTGCAGCGTCTGGACTACCCCGAGACTCAGAGGCTGACCGAAGGCGAGAAGAGGATGCTCCTAGACTATGAACAGACCGAAAGCGTTAGCAGGGAGGGACGACGATGAGGACAGCATTGTACGCTCGGGTTAGCACTGAAGAGCAGGTGGAAGGGTACAGCATCGATGCCCAACTAAGGGCCTGCCGCGCCTTTGCTGAAGAGAAGAGCTGGCAGATAACAGCCGAGTACGTGGATGGGGGAAGGTCAGCCCGGACCGATGACATCACCAGGCGCCCACAATTCAAGCGGATGGTAGACGACGTCCAGAAGAACCTTATCGACGTGGTGGTCGTCCACAAGTTGGACCGCTTCTCTCGCAATCTCAGAGTCACCTTCGAGTACCTCGACCTTCTGGATCGCCAGCGCGTGGCGTTCGTCTCCGTGAGCGAGCAGATGGACTTCTCGACGCCGATGGGTAAGGTTGTCCTCGCCAACCTTGCCGCCTTCGCTCAGTTCTACTCGGACAACCTAAGCGTGGAGACCAAGAAGGGTTGGGCAGAGCGACGCGCCCAAGGCCTCTACTGCGGCCTGCTGCCCTTCGGGGCGATGAAGGGCGAAGACGGAGTGCCGGTGCCTGACCCCGAAACTTATCCTGGGCTGAAGATGGCCTTCGAACTGTCCGCTCAGGGCAAAACCGACCGTCAGGTCGCCCAGGCCCTGAACGCTGGCGGTTATCGGACTGCTGGGAATCAGGGGAACCGGCCGTTTTCGAAGGACACAGTCAGGGGCATGCTAATCAATCGGTTCTACATCGGTTATCTTCCCGACGGCAACGGCGGCTGGCTGAAAGGAAAGCACCGACCGTTCATCGACGAAGGGCTATGGGGAGAAGTCCAGAGGATGAGGGAGCACAACAAGAAGAGCACGCATGCTAGCTGCCCAACTAGGGGCCGGGTCTCCTCGCTTACGGGCCTAGCCCGGTGCTGGCATTGTAAGGGTCGGATTCACGTCAGCTGGAGCGTGAGTGGAAAGGTGCGGCTGGGCTGCTACACCAGGGCCAAAGGGTGGGGCTGCCAGCAACGTTCGGCTGCCCTGGACGTATACGAGGGGCAGGTCAGAAGCTACCTGGAGACCTTCCAGATCCCTGAGGACTACCAGCGGCGCATCCTGGAAGCGCATAACCAGTTGCGCGCCGCATACAAGGACGGGGAGAAGGAGCGCTCTCGACTGGAGGCGCAGCTGCGACGCATCAAGGAGCTTTACGAGTGGGGCGACTACTCGAAGCAGGAGTACCTGCAGAAGCGGGACGCCCTACAACGAGAGCTATGGTCCTTTGCCGTGGCCGATGACGATGCTGGCCAGTTGGAGCGCCTGGCCCGTTTCCTAGCTAGTGTTGTGGACGCCTGGGATTCAGCGACCGAGGAACAGCGGAACAAGCTGGCCAGATATCTGTTCGATGAGATGTGGCTAAAGGACAAGGCGGTCGTGGCGGTGAAGCCTAGAGCGGAGTTCGAACCGTTCTTCCGTCTGAACTATGAGGAGGTTGTCAACCAAAATAATGAACTGGCGACCCCGATCGGATTCGAACCGACGATCTCCAGCTTGACAAGCTGGCATGT
>CAZYOV010000018.1:0-32798 GCA_964649215.1 uncultured Dehalococcoidia bacterium
GCCAGCGACCCCCAGGCGGCCGCCCTGGCCGACCGTATCCTGGCCGCCGACTACCCGCCACACCCCTCTGACTTCTTCTAGACCAGGAGAAACCGCTACCGCGAACGCCGCACGGACGCGTTCTTGCGTTTCGTCTCTTCACTGCGCTAGTCTGGCAGAGCGATGGCCTCCCCCAGGGAAAAGATCCAATATCGACTGGACCTACTGCCGGGCCTACGCGGCCGCGGCCCGGTCTCGTACGACTACGGCCAATGGGTCGATGTTACCCACCATCTCCTGATCACCCTGTTCGGCGCGGAGTCGCAGCAGGCCAAAGGCTTTCTGGAGGTGGTCGGCGAAGGGGCTGAGGCCCGCGGCTGGGGCCTGCCTTTAGCGCCGGGAAATCCCTGGGGCATGCAGGCCCGTCTGGTGCGCGCCGAGGAGCACCTGCGGGCAGTACTCGCCCGCCTGAGCGAGCCTCTGCCTAAGCCGGACCCACAATAGACCGCACCGCCCCCGCCACCAACTCCGCCCCTACCTCGTACGGCAGCCGCGAGGTCTCAAGCGTAATGTGGTACAGCGATGGGTCGTTCACATCCACCTTCCAGAACTTGCGGTGGAAAGCGCCTCGGGCCTTGTCGCTGTCGTGGACTCGCTGCGTCGCCTCCTCCACCGACATCCCCTCGCGGGCGGCGAGACGCTCGATGCGCAGCTCCTGGGGAGCGAGAGTCAGGACGTGAAGCGCCCCCGGTAAGTCGCGCAGGATCATCTGGCTCCCTCGCCCCAGCACCACAATATCTCCACGGTCCCCCAACTCGCGGATGATCGCCGTCATCGTCTTCATGTACAGGGAGTCGCTGATCTCCGGCTCTTCGCGCTCCAGAGCCATGTCCGCGTACGTGCGTCCCAGCAGGACTTCCAGCCCGCCTGCCCCGGTTAACGGATCACCTCCAGCGGCGGACCGCTCCAGGAAGCCGCGCAGAATGCTCGACAGACGCTCGCCAAAGCTGGAACAGCGCTCGTCGTGTTCGGCCATGACTTCCAGGGGAACGCCCAGACGTCTGGCCGCATCCACCAGCAGTTGCTGATCTACGTAGTCTGTCCCCAGGAGAGAGGCTGCGGCCCGCCCGATCTCGCGGGCGCCGCTGGCTATCGTCCCGGACATCGTCACTACCGGCATATCTGTTCCCTCAGCCATCCGCTACCGCATCTCGCCGCGGGCCCTTACAGGCGCCATCAGTATAAAGCCCGCCAGGGGTCTGTCAAGATGACGGTCGCGCGGCCCCTTCAGTTACAATCGGGGAGGAATGAGCGGTTCAGTCGGTTCGCGGGAAGTCGGCGGGGTCCGCGTGGGTCTGGGCGTCGGTTGAGCGCGAGCGCGCTCAACCGACGCCGCCTGGCACCTCTATTTGACGACCGTGATCGTCCCCACCATTTCGGTAGACTGGGAGTCGGAGCGGAAGCTATATTCGCCGGGCTCATCGATCTGGCCCACCAGCTCTCCGGTCTCCCCGCCCTTCTGGAACTTCGGTGTAGACACTAGGTCGTCCTCGGTGTCGTACTCACCGTCGGCGCCCGTTATGCGCAGGTTGTGGATGAACTCGCCGTCGTTGGTGAGTTTAATTCGAAACATCTGGCCCGCCTCCACCTCCAGTTCGCCGGGCTCGAAAAAGTTATCGCCCATCGACACGTCAAACTTGACATCGACCGGCTCCGGGTCACCCGGCTCCGGAGTCTCCCCCGCCAGCTCGCCCGTCACCACTATCGTGCCTATGGCGAGCGGAGCCGTCGGGTCCCGGAACTCAACCTCGCCCTCCTCATCCAAGCGGACGATGAGGAACCCTTCCTCTCCCGGCTGGATGATCTCGGGTTCGCTCACGAAATCGTCACCGGTCTCGTATCCGCCGTCGGCGCCCGCCACGCGGACGCTGTGTGATATCGAACCTGTGTTGCTAACCAGCAGCTTGACGGTCTCGCCGGGCTCCAGCTCTATGGAAACGGGAACAAAGGCGGCATCGCCCTCGGCGCCCGTCACCTCCAGCTCCACCGTACGCGCCGCCTCGCTCTCAGGGATCACCGTCCGGTCTTCCTGCTCAACGGGGCCCGCCTCCGCCTCAGGACCGAACACGATGCGGACACGGTCGCCGTCTTCGGGGATGTAGCGGCTCCAGTCGTCCAGCTTCGCGCCGTTGACGAACACCTGGAGGAAGCCCTCCGAGCCGTCCGGGCACTCGTCGCCGTTCTTGAACTCCTCCCGGCTGCCGGGCTTCCTCAACTCGGACTGGGTGAGCTTACCGCCGCCGTACTCGAACCACTTCCCAAGGCGGGCGCCGGCGCCCTCTTCCCGTGGCAGGAACGGGTGGATGTGGATGATGCCGTCTTCGTGGGTGTGGACGCCGGCCCTCCACTCAGGATAGTGCGCCTGACGCTGGCCGCAGATGAAGGTCTGGTAAGTAGCGTGGCGGTGGTCGTTGATCCGGGGCGCGCCGGTGGCGCCGCGAACGACGAACAGCAGCCCCAGGATGCCGAACACGGCAAGGACGACGACCATCACCGGCACCCAGGGCGGGACGCGCATACTTCGAACGCGGCGCAACGTCCGCCCCATGGTCTGCTTGGGCATAGGCTGATCACGGTAAGTCCGTGCCCGCCCACGACGCCAGAAGCTGAGCGGCGAGGTGTCCGCCGGCGTTCCCGCGGCCTGTCGCTCCTCGCGCTCCTTGTGGCTACGCTCCGCCTTCTCCTCGGCCTCCTCCTCGCGGTCACGGCGCTGTCCGAAAAAGAACCTCGGCCGTGACTGGGAGCCACCCTCTTCAATTGCTTCGGGCTCGCCCTCCTCCGCGCCTTCGGTCTGGCCCTCTTCCGCGCCTTCGGTCTGGCCCTCTTCCGGCCGCTCTTCGGTGGGCCTGTCGGAGGGATGACCATCGCCGCCACCTCGCCGGCGGCCGCGCCTCCTTCTCCGCCGCTCTTCTGCCACTAGACCCTCCCTTTCTTCCCCTCTGCAGACGCAAGCACGTCCCGCGACCGGTATCGCCCATCCATCTTCTTGAGCTTCTCCACGTTCTCCGCCTCGCTCTCATCAGGGGAAGCGGAGAACCAGGCTTCCAGGATCTCTCCTGCCATAGCCTCGGTGGTAGTACGCAGGCTGAGGCAGAGCAGATTGGCGTCGTTCCAGGCACGGGCGCCGCGGGCGGTCTCCGCATCGCCGCAGAGCGCGGCCCGCACACCGGGAACCTTGTTCGCCGCTATCGAGACGCCGGTGCCTGTCCAGCAGCAGAGCACACCCTCATCGGCCTGAGCGGAGGACACCCGCTCAGCCACGGCGCCGGCAACCTCCGTCCACTGCAACGGCTCGCCCGCCGGTGGTCCTACCAGCTCTACCTGATGGCCCCGGTTTCGCAGCTCCTGCTCGACGAAGTCGATCAGGTGCGTCCGTTCGTCGCTACCGAAAGCTATGCGCAATGTTATGATTCACCGGAATGGGCGCTTTCACTAGAAAGGCCCTGCTCGTATCTATTATAGTGGACGTAATCTTGCTCCGCCAGGCAAAATCGGCGCGTTCGAGTTGCTGGGCGCAGGGCGGCCCCTGTTCTTGTCGCCGTCAGCCGCGCGTCAAACCAGACCGATTATCCGCTGTAGACGGACTAACCTTCGTTCTTCGCGGCCTTCGCGGGCCGCTTCAGAACAAAGTAGCTCGTCTCGTATCGTAAGGGCTGCACCGCCGCCACCTCCCAGCTCTCCTGGCCCAGAACGTCCAGGTAGCGCCGGACAAACGCCGTGCGATGCTCACCCGGCTGGCGGATGAACTCCGAACCCTCCGTGGATATGCGTCCCCGGAAGTCTACGTAAGCAACCTTGTACTCCCATAATGCCATCGGTTCGCCTCCTTGCATCCGCGGCGAACCGGCGATCAGAAGCGCAGGGCCGCCCTGCCTATACCATTATGACAGAATGATCTGCCGGGAATCGACCGTTCCGGCCCGATTTGCCGTTGACATCGCTTCCGCCCGCGGGGTGTAATGGAAAGCGTCCGCCCGCCAACGCACCCCAAGGAGCGAGAATATGAGCGCCCGCGAAAACATCGACCGCCTGTTCGAGACGATCACCGAACGTCAGGAATCCAGTTTCGACACGATTAAGGGCATCAACGAGCGCTATTACCGGTTCGTGCGCAGCGTGGTCGAGGCCACGCGCCAGGGCGCTCACGACTGGACCAGCGTGACCAGAGGCTGGGTCAAGCGCCCCACCGACATCGTCGGCCTGTACGAGTCCGCCTCAGAGGCGTTGGCCAACGACCAGGCGCGCCGGATAGCCCTTCGGCAGGAGATGCTGGACGACTTGGCGGAGTCGCAGCGGGAGGGCCGCGAGGTGGTACGCCGCAGCTTCGGCGAGGTGCGCGAGGCGGTGGAGCGCGCCCAGGAGACGGTGCCCTCCTTCCTCCGCGCCCGCGTCCCCTCCCTGCGCCGCGACGAGGCGGAGCCCGTCGCCAAAGAGGCATAGCGGCAGAGTCTGCTAGAAGCTGTGTTGCGGCGACCTTCGGGTCGCCACCGGCGGGCCAGCGCTCTCTTCCCCGGCGGGGCCGACTTCAGTCGGCCGCGGCAGGCTGAAGCCTGTCCCACGAGGGAAATTCTGCATCTATAGCGGCGACCTTCAGCCCCTAGCTGGCCGCCTTGGCCGCCGCCTTCGCCTTGGCGGCGGCCTTCTTCCTCTCGAACGTGTACTCCCCATCGGTGTGGCCCACCAGGGCGGTGTCGCCTTCGGCGAACTCTCCCGCCAGGATGCGCCGCGATAGCGGACTGGCCACCCGCCGCTCGATCGTCCTACGCAGCGGCCGCGCCCCGAACACCGCGTCGAACCCCTCCTTCACCAGCGCCTCCTTCGCCGCCTGCGTCAGCTCCAGGTCAATGCGACGCTCCGCCAGCCGCTCCCGCACGTCGCTGAGCAGCAGCTCCACAATCTGCTTCAGGTCGTCCTCCGTCAGCGGGTCGAACACTATCGTCTCGTCGATGCGGTTGAGGAGCTCCGGCCGGAACGTCTTGCGCAGCGCCTTCTCCACCTCGCTCTTTTGTTTATCCTTCTCCGACTGGCTAGGCTTGCCCGAGGGGACGAAGCCCAGGGGCGTCCGCTGGAACTCCTCCGTGCCCAGGTTGGAGGTCATGATGATCACCGTGTTGCGGAAGTCCACCGAGCGGCCGTGGCCGTCCGTAAGGCGGCCGTCCTCCAGGATCTGGAGGAGGACGTTGAACACTTCCGGGTGCGCCTTCTCGATCTCGTCGAACAAGACTACGCGATAGGGCCGGCGCCGCACCAGCTCCGTGAGCTGGCCGCCTTCCTCGTAGCCCACGTAGCCCGGCGGCGACCCGATGAGGCGGGACACGGTGTGCCGCTCCTGGTATTCGCTCATGTCCATACGGATCATGGAGTCCTCGTTATCGAACATGAAGGCGGCGAGCGCCCGCGCCAGCTCCGTCTTGCCCACGCCCGTGGGGCCCAGGAAGACGAAGCTGCCGATGGGCCGGCGCGGGTCCTTGAGCCCGGCGCGGGCGCGGCGGATCGCCTCGGAGATGGCGCTGATCGCGGTCTCCTGGCCGATCACCCGCTCGTGCAGGCGCTCCTCCATGTGCAACAGCTTCTCGCTCTCGCCCTCCAACATGCGGGCGACGGGGATGCCGGTCATCTTGGCCACCAGCTCCGCGATGTCCGACTCCTCCACGTTCATGCTTTCAACGTGGTCCTTCTCCCAGCCGGAGCGCAGCTGCTCGTACTCGGCGCGGATGCTCTCCAGCTCCGTCTTGATGTGGGCGGCCGCCTCGAACTCCTCGCGCTGAACGGCGGCCTCCGCCTCGCGCGCCAGCTCGTCCACCCGCTCCTGGAGGCGGCGCACCTCCGGCGGCATGCTCTGGGCCTCGATTACGTGCTTGGAAGCCGCCTCATCGATCAGGTCGATCGCCTTGTCCGGCAGGTGACGGTCCGCGATGTAGCGGTCGGACAGGCGCACCGCCGCCTCGATCGCCTCGTCGCCGATCTTCACCTTGTGATGGGACTCGTAGCGCGGCCGCAACCCCTTCAGCATCTCGATCGTGTCGTCCAGACTGGGCTCGTCCACGTAGACGGGGGCGAAGCGGCGCTCCAGGGCGGCGTCCTTCTCGATGTGCTTGCGGTAGTTGTCCAGGGTGCAGGCGCCCACGCACTGGAGCTCGCCACGGGCCAGGGCGGGCTTCATCATGGTGGAGGCGTCGATCGCGCCCTCGGCGGCGCCGGCGCCCATCACCTGGTGGATCTCGTCGATGAAGACGATGATCTCCCCCTTCGCCCGCTTGATCTCGTCCATGACGGCCTTCAACCGCTCCTCGAACTCGCCGCGGAACTTGGAGCCGGCCACCATGGCGCCCATGTCCAGCGCTAGCACCCGCTTATCCTTCAGGTTCTCCGGCACGTCGCCGGCCACAATCCTCTGCGCCAGCCCCTCAGCGATGGCGGTCTTGCCGACGCCCGCCTCGCCGATGATCACCGGGTTGTTTTTGGTGCGGCGGTTCAGCACCTGCATCACCCGCTTGATCTCGTCCTCGCGGTGCATGACGGGGTCCAGCTTGCCCTGCCGCGCCGCCTCCGTCAGGTCTATGCTGTAGCGCTCCAGGGCACGGTATTTGGACTCCGCCGTGGGGCTGTCCACGCGAGCGCCGCCGCGCACCTCCTGCAGGGCGCGGTATATCTTCTCCTTATCGATGCCGAACTGGCCCAGGATGCGCACCGCCTCACCGTCCCGCTCGTCGGCGACGGCGATGAGGATGTGCTCCACGCCCACGTACTCGTCCTTCAGCCGCTCCGCCTCCGCGTTGGCCGCCTCCAGCATGCGCACGATGCGGGGCGTGGTGTAGATCTGGACCACGTCGTAGGCGAGCTTGGGGGCATTGGCCAGCGCCTGACCCACGGCCTCGCGCAGCTTGGCGCGGTCCACCTTGAGGTGCTCGAAGATGGAGGGCGCGACGCCGCCCTCGTGGGTGAGCAGCGCCATGAGGACGTGCTCCACGTCCCACTGGCTGTGGCGCTCCTTACGCACCATCTCCTGGCTGGCCGCCAGAACCTCCTGCGCCCCTTCCGTAAACCTGTCCTGTCTCATCATGTCACTTCACCTCGAATCCGGCCCTCACCCCGTCCACCTGCGGCGGGCACCCCTCTCCCGCGCTGCGGGAGAGGGGACCGGGGGTGAGGGTGTCCCTGTCCTGTCTCATCATGTCACTTCACCTCTTGTACCGTGTAGCGGAGGCCCTAAGGCCTCCAATCTCCCGGTGGCGACCCGAAGATCGCCGCTACAACCCCTTCCTTGCCAGTACCAGCCAGCGCGACGAGAGGTGCTCCAGCGACAGCACCTCGAATCCTGTCAGAAGTCGCTCTCGCAGCTCCTCTTCCGTCGTGTAGTGGTGGACGAGCGCCTTGTCTCCCTCTGTATCGTGCGGCCTGATGAACGTATCGGCCTCCAGCCGCTCCGCCAGCCCCTCTTCCGCCTCCCGGCGCGACAGGTCACAGGAGCTGTGGCTGGTGGAGGCGAACGTCCCCAAGAAGCATCCGCCCGGCCTCAGCTTACCGTGAACACCCCGAAGCGTGCGCAGGATCCCCTCCACGGTAGCGTGATAGACCACGTTCCAGGCGATGACGCAGTCCAGGCAGCCATCCTCTTCAGGGATGGCGTCCATCTCGCTGCGTGTGACCGTCGCCGCAAGGCCGGTCTCCTCCAGGCGACGCCGGCACCTCGACACCGCCTCCGGCGAGATGTCGGAGCCGGAGGCCTCGAACCCCTCGGCCGCCAACAGCAGCAGGTGACGCCCCAGACCGCAGCCTAAGTCGTGCACCCTGCGCTTCCCCTCGGCCTTCAGGCGAGCGACCAGCGCCACGACCTCCGCCTGTGGCTCTTGCAGCTCCCAGCGAGAGCCCTGCTCGCGCCAGATGCGCTCCCAACCTAGGTTGAGAGTGGCGTCGGTCATCGGCCCGTGCCCTCCGGCACCGCCGGCAGCGTCCTGTCGCGATACGACTGGAGCTCCGCCCGCAGCCGCTCCATCTCATCCTCCATCCGGCGGATGCGCTCGTTCAGGCGGATCACCACCTCGGCGCCCGCCAGGTTCACACCCAGGTCGTTCACCAGCCGCTGAATGCGGAGCAGCCGCTCGATGTCAGCCTGCGAGTAGAGCCTGACGCGCCCTCGGGAGCGCGACGGGCGTATGAGGCCCAGCCGCTCGTAGTGGCGCAGGCTCTGGGCGTGCATCCCCACCATCTTGGCGGCGATGCTGATCACGAACAGCGGCTCGTCGTCGTGAACGCTGTGACGGTTGACCATTAGCTCGCACCCACCTTCTGCCTGTTCTTCTGCCGCTCCTCCCGCAGCTTCTCGAACAGCTCCCGCTCGCGGTCGCTGAGCTTCTCCGGCAGTACGACGTGCACGCGCGCCAGGAGGTCGCCACGGCCCTTCGCCTTCGCCTTGCCTTTCTTCTTACCGTCGCGGGGCATGCCGAGGCCGGCGAGGCGGAACAGGCGGCCGTTCTGGGTGAGCGGCGTAATCTTGAGGGCGACCTTCTTGCCAGACAGCGTCGGCACCTCCACCTCGCCGCCGAGAACGGCGTCCTCCAACGGCACGCTGACCTCCGTCGTCAGGTCGTCGCCCTTGCGCTCGAACCGGGAGTGCGGGCGCACCTTGACGACGACGTACAGATCGCCGCGGGGGCCGCCGCCCATCCCAGGGTTGCCTTCGCCGGCGATGCGCACGCGCGAGCCGTCGCGGACGCCGGCCGGTATCTTCACCTCGATACGCTTGGGCCGCAGCGAGGCGCCGGCGCCCTCACAGACGTGGCACACCGCGCCCGCTATCTGGCCGCTGCCGCCGCAGGTGGCGCAGGCCTCCTCCGACTGCAACTGCAGGAGCCGCGTGGCGCCCTGGAACGCCTCCTCCAGGGTCACTTCCGCGGCGTATTCCACGTTCTGCCCCCGCGTGGGGCCGCGACGACCCATGACCGACTCGAGGATAGTCTCGAACGATCCGCCACCGCCGCGGCCGAACAGATCGCCCAGGTCGAAGCTCCGGCTGAACCCGGTGCCCGAGCCGCCGCCGGCCTGCCGCGCCTTTTCAAACGCCTCGGCCTGCTCCCACTGCTCGCCGTAGCGGTCGTACTTTTTCCGCTTCTCCGCGTCGGAGAGCACTTCGTAGGCGGTGTTGATCTGCTTGAACCGCTCCTCCGCCTTCGTATCGCCTGGGTTGACGTCGGGGTGGTGCTTGCGCGCCAGCCTGCGATACGCCTGCCGGAGCTCCTTCTCGGAAGCGGAACGGGATACGCTCAGTATATCGTAGAGGTTCTTCGCCATTGCCACTGTATTTTATATCCGGCAGATAGGAGAGTCAAGCTCTTCAGTAAGAAGAGTTGATAGTTTTCATATCAAGTTACTTGACAGGCCTATCACGTTGTGCTACAAAAGGAGTATAAACAGAACGGTGGGCCAACCGGCGCAAGTGGCGTCACGGGACAGCCCCAAACAGAAGGAGGCAGTATAGATATGAGAAGCATAGTTCGTTGGGACCCCTTTGCTGATATGGAGCAGATGCGCCCTCGGATGGACCGCATCTTCGGCGATCTCCGGCCATGGCGCCTGGCGCCGCGCGTCGACTCGCAGATCGGCTACTTCCCCCTGGACATCTCCGAGACCGACGAGGCGTTCGAGGTCGAGGCCGCCCTGCCCGGCGTGAAGCCGGAGGACGTCGAGGTCCAGGTCCACGGTGACACCGTCACCATCAAGGGTAATTCCAAGGAGGAGGCTGAGGAGAAGGGCAAGGACTGGCTGCGCCGAGAGCGCCGCTACGGCGTCTTCGCCCGCTCCTTCACGCTTCCCACCGACATCGACGCCGAGAAGGCCTCCGCGGACTTCGAGAACGGCCTGCTGAAGCTGCGCCTGCCGAAGTCCGAGGCCGCCCGGCCCAAGACCATCAAGGTAAGCACCAAGGGCGTCATCGAAGGCGAGAAGTCCTAAGACGCTAACGCGCCGCTTGCTCAGCTAAACGCAGACCGCCAGGCGAAACGCCTGGCGGTCGTTCATTCCCTTCGAACCAGGATCAGGCGGCTACGATCTTCCCCGCCTCCACCTGGTTCAGCGCCCGGTCCAGGTTGCGCGCCGTGTGGATCAGCGCAATGTGAGTGAACGCCTGTGGATAGTTCCCCAGGAACTCCTTCGTCCGCGCATCCACCATCTCCGAATACAGGCCGACGTGGTTGCCCAAGGCTACCACCCGCTCGAAGATCTCCCGTGCCTCGTCCATGCGGCCGCCCGTTACCAGCGCGCCGGACAACCACAGGCTGCACATCGTGAACGCGCCCTCGTCGCCGCCCACGCCGTCATCCGTCTCCGACGTCAGATAGCGACGGACTAGACCGTCGCGCATTAGCTCCTTCTGCACCGAATCGATAGTGGCAACCATTCGCGGATCGTGCGAAGGCAGAAACCCGACCATGGGCATGAAAAGAGTGCTGGCGTCCAGGTTGTTCGACCCGTAGGCCTGCACGAAGCTGTGGCGCTTCTCGTTCCAGCCCTTCTCCAGGAGATCGGCCTTGATCGCCTCGCGGGCGCGCCGCCAGCGGTCGAAGTCTACCGGCCTCTCCAGGGCCTTGGCCAGCCGTAGGCCCCGGTCCACAGCCACCCAGGCCATCAGCTTGGAGTAGACGAAGTGTTTCGGCTCCGAGCGCACCTCCCATATCCCGTTGTCTGCCTCCTCCCACCTGCGCAGCGCCGACTCCACCATCGCCTCCGCCAGAATCCACAGCGAGTCGTCGATGATGCCGCCCGCGCGGTGGTAGGAATCGAACGAGAGGAGCACCTCGCCATAGACGTCCAGCTGGAACTGATGAAAGGCTTCGTTGCCGATCCGCACGGGCGACGAGCCCCGGTAGCCCTCCAGGTGGCCGAGCACGTCCTCAGTCATGGCGTGATGATCCGCCTCGCGGCCGATGCCGTAGAGTGACTGGATGTCCTCGCCGTGGCCGAGGCCCAGCGCCAGCCCCGCCAGCCACTCGATGAACGGGCGGGTGTACACCGTGTGGCCCAGGCGGTTGAACACGTCCAGGGTGAAGGCGGCGTCACGCAGCCAGCAGAAGCGGTAGTCCCAGTTGCGGTTACCGCCGATCTGCTCCGGCAGCGAGGTGGTGACGGCGGCGCATACGGCGCCGGTGGGCATGTACAGTAGCAGGTGCAGCGCCAGCATGGAGCGCTTCACCACCTCCTCCCACCGTCCCATGTAGCGCCAGTCGTGGGCCACGAACCGCCAGAACGCCTGCGTCCGCCCCAGCTTGCCGTAGACATCGCAGTCCTCCGGCAGCGGCAGCGAGTCGTCATCCCAGCGCAGCAGGAAGGCCGTCCACTCACCCTCCTTCAGAGTGAAGCGGGCGCGGGCGCCGCCGTCGGTAGCCTCCAGCGGCACGCCGGACGTCATGCTCAAGCAATCTCCATTGAGACGCGCCACTGCAGACCGGCCGTTCACTCTCACTTCCGTAGGCGAGCGGGCGTAGTCCAGGCGAGGCTGAAACTCCATCTCCATCTCTGCGGAGCCGCGCTCGCAGCGCACTATCCTCACCACTTCATGGTCACCGTGGGTGACGTCTTCCGCTACCGGCATGAAGTCGGTAAGGCTGACCGAGCCGCTGTCAGTCTCGAAGTTGGCTGCCAGGACGTTACTCTCAGGCAGATAAGAGTGGTCGTGCCTGAAGTCGCCAGCAGGCCGTATGCGGAAGTAGCCGCCGTTGGCATCGCCAACAAGGGCCGCAAAAACGCTGGGCGAATCGAATCGCGGGAAGCAAAGCCAATCGATGGAACCGTCGCCGCTGACGAGCGCGGCGGAGTGCATATCCCCGATTACGCCGTATTCACTGATTCGCCTGTACGGCATCCCATCCCCCACGTGAGGACTCAAAATACCTCGTAAACCTAATATAGACAACGCAGGCCGTAAGTGGAAGTTGCGGAGGACGAACCGCTGGTGATTCGTAAGGCTATGGGAGGCCCTTTTGTCGGTGAGAATCTACACCTCGTCGTACCGGAAGCAATCGACGGTGTGATCGTTTACCATCCCCACCGCCTGCATGAAGGCGTAGCAGATCGTCGGCCCGACGAACCTGAATCCCCGCCGCCGCAGCTCCTTGCTCATCGCCTCGGACTCCTCGGTCTTCGCCGGCATCTCAGACAGAGCCCGGAAGCTGTTCTTGATCGGCTTGCCGCCAACAAACCGCCAGATGTACTCCTCGAAGGAGCCGAACTCCTCCCGCACTTCCAGAAAGTGCTGGGCGTTGTTTACGGTCGCCGCAACCTTCAGCCGGTTGCGCACGATGCCCGCATCGGCAAGCAGGCGCTCCACATCTCGATCGGTGTATCGGGCGATTCGCGCAGCGTCGAAATTGTCGAACGCCCTGCGATAGTTCTCTCGCTTCTTGAGGATCGTCTCCCAGCTCAGCCCCGCCTGCGCCCCCTCAAGCGTGAGGAGTTCGAACAGTGTACGGTCATCGTGGACCGGAACGCCCCACTCCTTATCGTGGTACGCCAACATCAGGGGGCCGCCGCCGGCCCAGGAGCAGCGAGGAGGCGAGTCGGCCTTCGGCGTCACGGGCTCATGAACTCGATCATGTACCAGGCGTCGCCGTGGAACCATGAGAGGCGCACGTCTGTAGCCTGCCGAGGGATCAGGTCGATGGGTGGCGGCTGGTCGTAGATCGGCTGAAGCTTGAGCAGCAGTCTGCTCGTCACACCGAGCTTCCTATCGGAGGGGACGCCGACGTCGCAGACGACAACCTTGGCGCCGGGCTTAGCTACCCGGATCATCTCCGCGATGGCGCCCTGCCTGTCGCCAAACTCCGCGATGCCGCCGTGGTGGAATACGGCATCGAACGCGCGGTCCGCGAACGGCAGGTGGGCGGCTTCGCCCTCCACGAGGTCAACCTCTAGGCCCTTCCCCCGCATCTTCTTTCGGCAACGGGCGAGCATCGCGGGCGAGATGTCGAGGCCCACGAGGCGACCGGTGGGGCCGACGTGCTCCGCGATCAGGGGGAGATTGGTGCCGGTCCCGACGCTGACCTCCAGCACCCGATCGCCGGGCGTCAGCCCGAGATGGCGAACGGCCTTGCGCCGCTCCCCGATGCCGGAGACGCCCCGCAGAAGCGCTGCTATCCGATTTGCCCAGTCGTACCAGCGGGCTCTGCCCTCGTAGTAGTCTCGCGAACGGCGCTCTGTCTCATACATCGCGGCCTAGATCTACCCCTTCGGCAGACCCAGGCCGCGCATCGCGATAATGTTGCGCATGATCTCGCTGGTGCCGCCGCCAATCGTCTCCGCCACGCTGAGCTGGTAGTACCGCTCGATGCGGCCCTTCAGGTGAGTGTACTTACTGCGCGGATGCAGCTGGCCGTACAGCCCGAGCAGATCCATCCCCGTGCCGGCCAGCCGCAGCCCCAGCTCCGAGGAGTACAGCTTGGCGATTGAAGCCTCGTAGTTCGGTATCTTGCCCGCCTGCTGGAGAGAGGCGACGCGGTAGCAAAGGTTCTGCCCGGCCTCCAGCTCCACGCCGATCTCCGCCAGCCGGTGACGCACCTCCGGTCGCGCCGCCACGAACGAGCGGTGCTCCTTTGAGAAGCTCACGAGCTCCTCCCACCAGCGGCGCGACCGCGCCACCCCCGCCACCGACGACCGCTCGAAGTCCAGCGCTACGGCCAGCTGATACCAGCCGTTGTTCTCTTGCCCCACGATGTAGTTGGCCGGGATGCGCACGTCCTCGAAGAACACCTCGTTGAAGCCGTGCATGCCGGCCATGTTGATCAGCGGCCGCACGCTGATGCCGGGGCTGTCCATGGGCAGGATGAACATGCTGATGCCCTTGTGCTTGGGCGCCTCGGGGTCCGTGCGGGCCGCCAGCCAGCCCCAACTAGAGCGGTGAGCGCCGCTGGTCCATATCTTCTGGCCGTTGATCACCCACTCATCGCCGTCCTTGACCGCCCTCGTCTGCAGGGAGGCGAGATCGGAGCCGGCTTCGGGCTCCGAATACAGCGTGCACCAGATCTCCTCGTGGTTGGCGATGGCGGGAAGGAAACGCTTCTTCTGCTCCTCGGTGCCGTAGATCATAAGGCTGGGCCCCACCCAGGCCACGCCCATGTTCAAGCCGGTGGGCGCGCCCTGGTACGACATCTCCTCGTTGTAGACCATCTGCTGCATGATAGTGGCCTTGAGGCCACCGTACTCCTCCGGCCAGGGCAGCGTCAGCCAGCGCCGCTCCGCCAGCTTCTTGTTGAACTGGCGGGCGAACTGGGACTGCTGTTCGGCTAGGAACTCCGTATCGTTATCGAACTGGTCCTGCCAGCCGGGCGTCAGCTCCGCCTTCAAGAACTCGCGTACCTCGGTTCGGAACGCCTCCTCTTCGACATTGAACCTGAACTCCATCGCTCCTCCTATGCGCTCGTTCTTGGCGGCAGGACGGGGTTCAGTCTGCCAGCACCTTCCCCGACGTCCGGCATTTTACCCCTCCGCCTTCAGCGCCCCGCTCTGGACACGGCGGGCGACATCCGCGAACACTTCATAGTCCTGGGCCCCAACAAGGGCGAACTTCTCGTTGAAGACGAACGTGGGTACCCCGCTCAGCCCGGCGGCGCCCGCCCACGCCATCTGCTCCTCCACCCGCTGGGCGTAGCGGCCATCGGCCAGCGCCGCCCGCAGCCCGTCGCTATCCAGGCCGCACTCGCCGGCCAGGCGACAAAGGACGTCCCCATCGCCGATGTTCTCGCCCTTCTCCCAGTAGGCGGCGAATACGGCGCGATGGAACCGCAGCAGACGGCCGCCTTCCTTGGCGTACTCCGTCGCCTCGTGCGCTTTGAACGTGTTGGCCACGACCGGCGGCGCGATCATCTCGATGCCGGAGTCCCTGGCCGTCTCGCGCAGCCTGTCAAGGTAGCCGGATGGATAGCGACGCCCGCGATAGACCTCGTCCCGGGGCAACCCCTCGGGAGGGATGCCGGGCCGCAGGTTGTAGGCCCAGGCGTCGAACTCAACGTCGAACTCACCGAACAGCCGCTCGGCCCGCACCAGGCCGATGAAGCACCATGGTCAGATGTAATCGGAGACGACGCGCAGGCGCAGGGGCAGCTGTGCCCCGCCGTCGGGCTGCTTCGCCTCAACGCCGGCGTGGCGCTCCACGTCGGAGTCGCCGTCGAAACCTACGGACCAGGATTCCATACGTGGCGATTATAGCAGCTTGGCGCCAGTTCGCGTGAACGTCAACGCTAGAGAGCGATGATCTGGCCGTCCTCTGCCACCTCGATGTCGATCTCATCCGCGTGGCTTAGCATCTCCTGGCTCATGTGGACCAGGATCAGCCTGCCACAGTCCAGTCGCCGGCGATTCGCCTGCAGCGTCCGGTAGTCCAAGTGGTACTTGATCTTCTTCTCGAAGAAGTACGCCTCGCACACGAAAACGTCGGCGCCGCGCGCCGCGTCTACGAGGCTCTCTGTCCACTCAGTGTCACCGGAATACGCGACCACCTTACCGTCGTACTCGACCCGCAGGGCGTAGGACGGCGCCCCGCTGGCGTGCTCGACGGCGAACGCCGTCACGCCGGCCGGCCCAACCGCGGCGGCCTCGCGATCCTGCAGCTCCATGAACTCGATGGAGAAGCGGCGGGTCACGCCTGCGGAGCCGGGGAACAGCACCTCCATCGCCGCCTGGGTCCTCTCCCGCACGCCCGGCGGGCCGGCGATCACCAGAGGACGCTCCCTGCCGCTGAACTGACCGTCGAGGATTAGGAACGGCAGCCCGCCGAAGTGATCCCCGTGCAGATGGGTCAGGAGCACCCAGGCGATCTCCGAAGGGTCGACGCCGGCCCGCTTCATGGCGATCAGCGACGAAGCGCCGCAGTCGATGAGCAATGCCCCGCCCGAGCCGCGCAGCAGGAGGCACATTTGGAAGCGTCCGCCGCTCCCGAACGCATCGCCGGAGCCGAGAAGCTGAAGCTGAGGACGTGCCAAGCTCTCCTCCCAACCAGGCAGACCGTTTGTATGATAACGCAGGTTGGCTCACCCTTGCGTTAACGCTATACTACGGGCGCTATGCCGCCCCTCGAAGGCAAGATTGCCATCGTCACCGGCGCCGGACGCCACAACGGCATCGGCCGCCACATCGCCCTGGCGCTGGCCCGCCAGGGCGCCGACATCACCGTGACCGGCTCCGGCCGCCCGCCGGAGACCTACCCCGATGACGAGAAGACGATGGGCTGGCGGGACATCGACTCGCTGGCCGACGAGATCCGGGCGCTGGGCCGCAAAGCCCTGCCCCTGGTGATAGACATCAGCAAGGCGGACCAGGTGCAGCGCCTGGTGGACGAGACTCGCCGCGAGCTGGGCCACATCGACATCCTGGTGAATAACGCCGCCGCCGCCCGCGGCAACGACCGCGTGCCCGTTGTGCAGCTTGGCGAGGCGGAGTGGCGCAAGGTGATCGAAGTGAACCTGACGGGGACGTTCCTCGTCACCAAGGCCGTCGCCGGGGCGCTGATCGAGCAGGGCGAAGGCGGGCGCATCGTCAACATCTCCTCGATCGCTGGCCGCGAAGGGATCCCCACCTTCGCCGCCTACGGCACTACCAAGGCGGGGATCATCCTGTTCACGCGGGTGCTGGCGCAGGAGCTGGCGCCCCACGGCATCAACGTGAACTGCGTCTGCCCCGGCCTGGTGGGGACTTACCGCATGCAGGACATCACCCAGGGGCCCATGCGCGACGCCATCATGCGCACGATCCCCCTAGGCCGCGAGGGGCAGCCGGAGGAGATCGGGGAGCTGGTCGCCTTCCTCTGCGGGCCGGACGCCACCTACGTCCACGGCCAGGCGATCAACATCGATGGCGGCCGCGTGATGCAGTGAACCTAGCCACAGATGAGCACTGATAGGCCCCACCCCTGAACTGTGACCCAGAAAACAGCCTCGCCCGCCCGCCGCCGCTACCGCTGCCGCGACGGCCGGCTCTCCCTGGCGTGCGAGAGCGAAGCGCACTGGCGGGCGCTGGCCAAGTGCGTCGGCCGGCCGGAGCTCGCCTACCGCGGCTCCTGGGACGCCGCGCGGGCCGCGGCGCCGCGAGGAGGGCTGGGCCGCCTGCTGGAGGCGATCTTCGCCGCCGATCCCGTGGACTTGTGGCTGGAGCGGCTAAGCGCGCACGGCGTCCCCTGCGACCGCGCCAAGTGATGTCATCCTGTAGAATGAAGTGAACATGGACTACGAGCTCTCAGACGCCCACAAGCTGATCCGCGACACCGCTCGTCGCGTGGCCCGCGAGAAGGTGGCGCCACGCGCCGCCGAGATGGACGAGACAGGTGAGTACCCCGAGGACGTCTTCGCCGCCTACCGGGATGTCGGCCTCCTCGGGCTCTCCATCCCCGAGGAGTACGGCGGCAGCGGCGCCGGCTTCCTCGCCCTCGCCCTGGCCGTGGAGGAGATCGCCAAGTACTGCAACTCCTCCGCCCTGATCCTCCTCCTCTCCGCCCTCTCCACCCAGCCCATCAACCTCGGCGGCTCCGAGGAGCAGAGGCGCCAGTGGCTGCCCCGCTCCGCCGCGGGCGAGATCAGGGGCGCATTCTGCCTCACCGAACCCAACGCCGGCTCCGACGTCGCCGCTATCGAGTCGAGGGCCCGTCGCGACGGCGACGACTACGTCATCGACGGCGAGAAGGTGTACATCTCCGGCGGCTCCGTGGCCGACTACGTCGTCTTCTTCGCTAAGACCGGCGACGACGGCACCGGTGCTGTCTCCGCGTTCGTCGTGCCCACGGACTCCCCCGGCTTCTCGGTGCCCCGCACCGACCGCAAAATGGGCGTAATCGGCGTGCCCACGGCGAACATCGTCCTCCAGGAGTGCCGCGTCTCCGCCGCAAACCGCCTCGGCGAGGACGGGCACGGCTTCCGCACGGCGATGCTCACCCTCAACACCTGCCGCCCCGTGGTGGGCGCCCGCGGCCTCGGCCTGGCCGAGGGCGCCATCGCCTACGCCCTGGACTACGCCCGCGAGCGCAAGACCTTTGGCAAGCCGCTCGTCGACCACCAGGCGATCCAGATGATGCTGGCCGACGCCGCCATTCAGATCGAGGCCGCCCGCCGCCTCGTCTACCACGCCGCCTCCCTGGTGGACGCCGGCAAGTACGAACGCCAGGACGCGCCCTACCTCTCCATCGCCAAGACGTTCGCCACGGAGATGTCCATCCGCGTCTCCTCCGATGCGATCCAGATTCTGGGCGCTCAGGGCTACATGAAGGACCACCCGCTGGAGCGCCACTACCGCGACGCCCGTCAGCTCACAATCGTGGAGGGGACGTCCCAGATCCAGCGACTGGTCATCGCTCGCGCGATGATTCAAGGCGAGATCAACTACTGGTAGGTTAGCCCACGCCTGCCGGCTGCACCTGCGGCGGCCCGAAGCGGCGCGATACGCTCAGGTACACGCCCACCAGGAAGGCGGTCACCGCCGCCACCAGCAGCACCTCCCGCACCCCTACCAGCTCCGCCACGCCGCCAATGACGAACAGCGGCAGCAGCGATAGCGCATCCGAGAGCGCCGCCTGAGTAGCGAACACCCTCGCCTGCTTCCCCTCCGGCGCCTCCCGGTTGAGCACCGCCTTCCCCGCCACGCCCACCACCGTCGCCGAGAAGCCCACTGGGATCGCCAGGATCATCACCAAGGTGATTACGGAGGAGACACCCACCTGCCGCTCCACGAACCCCAGCCCCAGGTCCACGTTGTCCAGGAGGAAGTCCTGGATGTATACCACCAGGCCCAGCCCGGCGATGCTCAGGACGCACAGCACGAACCCTACCGCAGCCACCTTAGTCGCTCCAAGCCATCGGGCCAGCGGCGGCGTCACCAGCAGCGCCACCCCCGCCCCGATGGCCGCCGGCGCCACCACAAACACCGTGTTCTCCGTCTCGATGTCCAGCACATCCCGGGTGTAGCGGGGAGCAAGCACCGCCAGCGCCCTGGACAGCGTCGCCACCACCGTCAGGTACACCAGCGCCAGGAACGCCTGCCGGCTGGAGCGCAGGACCTTCCAGCCAGCGGTGATGGCGTCGATCAGGCCGCCCCCGCTCCGTGGGAGCCCCTCACCGCCGGCGCCGGCCCGCAGGCCCACAACCGTCGATACGATGAACGCCGCCGCCAGGAACATACCCGCCGATACCCCAAGCGACGCCCTGACGCCGAAGATCTTGAGGAGGAACGGCGCCAGGGCTACCGCCCCCACCACCTGCCCCACCATTATGGAGAACTGCATCCAGGAGTTGCCGGCGGCCAGCTGGTCCCGCCGCACCAGCCCCGGCAGGGCGGCCGACTCAGCCGGCCCGGTGAACTGATTCATGGTGGAGTACGCCAGCACCAGCAGGTATATGGTCCACACATCGTCCACGTTGATGATCATCAGCACGACGAGGGCGACGCGCACCACGTACCCCAGGACCAGCAGCGGGCGTCTCGGCAGGACGTCCGCCAGCCCGCCCGCCGGAATCCCGAGGAGGATGGAGGGCAGGATAAAGGCCGTCACCAGGAGGGTGCTCTGAATGCTGGAATCGGTCTCGTTGACTATCAGGATGAGGAGGGTGAACAGCATCGCGTTCTGGCCTATCTGGCCCACCGCTCGCGACTCCAGCAGGCGCCGAAAAGCGTGGTTGGCCAGCAGGCGGACGTCTTCGGGCTGTACGGCCATGGATCGTCGCTATAGATCTGGGAGGGGGGGCTCTTCCGGCGCCTCCGTGACATCCTCGGCCGTGAACCGGTAGCCCCGGTAAAGCAAGACCAGGACCGGCGGAGCGAGGAGGGTGGTGGCGATGCTCATGAAGACCACGACGGAGAAGAGGTCATCATTGATGACCCCGATGCCGAAGCCGATGCTGGCGACCACCAGCCCCACCTCGCCCCGCGGCACCATCCCCGTGCCGATGATAGCGGCGGAGCGTCCGGGCAGCCCCAGGGAAGCGAGCCCGCCGCCCATGAGCTTCCCCACCACGGCCAGCGCCGTCACGCCCAGGGCGACCGCGAGCACCGTGGGGTCCGTGAACGCCCCCGGGTCCACCTTCGTACCTATGATCACGAAGAAGAACGGCACTAAGAACTCGTACACAGGCAGCGCCTGCTGCTCCAGGTTGAACCTCTCCTTCGCCTCCGCCAGCATCATCCCTGCCAGGAAAGCGCCGATGATCGCCGCCAGGCCGATGACCCCGGCCAGCGCGGACAGGCCCAGCATCAAGATGATCGCCACCAGGAACGGCGCGTTCTTTATCTTTAGCCTCTCCAGATGGATGCTGTACTGCCGGATCACCCGCGTGCCCACCAGGGCGGCGAACACCACGAAGGCCACCGCAACCACCGCCGTCAACCCCAGCTCCAACGCATCGAAGCTGTCCTCGCCGAGGCCGCTGACCACGGACAGCATCAGCAGCGCCAGGATATCGTCCACCACCGCCGCGCCCAGGATGATGCGCGCCTCACGAGTGCGGATGGCGCCCAGATCGCCCAGCACCCTGGCCGTGATCCCAACGCTGGTAGCCACCATCGCCGTGGCCACGAACGCCGCCTCGATCTCGAGGTCGTCCGACGCGAAGGGATCGGTCCCCCAGATCAGCGCAAAGCCCAAGATGAAGGGGAAGATGATCCCCAGCACCCCCACCGTGGCGGCGCGGCCTCCAACCTCCAGAAGCTCGCTCAGCCGCGTCTCCAGCCCCACGAAGAAGAGAAGGATGATCACGCCCAGTAGAGCGATGACGTCAAACACGACGGTCACCGCCTCCTTCGCGGCCTCTTCGTTGCCTATCCCTTCGAACAGGTCGATGAGGGAGCTGTCCGGCAAGCCCACCAATCCCAGGGCGTGAGGCCCGATGAGCACACCCACCAGCACCTCCCCCACGATCGGCGGCTGACGCAACCTGGTGAAAAGCTCGCCCGCCACTTTCGCCGCCGCGAACAGGACGAACAGGTCGACGAGGATGCCGGTGGTTTCTTCCATAGCCTGTTGGCACCAATCCTACCCTTGGGGCGCGCGAGCGTAAACCTGCCCGCCTGCATCAGCCGGAGGCAGACGCGCCTCCGGCGGGGGCACGCAGGCGCACCCAGGGCGCGGCCGCGTCGTTCTACTGGTAAAATAGAACACTAACCGTCATGCGCTGGCTCACCACCTCCCCGCTCCTAATCCTGCTCCTGGTGGTTCTCGTCGTCTCCGCCTGTTCGACCTCAGGCGGAGAGACCTCCTCCCAGGCGGAGACCAAGCCCCCCAAGACACCCCTGGAAACAGCACAGCGCTTCCTCGACCTCTGGCAGGAGCAGGAGTACGGCAGGATGTACGAGCTCGTCTCCGCCGAAGCGCGAGCGTCGGTCAGCAAAGAGGACTTCGTGAAGCGCTACAACGACATCGCTGATGAGGCCACAATCACCGGCATCGACTACGAGCTCGGACCCAACGTAGTGGATGACGACACGGAGATACCGGTTAGCGTCACCATTCACACCTCCTTCTTCGGCGACATCGACCAAGCGCAGAGGATCACCCTGGTGCGGGAGGAGGTAACGGTCTCGGCTTCGGCCGGCACGACGCCGGAGCGCAGGGAGGAGTGGCACCTGGAGTGGAGCCCCTCCCTCATCTTCGCCGAGCTGGACGACCGCTCCCTGGTCCACTTCTTCACCGATACCCCCCTCCGCGGCTCCATCCTGGACCGAAACGGTAAGGTGCTGGCCGTGGACGCCAGCCTGTCCGTCATCGGCTTCGTGCCGGACCTTATCACCGATAAGGAGGCGCTCATCTCCGGCCTCGCCTCCGCCCTCAGTATGTCCGAGGCCGACGTACGCGCCCAGGTGGAGACCGACCTTCCGTCCTACTACTTCATCCCGGTCACCACCTTGTCCTACGGCACCAGCGTCGAGGCGTTGGACAAGTTCTACGCCCTCTCCGACCTGGGAGTGGTGGTGCGGGAGGAGACTCAGCGCATCTACCCCAACGGTAATTCCGCCGCCCACGTCCTGGGTTACATGGCGGAGGTCACCGCCGAACAGCTCGAGGAGTTGGCGGTGAGGGGCTACCGCGCCGGCGACATACTCGGCGCCTTCGGCCTGGAGGCCCAGCTCGATGAGGTCCTGGCCGGCGAGCACGGCGGCATTCTGGCCACGATCACCCCCGAAGGCACCATCAGCCGCACCATCACCGAGAAGCCGGCTCAGGCCGGCAAGGACATCATCCTCACCCTGGACATCGATATTCAGAAGGCGACGGAGAGCTCCCTCGGCGAGCGGGTGGGCTCCATCGTAGTCATGGACCCGCGGGACAACGGCGTGCTGGCCCTGGCCTCCTACCCCAGATTCAACCCCCAATCGCTCACCGACGGTCTCAGCAACGAGGAGTACAATCAGCTCGCCAACGATGGCCGCCTGCCGTTCCTGCACCGGCCCCTGCTGGCTACCTACCCGCCCGGGTCCACCTTCAAGCCGATCACAATGGCGGCAGGTTTGGAGAAGGGCGGAGTCTCCGCCGGCGAGACGTTCCCTTGCGTGCCCGTGTGGGAGGGCCTGGGCGAAGACTTCCCCAAGAACAACTGGCAGACGGTGGACCGCGGCTTCCTCACCCCCGCGCAGGGCCTCATGGCGTCCTGCAACCCCGTCTTCTACGAGATCGCCCTTAGGCTGGACCACATCGATCCCGATATCCTGCCGCAATTCGCGCGGGGCTTCGGCTTCGGCGAGTTTACCGGCATCAGCGGCCTGGACGAGGCCCCCGGCGTTGTGCCCGACGCGCAATGGAAAGAGGAGAATCGCAGCGAACCATGGTACAGCGGCGATAGCGTGAACATGGGGATCGGCCAGGGCTTCGTCCTCGTCACCCCCCTTCAGATCGCCAACGCCTACTCCGCCATCGCCGGCGAGGGCGTATTGCGCAAGCCGCTTCTTGTAAAGAGCATCGCTGAGGCAGGCGGCGCCGCCGCCCAGGAGTTCACGGCTGAGGAGATAGGCCCCCTTCCTCTTTCCGCCGCCACCCTGGCCGAGATCCGTAGCGGCCTCACACTCGTCGTTCAGAACCCCGGCGGCACCTCCTACTCGGTTTTTGCCTCCTCCCCTCTGGATGTGGCCGGCAAGTCCGGCACCGCCGAAGACCTCGCCTTCGGCGCTAACCACGTATTCTTCGTCGCCTACGCCAACCGCTCAGCGCCCTCCGCGCTCACCCTGGTCGCGTTGGAAGAAGGCGAGCTGAGCTCGACTGAGGCGGGGCCCAAGGCACGCCAGGCCCTGGAGGCGGCACTCCTGGGCTCCTGATGCCCGCGTAGCCCCGCCCTCCGTTGCGGTGCTACAATGTGCCGGAGGAACTCCGCCGTCATGCACACGGACCGTCGAACGTGGTGCCTTTGGTCGCATACTCTACCCCGCTCTGTGGGTGCGCACCTGCTAGCCGATGCGCCGTAGCGAGTTTGAACGCCTGGTCCTTCAAGCCCTCGAAGACCTCCCCGATCAGTTCCGCGACGCCCTGGAGAACCTCGATATCCAGGTCCGCTGGCGCCCCACTCCGGCCGAGCTGCGACGCGCCGGCGTGCGCCGCGGCTCCCTGTTCGGCGTCTACATAGGCGTTCCTCTACCCGAGAGGGGGCACAACTACTCTATGGCCCTGCCCGATACCATCGTCATCTACCAGCAGACCCACGAGCGGCATTGCCGCAGCGAAGCCGCGATCGTGAAGCAGGCACGCCAGACCGTCCTCCATGAGATCGGCCACTATCTGGGCATCGAAGAAGACCGTCTGCACGAGTTGGGCATCGGCTAAAGGAGGTTCCTTTATGGAAGAGACAACCCAGGCTGCGCAGCCGCAGCCTCCCGCCGAGAACCCCTTCTGGACCGCGCTGCGTCAGCCGAGGATAGTAATGATCCTCCTCGGGGCCTGGAACATCGTCGCCGCCGTGGCCGAGTTCTTCACGGACGCTGATGTCAGCAGCGCTTTCAGTGGCTTCTACTTCGCCTGGGAGGGGATCCCCTTAGCTGTCCTCTACTTCTACTCCGCCCGCGATCCCCGGCGCTACTATCGTGTGTTCTGGCTGGGCATGGTGCAGCTGGCAGCGGCCATCGGGGCCAACGTCTACCACTGGGGAGCCGGGGATTTGAGCCTGGGTAGTATAGTCATCCCTATCGGAGTCGCCGGTGGCCTGGCGCTGCTGGTGTTCCTGCACCTGTTCCAGCCCAGGGAGCCGGAGGGGGCGACAGCCCCGCCAAGCCCCGGCGCCGTATAGCGCGGGCAGCTCACGGCTGCTGACCGCGGAGAGGGCTCGTTAGGTCGGCCGCTATCTGGCGGTTGCGACGAGCGTATGCCGCTCCCCAGATAGGCGTTTTCTGGAAGTTATGAGTCTCTCCCGTGTTCAGGTTCACTACGGTAGGAAACTCCTGCGCTGACCAGTGGTTCGGCCGATACTGCTCAGCGAACCGCGCTGTTTCTTCGGTAACTGCCTCACAGCAGAAGAAGGGATACGTAAATACCGAGTTGAAGAAGCCCAGGGGCAGCTTGCTCCTACGGTTCTCGAGGGCGTGTCTGTGACACGCGGCGGAAAAATCGGATAGCTCTTCTACGGACAAGCTCTGCCGTCGAGCCAAGAAATAGAAATAGACGGCATTACCGAACTTGCTAAGTTCGAAGCCTTCCTTGTGCGCTACGACATCGCACACGATGTCACCAATCTGAACGCCTTCCGTCAGAGCAAAACCCGACTCGCTGCAGCGGGACTTGAAGAAATCGACGTATTGCAAGTATTCCATGGCTCACCTCCTCGCGAGGCACAACTAGGAAGGTGGGCGGTAACCGGACTGACCCGCCTTCCGCATCGCCTCTATCCCCTCTTGTACTGTCATGAGAGGCGTGGTCTCCACTGCCTTAACGGCCCCGCCGGCGGCAGCGGCGATGGAGAAAGCGGCGGCGGAAGCGTTGTCCGGAAACTCCGCCAGCCCGACGATATCGAACTTGCCGAACGAGAGGTAGAAGTCGGTAAGCTTGCCCCCGAGCCGCTCGACTATGGGCCGGACCGCCTCGGCCCGGTCCTGGGGAGCTTTGACGAGGCCAGCCCATCCCTCCGAGGTATAGGCGGCTTGGATCAGGTAGTGCGGCATTGCCAACCTCCCGTTTCTCTTGCTGGAAGAGGCCCTCACTATAGGGCCGGTTTCATGACCTGTCAAGCAGCCTCGCGCCAAGCCTACGGCTGCCTCATAGCCCGCAGCCGCCAGACTATCTCCGCACTCTCTTCCAGCACGCTCGTCCACTGCAGCGCCTGCCACAGGTCATCGCCGCGGGCGTAGGAGCCGTGGCCGCGGGCCAGCACGATGGGCGGTTCCCGCAGCGCCTTTGCTATTCGCTCCGGCTCTACCACCGGCACCAAGCCTAACCTCATCCGCCCCTCCGCGTCCGCCGGCTCCACCGCATCCGCCACCAGTGAAAGAGCGATGGCGTGTCGCGGGTGCGCGTGCAGCACCACCCCCGCGCCCGTCGCCTCGTACACTGCGAGATGCACCTCCGTGTCCATCGACGGCTCGCCTGGCGATGAGCCGTCGCTGGACACCGTCACCAGATCGCCCTCGCTTATGCGGCCCAGCATCGCCCCCGTGCGTGTGACCAGCAGCCCCCCATCCGGCAGGCGAACGCTCATGTTCCCGCCGTGGGAGGAGACCAGACCCGCCTCCCACAGCATGCGCCCTACGGCGCGGAACTCCTCCTCGTAACCGCTAGACATCGCGCTTGCCCGCTATGGCCCGCATCCTCAGCCAGCCGTTGACCGCCCGCGCGGCCGCCGCCGCCAGCAGCTCCGCCGGCCGCTCCATCGCCTCCTCCTGTGTCGCCAGCCGCGGCACGATCGCCTCCACCCCTTCAACCCCCATCGCCAGGATGCGCTCCCAGCCGCGACCCAGCGAGCCCGCCACCGCGATGACCGCCACCCCTTCCGCCGCCGCGATCCGCGCCACCCCGGCCACAGTCTTTCCGTAGCCCGTCTGCCCGTCCAGACAGCCTTCCCCGGTCAGCACCAGATCGGCTCCACGCACGCGCTCTCGCAGGCGCACGACCTCCGCCACCACCGCCAGGCCGGGCTCGATCCGCGCCCCCAGGAAAGCGATGAGCCCTGCGCCCAGGCCTCCGGCGGCCCCCGCCCCAGGCACGTCGATGACCGGCACAGCCACATCCCGCTCCACGACCTCCGCGTAACGGCGCAGCGCAGCGTCCAGCTCCCGCGCCGCCTCTGCGTCCGCCCCCTTCTGAGGCCCGTACACCAGCGACGCTCCCTCCGGCCCGCACAGCGGGTTCGTCACGTCCGTTGAGGCCGTCACCTCACAGCGACGCATCCTCTGATCGAGGCCGGTGGTGTCGATGCGCTCCAGGCGGGCCAGCGCCGCCCCGCCGGACGGCAGCTCACCGCCCTCCGCGTCCAGGAAGCGCACCCCAAGCGCCTGTGCCATGCCGGCGCCGCCGTCGTTGGTGGCGCTTCCCCCCTGGCCGATGATCAGCCGCCTGCACCCCGCTTCCAGCGCCGCCAGCACCAGCTCACCGACCCCGTACGTGGACGCGATCCGCGGGTCGCGCTCATCAGCGGCCAGCCGCCACAGACCGGCCGCGGCCGCCATCTCGATAACGGCCGTCTTCCCGCCCACGATCCCCCACTGGGCAGCCACCGGCTGGCCCAGCGGGTCCTGGACGGTGGCTGTGACGACCCGCCCCTCCGCGGCGGCCACCACCGCCTCCACCGTACCCGGCCCGCCGTCCGCCATTGGGACCGGCTCCAGCTCGGCTTCGGGCAGGGCGCTGCGTGCACCCTCGGCCATCGCCGCCGCCGCCTCGGAGGCGCTGAGGCTCCCCTTGAACTCCTGCGGCGCTATCACGATTTTCATGCCATCACGCCAGCATCATAGGCGTCCCCAAGACGACGGAGCAACCTGACGGTAGAGGATGACCTGAGACGCCCGGAGGAGCTGACATGGTCGGCATACGCAGTAGGGCAACCGCGATGAATCTACCGCAGATCCTTCTCCGAACCCCTTGACAACAGAACGTTCGTTCTCTTATAGTTAGCACACTAGTTCTGATACCGAAGGAGAACGGTCATGCGCAAGCTTACAGACACCCAACTGCGGCTCCCCCTCTCCCGCAGCGTCCGCTGCCCAGACTGCGGCGGCCCCCTCGTCCACGCCGAGGGCTGCGCCTCCTGCCCGATCTGCGGCTTCTCCCGCTGCGGCTAAGCCTCCCTCCGTTGGACGCGGGACGGGCCGCGGGCTATCATGGCTATCGATGCCCCAGAAGCCCACCGTCTCCCTTCTCACCCTCGGCTGCAAGCTCAACCAGGCCGACGCCGAGACGATCGCCCGCCAGCTCGCCGGCGGCGGCGTCCGTGTCGTAAACCGCCCCCAGAAGGGCGCCGACGCCTTCGTTATTAACACCTGCTCTGTCACCCACGTCGCGGACCGCAAGGCGCGTCATCTTACCCGCCTGGCCCGTCGCCTCTCCCCTGACGCCACCATCGTCCTCACCGGCTGCTACGCCGAGACCGCCCCAGACGACGTCGCCCAGCTCACCGGCGCCGACTTCGTCCTGGGCAACGCCGCCAAGCCGGAGATCCCCTCGCTGCTGCTGGAGCGGCTCCAGCGCCGCGGCGACCCCGCAGCCGGCTGCCCTACCCCGGTGAGGGGCGGATTGCGTACCCGAGCTTTCGTCAGGATCCAGGAAGGCTGCAACGAGCTCTGCGCCTTCTGCATCGTACCCCGCACTCGCGGCCGCGAGCGCAGCACGGCTATCGACGAGGTAGTCCAGGAGGTACTGGCACGCGAGCAGGAGGGCGTCCTGGAGGTGGTGCTTACGGGCACGCAGCTCGGCAACTACGGACGGGACCTGCAATGGGACGAGCCGGGGCCGCGCCGCCTTCTGGAGGCGCTGCTCGAGCGCACCTCAGTACCCCGCATCCGCCTCTCCTCCCTCCAGGCCCAAGACATCTCGCCAGAGCTGCTAGGGCTATGGCGCGACCCCCGCCTCTGCCCCCACTTTCACCTCCCCCTCCAGAGCGGGTCCGATACCGTCCTCCGCCTCATGCGCCGCCGCTACACGGCCGAACGTTTCCGCCGCGCCGTAGCCCTCATTCGCGAGCTCGTTCCCGACGTGGCGATCACTACCGACGTTATCGCCGGCTTCCCCGACGAGACGGATACCGACTTCGAGGCCACACACAGCCTGTGCGAGGAGATAGGCTTCGCCGCCATCCACGCCTTCCCCTACTCCCGCCGGCCCGGCACCGCCGCCAACCTCATGCGGAACCACCTCCCCGTGGCCGTCCGCCGCCCCCGGCTGGAGCGGCTGCTGACGCTGGCCGGTGCCTCCGCGCAGGCCTTCCGCCGCCGCCATCTGGGCCGGCTGATGCCCGTCCTCTGGGAGGAACGGAAGCGCGGCCTCTGGCAGGGATTGACCACCAACTACCTCCGCGTTTACACTCGCGCCGATGACGACCTGACCAACAAGCTCCTGCCCACACGGCTGCTCGCCCTTCGGGCCGAGGGCCTCAGCGGCGAGCCGGAGCCGGCAGCCATTCCTCTGACATGAACGAAACTAACCGTACGGCCATCGTCCTCCTGGCTGCTCTGTGGATCGTCCTCATGGCGGTCGTCATCTTCCTCACTTGGTCCGACGCCGAGCTGGCTGTCGACAGCCTGGGAGACTTCGTCGAGTACCTGGACGACCATCGCGACACCGCGTCGAAGCTGATACTGACCTTGGCCGCCCTGGCGCTCATCGTCCTCGCGCTGCTAGTCATCATCGTCGAGATGGCCCCGGAGGAAGAGACGCGGGAGATCAAGGTAGAGCAGGCCGGCGCCACCACCATCGTCCCCGCCGCGCCGCTGAGGGAGCGCCTGGAGGAGGCGCTCACTGCGATGCCCCAGGTTTCCGCCGCCAGGGCCCGCGTCTTCTCCCAGAACAAGGGCGTCGGCTTGAAGCTGCACCTGACCATCACACCGGACGCCAACATAGCACTGGTCACGCAGGAAGCGTCACGCGTGGTCGTGGAGACGCTCCAGGCGGACCTGGGCCTGCCCGTCGCCGCGGCGCCCAGCGTGCACATCGTCTTCGGCCCACCAAAGACGGAGCCCGTAGCGTCCTCGGTGGTTCAGCCCCCAGCCCCGGAGATGCCCCCCGAGCCGGTGGCGCCATCCGAACCTACGCCCCCCGGCGAGCCGCAGCCACCGGTGACGGCCCCACCCACGGACCCCACCGGCGACTCGCCGCCCGGACCCGCGGTGGACACCCCGGCTCCAGATGAGGAGCGGCCGCTCCAGCCTCCCCCGCAGGCGCCCCCCGATGCAGCATCGGGGCCTTCCACCGAGGACCCGCCCCAAGACGAGACCCCACAGCACTAGCCCACCCGCCATGGCCAAAGATGAGGACCTGGACAGGCTCAAGCTCATAGTGGAGAGCGTGCTGTTCGTTGCCGATGAGCCCGTGGATGTGAGCGCACTCGCCCGCATCGCTGACGCCGGGCTCGCTGAGGTGCAGCAGGCGATCGACGTCCTCGCCACCGACTGCGGCCGGCGTGGGGTGCGCATTCAGAGGACGGAGTCGGCGGTGCAGATGGTCACCGCCCCGGAGACGACGCCCTACGTGGAGCGCTTCCTGGGTGTCGAGGAGGACCACCGTCTCTCTCACGCCGCCTTGGAGACGCTGGCCATCATCGCCTACAAGCAGCCGATCACCCGCCAAGCCATCGAGAAGATCCGCGGCGTCAACTGCGACCGCGCCCTCGCCTCCTTGCGCGCCCGGGGCCTCGTCACCGAGGTCGGCCGTGCCCACGCGGTGGGCCGGCCCTACCTGTTCGGCACTACCTTTCGCTTCCTGGAGTACTTCGGCCTGGAGAATCCGGAGGACCTGCCGCCCCTAGCCGAGCTGCCGGCCGAACAGTGACATGAGCATGACCGTGGGCCTTTGTCGCGTATGGCTGCGGCTGCCGGAAAACCACTCGCTCAAGGAGAAGCGACGAGTCATCAAGTCGCTAACGGCGCGGCTACACAACAAGTTCAACGTCGCCGTCGCCGAGGTGGGCGACCAAGACCGCTGGCAGATGGCCTCCCTCGGCATCACCTGCGTCACCACCAGCGAGAGACACGCCCACCAGATGATGGCCAGCGTCGTCACCTTCATCCGAAACGAGCGGCTGGACGCGGAGATTGTGGACTACCATACTGAGGTCATGCACGCGCTCAACGAAGGGCCCTTCGAGGGCTAGGCCGTCGTCGCGCGCTTTCGCCGGCGCGCGCCTTCTTCTCCACTAGCAGATAGCGGTTGAAGAACTCCATCACGCGATGCATGTACTCCTTCGCGTGGTCCAGACGCGCGACCGCATGGTCGGAGCCGGGCGCGATCCACATCTCCTTCGGCTCTCCGGCCGCCTCGAACAGCTCCCCGGGCTGCTCGGCAGGGATATAGCTATCCCTCTCCCCGCAAACGAAAAGCAGCGGCCGCGGCGATATTCGCCCCACATACTCCACGGGCCGCACCCGTCGCAGACGCCCTCCGGCCATCGCCTCGCCGATGAACACGCTGATCCATCCAACCGGCGCCACCCAGCGGACGGGCGCGAAGTCCGGGATCTTCTTGCGCATCACACCTTCCAGGTGAGCGTAGGCGGAGTCCGCCACCACCGCCGCGATCTCCTCCATCTCAGCAGCGGCGATGATCGCCGCCGCCGCGCCCATTGAGATGCCCAGCACCCCCACCGGCCCTCGCCCGTATCGCTCCGACACAAACCGTACCGCCGCCTGAACGTCCCACGTCTCCTTGTAGCCTATGGTGGTGAAGCGGCCCCCGCTACGGCCGCAGGCCCGGAAGTCAAACAGGAACACGTTGTAGCCGGCCTCGTTCAGCGCCACCCCCACATCGAACGGCTCCGCCAGGCTCTTGAAATAGCCATGACAGAGCACGATGGTGGGGTATCCCTTCCGCCCGGGCAACCATAGACCATGCAGTCGCGTGCGGTCCAGGCTGAGGAACGACACCTCCTTGACGTCGACGCCGGCAGAATCGGCCGGGCCCCCGCCTTTGGCGGGGTAAGGCGTCACCCACCGCCAGCCAACCCAGAGGAGCGCACCCGCCGCTCCCAGCACCAGCCCCAGGGGCGCAAGCCAGACTCTTCGCATCGCAGGCACATTGTGCGGCGTGTGAGGCGCTACGACAAGGAGCGTGCCGTGGAAGGCGCCGCCGCAGACGCTAGCGGCTGACGATAAGCGTGACGAGGTCGCCGGCCTGAACGATGGTGCCCGGCAGCGGCTGCTGGTCCACAACCTGACCCAACGGCACCTCCCCCTCACGCACGCCGATTACTACGTACCCGGCGCCCGTCTCCTCCACAACCTCGATCGCCTCATCCAGGCTTCGTCCGGCCAGGTCAGGTAGGGCCTGCGTCACGCCGGGTTCAACCGGAGCAACCTGCTCCTCCAGCGGCACCACAACATTCGGGGCGCTCTCCTCTACCGGCGCTGGCTCCGTACCCAGGACCGTGCCTTCGCCGCCCTCCCGACCTAGGCTGTACAGAGCGACCACCAGCAGGATGAGCGCCCCTACCGCCGCGACGGCGATAATGCCGCTCATCGACCAGGTCCGCGGCTGCCGTACCTCCGGCAGCGGCTCCAGCTGCGGCTCGTCTACGTGACCGACGGGGAAGAGGGGGAGGAGAGCGGCCGGGTCCAGCCCCAGATAACCGGAGTAGGAACGCAGAAATCCCCGCGCGTACACTGGGGCGGGCAGGATCGTATAGTTCTCCTGCTCCAACGCTTCCAGGTACCTGCGGGGGATACGTGTCGCGCGCTCGGCGTCCTCCACCGTGATGCCACGGGCCTGCCTCGCGCGCTGGAGGGTCTCCCCAAGGGGGGACATGCGGGCCTCCTGCATCTGCACGACAAGAGTATACGAGAGAACCATAAGTGGGAGTCAAGCCCCAGCTAGTCTGCTTAGTACAACGATTCCGACTTTTTTCGAGGGGGCGAATCTAGCGACGGCGGAGCACCGCCAGCGTTAGCGGCTCGCCATCCAGCTTCTGCGCCTCGGTGTGGGCCCCGGCACTTGTCGGGGGCACACCCTCCACCAGCTCCTCCGACAGCGTCTCTTGGCGCACGTAGTCGCCGTGCCTCTGAAGAACTGCTTGCAGGCGCGGCGGCCCCTGATAGTAGGTCGTAATGTGGTCGGAGATGTCGAACCCAGCGGCCCGGCGCAGGCTCTGGATGCGGTGCACCAGCTCCCGCGCCAGCCCCTCTTCCGCCAGCTCCGGCGTCACCGCCGTATCCAGACCAACCGCGTAACCCGACTCGTCCTCGGCCACGGTGAGGCCGTCCAGCGCCCCATCGACCTCTGCCAGCTCCAGCGCCTTCACGTTCAGCTCCTCGATAACCTGCGACTCAAGCCGCTTCAGCCCCTTCCCCTCGGACGCCGCGCGCGCCTTCACGACAATCCTCGATAACGGCTGACGCACCTTGATCCCCGCCTTGCTCCGCGCCGCCCTTCCCAGGCTGACCACCCGCATGATCAGCCGTGTCTCGTCCATCAGCCGCTGGTCCACCTGCGTGGGGTCGCTCTCTGGCCATTGCGCCAGATGCACGCTCTCAGGCGCTTCCTTGTCTACCGCGCGGACAAGGTTCTGGTACATCTCCTCCGCCACAAACGGCGTGAACGGCGCCATCAGCTTGCACAGCGTCACCAGGCAGGCGTGCAGCGTGTGATAAGCAGCCAGCTTGTCGGCGTCGCTCTCGGACTTCCAGAA
>CAZYOV010000019.1:0-4647 GCA_964649215.1 uncultured Dehalococcoidia bacterium
GCCTTGGAGAGCGCCTCATCATCGGACACCACGCGGCACTTTTCGTAGAAGTCATGAAACGCCGTCGCCAGGTCCATCGCGTAGTACGGGAGCTGGTGCGGCTCCAGGCTGAGGGCAACACCCTCCACCAGCTCCGGCAGCTGGAGCATCTTCCGCACCAACGCCAGCTCCGACTCGTGGGTCAGCAACGAGACGTCGCCGTCTTCGAACGACGAGATCCGCTCCTTCGCATGCAATAGAATGCCGGCGATGCGCGCGTGGGCGTACTGCACGTAGTAAACGGGGTTCTCGGCGCTCTGCCGCTTCGCCAGCTCGAGATCGAAGTCCATGTGCGAATCGGCCGCCCTCGACACGAAGAAGAAGCGAACCGCGTCCGCCCCCACCTCCTCCACCACCTCACGCAGCGTGACGATCTCGCCCGCCCTCTTGGACAGGCGCACCACCTCCGTGCCCCGCTTCAAGGTGACGAGCTGGTAGACGATTATCGTCAGCCGCTCAGGTTCCACCCCCAGCGCGGCCACCGCCGCCTTCATCCGCGGCACGTGCCCCTGGTGATCGGCGCCCCAGACGTTGATCACGTGCTTGAAACCGCGAACTATTAGCTTGTCGTAGTGGTAGGCGACATCCGACGCGAAGTAGGTGGGCGCGCCCGTCGACCGCACCAGCACGTTGTCCTTCTCGTCCCCCAGCTCCGAGGCGGAGAGCCACACGGCGCCCTCGCGTTCCGTCACGAAGCCGCCCTCCCGCAGGTGCGCCATCGCCTTCTCGTACGTGCCGTCCGCGTACAGCGACCGCTCGGAGAACCAGCGGTCGTAGTGGACGCCGACCATCGTCAGGTCGTCCTTAATGACGTCCATCATCCGCGCCACGCCCAGGTCGTGCAGCTCCGACGGGTACGGCTCCCCGGGCGGCGCCAGCAGGGAGTCGCCATTCTCCTCCTTCAGCCTCTCCGCCAGGTGGATCATGTACTCGCCTGGGTAGCCGCCTGCCGGTATCTCCACCTCGCGTCCGAACAACTGCTGATAGCGAGCGTACAGGGTGGCTGCGTACGTCTCCGTCTGCGTGCCGGCGTCGTTCACCAGGTACTCGCGCTGTAGCTGGTAGCCTGCGGCGGCGAGAACGTTGGCCAGCGTGTCCCCCAACGCCAGGCCGCGACCGTTGCCCACATGGATCGGCCCCACCGGATTCGCCGATACGTACTCCACCTGAACTGACTCTCCCTTACCCAGGGTGATGTCCCCGAAGCGCTCGCCCGCTTGGAGGACGGCGTCCACCTGCGCCGCCAGCCAGGACGGCGCCAGGCGGAAGTTCACGAACCCCGGCGGCGCCACGTCCACCGACGCTACAGCCTCCTCCACCTCCGTGTGATTGGCGATGATCCCCGCTATCTCCAGAGGGCTCATCCGAGCCGAGCGGGCCAGCCGCAACGCCAGGCTGGAGGCGTAATCCCCATGCTCCGGGCGCTGGGGCCGCTCCAGGGTGGCCTCCGGCACAGCAACCGCGGGCAGGTCGGCGGCGTCCTGCGCCTTGCGCACCGCCTCCGATATCACGCGTTCCAACTCTTGCTTAATCATCGGTCTCCCGAAAGCACCATACCGCCCCGAAATGGGGCGGCATTCGCAACCCCGATTGTACCAACCTCAGGGCGGCGGCGCTAGGACACCTCCGCCGTGATGCGACCCCACAGCTCCTCCATTCGCGCCGCCAGCGCCCGGTGCTGGGGCTGCTCCATCTCCGGATCGGCCTCCAGCAGGCGGACCGCCTCCGCGCGGGCCTGCTCGATGAAGGCCACATCTGTTAAACGCGCAACCTTGAGGTCAGGCAATCCGGACTGTCGCGTTCCGAAGTACTCTCCCGGCCCGCGGATGCGCAAGTCTTCCTCGGCCAGCTTGAAGCCGTCGTGGGTCGTCTCCATGATGCGCAGCCGCTCCTGCGCCTCCTCCGACGGGTTCTCCGACAGCAGCAGGCAGTACGCCTGTTCGCTGCTCCTCCGTACGCGGCCCCGGAACTGATGCAGCTGCGCCAGCCCGAACCGGTCCGCGCCCTCCACCAGCATCACGGTCGCGTTGCGGACGTCGATCCCAACCTCGACCACCGCCGTGGACACCAGCATATGGAGGCCGCCGTCCCGGAACTCGCGCATCACCGCGTCCTTCTCCCCCGGCGTCATGCGGCCGTGCAGCAGGCCTAGGCGCAGGTCCGGGAACACATCGCTGCACAGCCGCTCGTACTCTTGCACTGCTGCCCGCGCTGCCACCGCCTCGGACTCCTCCACCAGCGGACAGATGACATACGCCTGCCGTCCGGCGCCTACCTGCTTGCGCAGGAAGTCATACGCCTGCTGGCGCTGGTCCGGTCGCAGGCGATAAGTCTTGACCGGCGGCCGCCCCGGCGGCATCTCGTCCAAGACCGTAATGTCCAGGTCGCCGTAGACGGTGAGGGCGAGGGTGCGGGGGATCGGGGTAGCGGTCATCACCAGCGTGTGCGGGCTGACACCCTTCTGCCGCAACGCCGCGCGCTGCTCCACGCCAAACCGGTGCTGTTCGTCCACCACCACGAGGCCCAGACGCTGGAACGAGACCTCACTCTGGACCAACGCCTGCGTGCCGATAGCGATGTCCGTCTCCCCCCGCGCGATGCTGTCCTGAGCCGCCGCCTTCTCCGAGGCCTTCAGGCTCCCCCTCAACAACGTTATCCGCAGCGGCTTCTCCAGATACTGCGGCGAGAATACGTCCCGCCAGAGCCCTTCATCATCACTGCCTGAGAATAGGCTGCAGAACGTGCGGTAGTGCTGCTCCGCCAGAACCTCGGTTGGGGCCATGATCGCGCCCTGGTAGCCGCTGGCCACCGCCGCCAGCAGCGCCACGGCGGCCACCACCGTCTTGCCACTGCCCACGTCGCCCTCCAGCAACCGGCTCATCGGCACGTTCTCCCCGATGTCCAGCAGCACCTCGTCGATGGCGCGTCGCTGGGCCGCCGTCAGGTCAAACGGCAGGTAGCGGACGAAGCCGTCGCGGACCGGCTGCGGCAGCGCCAGCTTCGGCGCCGCCCCCGCCGCCTGCCACAAAAGCCTCCGTCGCACCACCCCCAACTCTATGTGCAGAAGCTCCTCCAGCGCGAACCGCCTCCGCGCCGCCGCCGCCTGCTGCGCTGACTCAGGGATGTGCATCTGACGCATCGCCTGCCTCACCGGCAGCACCTTGAGATTACTGCGGACATCCTCCGGCAGCGTCTCCTCCAGCTCGTCCGTGAAGGCGTCCACCACCTCCCAAGCCAGCCGCCGCACCAGCCGCTGGGGCAGACCCTCCGTGCCCGGGTACACCGGTACCAGCCGACGGGTGTGCAGCGACTCCCCCTCGAGCGGTTCCCACTCCGGGTTCTCCATCTGCGGCTGGCCTCGGAACGCCGTCACTTTGCCGCTCAGGGCGATCTTCATGCCCTCCCTCAACTGGCGCGCCACGTGACTCTGACCCCACCAGACTACCCGCAACGTCCCCGTCTCGTCTCCGATCACCGCCTCGCTGGCCTTGCGGCGACCGACCATGCCCGCGCCAGCCGACCAGACGTCGCCCAGCACCGTCTGCTCCTCGCCCACGACCAGCTTGGCGATGGGCCTCACCTGCGAGAAGTCGCTGTACCGGAAGGGGAACAGCCAGAGCAGATCGCCCACCTTCTCCACGCCTAGCTTCTTGAGCTTACCGGCGTAGCCGCGGCTGACCCCCCTCAACACCTCCACCGAAGAGTCCATCGTCCGCACGACGGCCGACCGAGGCCGGACACCCTCGCGGCTCCCTTGTGGCGGCCGGCGGTCAGGTACGGTCTGGGAGTTTCGGGTCTCGGCAGGCCGGGCGGGGACTGCCGGGAGCGGCTCCTTCAACGCCCGCTCCAGCTCCTCCACCACACGGCGACGCTGCACCGGGTGTAACGCGCGGTACCCGCGGGGCGGCAGAGAGCGAAGCACCTGCTGGAAGCGGTGATCGGACGGGATGAGCTGCTCCGATAGGAAGTGCTGCAGATACGCGTCCAGGCCGCCGATCACCGCCGTGTCCGCGAACTTCCGTGAGCGCTCAAGTGCCAGAACCTTGTGCAGCCTTTGGAGCGCCTCTGTCAAGCGGCTACTCTTCCCCCTCCAGCAGGCCAAGGCCCAGAACGCCGGGGCCACCGTGAGTACCTATCACCGGACCAAAGCGTGCCACCCAGATGTTCACGTGCGGCATAACCGCCGCCAGACGCTGCTCAAAGTCGTGGGCGTCCTGCGGATTAGTGGAATACCCGATAGCCAGTTCCCGAATGTTGGGATACGATGTCGCGATTTGCAACAGCCGATCTAAGGCGCGGGCCTTCGTCCTCACCCGCTCTTGCGGGTGGACCTCACCGTCCCGCAGGGAGAGCAACGGCTTCACCCGCAGCATCGTCCCCAGGAACGCCCTGGCCCGGCCGATACGGCCGCCCCGCCGCACGTACTCCAGCGTGTCCAGCAAGATGTAGATTCGGATACGCTGTATCGTACTGTCCACGACCGCCTTTATCCGATCAATATCGCCGTCTTCCCGTGCGACCCGGGCCGCCGCCATCGTCGCGAACGACAGGCCCAGGGAGACTACCTGCGAATCCATCACCTCTATCCGTGCCCCGCGGTCGGCCAGG
>CAZYOV010000019.1:4747-31532 GCA_964649215.1 uncultured Dehalococcoidia bacterium
CAGGGAGACTACCTGCGAATCCATCACCTCTATCCGTGCCCCGCGGTCGGCCAGGGTCTGCGCCGCCTGGCAGGCGTTGTTATACGTCGCCGATAGCTTGGAGGATAGGTGTACGGAGACGATCTCGTCCGTCTCCTTTAACAGCGGCTCGTACACCTCCAGAAAATCCCCCACCGAGGGCGCGGACGTGGTCGGCAAAACCTTCCCGTGGGCCAGCTTGTCGTAGAACAGGTCGTGGCTTATGTCGACCCCCTCGCGGAACACCTCATCGCCGAAGACGACACTCAGGGGGACGACGGAGATGCCGAGAGCGTGGGCGAACTCTTGGGGCATGTCAGCGGTGCTGTCGGTGACTATGCGAACGGCCAAGTAGCGCTCCTTACGGCAGTATACCAGCCACCACGGCAGTATATCAGCCACCGCGGCCCAGTTGGAACAGGGGCTATTCTACAGAGGCGATATAGTTGTAGTGCGGCTGCCCGCCGTGCACGACCTCTACATCGTATTGGGGAAACTCCTGCGTCACCCGCTCCCCCAGCGATTCCGCCTCCGCCTGCTTGGTGTCAGCCCCATAGTACAGCGTCACCAGGCTGACTCCCTCCGCCTCAACGCCCTCCAGCGCACGCAGCACCCCCTCCTCCGCCGTCTCCGCCGCCAGCTTCAGCTCGTCGTCTACGATGGCGATGATCTGCCCCTCGCGCACCTTGACCCCGCCAATGCTGGTGGAGCGCACCGCCCGGCAGACCTCGAGCGTGAGCACCCCCTGCCTCGCCTCCTCCATCGCCGTCACGTTCGCCTCCAGCTCCGCGTCCTGGTTCAGGGCGAGAAGGGCGGCGATGCCTTGAGGAATGGAGCGCGTCTCCACCACCCGCAACCGCTTCTGTGTCAGCTCCTCCGCCTGCTTGGCTGCCATGATGATGTTCTTATCGTTCGGCAGCAGGATCACCTCATCCGAAGGGCAGGCCTCCACGGCGTCCAGGATGTCGCGGGTGCTTGGGTTCATCGTCGGCCCGCCCGACACCACCTTCGTGCAACCCACGCTGCGGAAGACCGTCGCCATCCCCTCGCCGACGGCCACCGCGACCGATGAGATCGCCTCCGGCTGGGCCTCAACCTCGGCCCGACCTTCGTGCATCTCCAGGAAGCGGTCAGCTTGCTCGCGGATGTTGTCCACCTTCACCTGGAGCAACGAGCCAACGCCGGTGCCATGGCTCAGCGCCGCGCCGGGATCGTCCGTGTGCACGTGCACCCGCACCAGCCGGTCGTCACCCACCACCAGCACCGAGTCGCCCAGCTCCAGCATGCGGTTCCGCACCGAGTCCGGCTCCATCTCCTTGCCGCCGATGAGGAACTCCGTGCAGTACCCGTACAGCGACTCCTCCTGTCCATGTAGCTGGGAGGTCACCGCCAGCCATTCCTGGCCGACCTGCTCCTCCGGGACGCCGACCGCCACATCCATCGGCTCGCCCTTGAGGTGCCGGGCCATACCGTCCAGCAACACCAATAGCCCCTTGCCGCCGGCGTCCACAACGCCGGCCTCCGCCAGCACCGGCAGCAGCGTCGGCGTGCGTTCCAGACTCTGCGAGGCTGCCTCCAGCGTCGCCTCCATCACCCCGAGGATGTCGGGTCCTTCCGAGTCGAACGTCTGTCGCGCCGCCTCGGACGCCTCTCGCATCACCGTCAGGATCGTGCCCTCCACCGGCTTGGTGACCGCCTTGTACGCGCCGACCGCCCCCTCCTCCATGCCCCGCACCCAGGTGCTCGCATCGATGCTCTCCGCTTCGCCCACCGCCCGAGTCATACCGCGGATGATCTGCGATAGGATAACGCCGGAGTTGCCGCGGGCGCCCATGAGCGCGCCCTGCGACATCGCCGCCATGATTGCCCCTGCGCCCTCCTCCGGGCAGCGCTGCGCCTCCTCCATAACGGAGCGCATGGTGAGATGCATGTTGGTGCCGGTGTCACCGTCGGGAACGGGGAAGACGTTGATCGCGTTGACGGACTCGGTGTGCTTCTCCAGCCAGGCGGCGGCGGCAGCGAACATATCGCGGAGCTGGCCGCCGGAGAGCGCTTCGATGGTTACGCGGGTAGCCATGGCTGATTACGAGGTGACAGGTCCAGAAGTGCGACCCTCGGGAGCGGGCCCGCCTTGCCGCTGCCGAACGCGGATGCTATCATTCTTTCCGCTGCATTCTAACACGCCCGTACGGGCGGTAAAGGTAAGCTAGATGGCTAGATGCGACGTCTGCGGTAAGGGTACCAGATTCGGCCGCAATATCCGACACAAGCACGCGGGGCGATGGGAACGCAAGGCCCCGAAAACAAATCGCACCTTCAAGGCGAACGTGCAGAAGAGAACGTTCGTCATCGACGGTCAGACCATACGGCTGAACGTCTGCACCCGCTGCCTGCGCACGCAGCTCAAGACAGCGGTGTAACGCATCCCGTGGTGCCCAGGACCACTCGGGCACGGCGGGGCGCGTGAGCGCAGGCCGGCCACGAGGCAATTCTGCGTATTGACACCTTATCCTACCTCGCCTAGACTGTGCGCGTCGGCGAATTTCAGCAAAGGAAGGCCGCGCATGTCAAGCGAACCAAGTAACGAAGAGATGTGGCGCGCGGTCATAAGTGGCGAAAATCCCGTTTGGCGCAAGGGCTGGCGCCTACGCAGGATGATTCCCTCGACCCATCGCTGCAAGAACTGTAATGCCCCTTTCGACGGTATCGGGGCGCTGTTCATGCGCCTGACAGGCAGGGGCACGTACAACAGAAATCCCCGGTTCTGTGACTTCTGACTTGAATTGTGTCGTGCGCACCCGGGCGGTGCGGAAGTTGATCTATCCCTGCTCTTCGTGGATGTCCGTGGTTCGACGACCATGGCCGAGCAGATGAGCAGTGCTGAATTCAGCCGGCTGATGAACCGCTTTTACGCCGCGGCCACCGACGTGCTGATCAAGACAGATGCATTCATCGACAAGCTGATTGGCGATGAGGTGATGGCGGTGTATCTTCCAATCTTCACGGGGCAGAGCCATGCACGTCCGGCGGTGCAGGCGGCTCAGGATTTGCTGCGCGTTACCGGCCATGGCGACCCCGGCGGCCCCTGGCTTCCAGTCGGTGTGGGCGTTCACACCGGCATCACCTTCTTCGGCACAGTGAGCGGAGCGGAAGGCACTGTCTCGGATTTCACTGCCCTCGGCGATAACGTCAACATCACTGCGCGCCTCGCGTCGCAAGCGGGGCCGGGCGAGGCCCTGATTAGTGATGCGGCCTGCTCCGCCGCCGGATTGGACCTTGGACACCTAGAGCTGCGCCAGCTTGAATTGAGAGGGAAGAGCGAGCCCGTGAGCGTACGCGTGGTGCGCACGACACCTGGCTAACGTAAGCCTGCGCCCTACTTCGCGCCCGCTGCCAGCGCCGCGCGGAGCCGCGACATATTCTCCGTCACCGAGGCGCTATCGTTGAACACCGCCGAGGCCGCCACAAGCACGCTCGCGCCCGCCGCCGCGCAGACCGGCGCATTCTGAACCGTCACCCCGCCGTCCACCTCGACCTCCGTCGCCAGACCCGCCTCGTCGATCATCTCCCGCAGCCGCCGCACCTTGGGCAGCGCCCCCTCGATGAACTTCTGACCGCTCCAGCCCGGGTTCACGCTCATCACGATCACCTGGTCCAGCTCCGGCAGCAGCGACTCCAGAACGCTCACCGGCGTGCCGGGGTTGATGCAGGCCCCGGCCAGCTTCCCCCGGCCCCGCACCTCCCGCGCAATTCGGTGCAGGTGCCGCGTCGCCTCCGAGTGCACGTTGATTACGTCGCCGCCGACGTCCATGAACGCGCCGACATGTCGCTCCGGCTGCTCGATCATCAGGTGGATGTCCAGCGGCAGCTCCGTCACCCGCCGGATCGCCTCCACGATTGGCGTGCCCTGGGAGATTACAGGCACGAAGCGGCCGTCCATCACATCGATGTGGATGTAGCCGGCGCCGGCGGCCTCCGCCTCCCGCACCTGCTCACCCAACCGCGCGAAGTCCGCCGACAGTATCGAGGGCGCCAGCTTGACGGCGCCTGTCACCGCTTCCCCTCCAGCCGCTTCCGCGCCCGCTTGAGCGCCGCCTCCACCTGCCGCGACGACGTGCCCCCCGGCGCGTCCCGCGCCTCGATCGCCGAGCGCAGATCGAGCGCCAGCACGTCCTCCTCGAAGGCCGGGCTGAAGCGCCGGTACTCCTCCAGCGATAGCTCCGGCAATGCCTTCCCCTCCATCTGGGCGTAGCGTACTAGCTCCGTCACCGCCTGGTGCGCGTCGCGGAACGGGGCGCCCTTGCGCACAAGGTAATCCGCGACGTCCGTGGCCAGGACGTAGGAGCCGCGCGCGGCCGCCTCCGGCAGCAGGGGATCCACCCGCAGCGCCGGCAGCATCGCCGCCATCACCTCCAGCGTACCCATGAGCGTATCGACGGTATCGAACAGCGGCTGCTTGTCCTCCTGCAGATCGCGGTTGTAGGCCAGAGGAAGCCCCTTGAGCGTCGTCAATATCGCCATCAGGTTGCCGTAGACGCGGCCTGTCTTGCCGCGGGCCAGCTCCGCCACGTCCGGATTCCGCTTCTGGGGCATGATGCTGGAACCGGTGGAGAACTCCTCCGGCAGACCGATGAAACCGAACTCGTCGCTCGCCCACAACACGATCTCCTCCGCCAGCCGCGACAGGTGCATCATCGTCATCGCCGCCGCCGACTGATACTCGACCACGAAATCGCGGTCGGCGACGGCGTCGACGCTGTTCTCGGCCAGCCGCGAGAAGCCGAGCTCGCGGGCCACAAAATCGCGGTCGATTGGGTACGGCACGCCGGACAGCGCCCCCGAGCCCAGGGGCAGGGCGTCCGCCCGCCGCCGGCAATCGCCGAACCGCTCGCCGTCCCGCTCCAGCATCTGGATATAGGCGAGGAGATGGTGCGCCAGCAGCAGGGGCTGCGCCCGCTGAAGGTGCGTGTAGCCGGGCATGATCACATCCCGGTTCGCCTCCGCCAGCGTCAGCAACGCCGCCTGTACGTCCCTCACACCTGCCGCCGCCCGATGGCAGGCCTCCATGACGTACAGCCGCATGTCCGTGGCGATCTGGTCGTTGCGGGAGCGGGCGGTGTGCAACCGGCCCGCCGCCTCACCGATTTTCTCCTTTAGCCGCGCCTCGATGTTCAGATGGATGTCCTCCAGCTCCTGGTGGTAGGGGAACTCGTCGCGCTCGATCTCAACGCGGATATCCTCTAGCCCCCGCGCTATCGCCTCCGCGTCGTCGCCGGGGACGATCCCCTGCTTGGCGAGCATGCGGGCGTGAGCTATCGAAGCGGCGATATCGTGCGCGTACAGCCGCCGGTCAAAGGCGATGGAGGCGCTGTAATCCAGCGCCCGTCTGTCCAGACCGCGGGCCGTAGGGCTCTGCGGAGGCGTACTGTCAGACATCGTGGGGCCATTATAGCGCCCCGCTAGGGGGCCACCGAGACGACCTCCACGTCGTCCACGTTCCACCGGCTGGTCAGAGAGTCCATCCCGCTGAAAAAGCCCACCTCGAAACTGCCCGACCCCTCGATGCCGGACAGATCGATATCGTACAGGCGATACAGGCCGTCGCTCTCCGCCTCCGTGAACTCCATCACCGCCTGCAAGCCGCCGTAGTTTCGCCTGACCACCACCGTTGCCCTATCCGACGCGCCAAACGAGTCCAGCCGCGCCCAGAAGCGAAGGTGGGGGTTCTCCTGCCCGGCCAAGTTCACGGCTCGCAGAACGACGATCGGCGAGGAGAGGTCGAGCGCCCAATCGCCCGCATAGGGGGCCTCCCCGGTCAGCACGAATGAGGCCGACGACAGCCAGGACGCCAACCAGCCCGATCCTCCGCCGCTGCCCCCGGACTCGAAGCCGTCGGACGCGAGGATCATGTACGGCTGCGGAGTCACAGCGGGCGTTGGGGTAGGAGGTGAGGCACGGGTGGGAGTGGGCGTTGGCGTCAGAACGAAGGTCGGCGGCGGAACCGGGGTAGGAGTGGGAGTAGGGGTGGGGCTGGGACGCGGGGTCGGCGAGGGGATAGACTCCTCGCCCAGGAGCTGCGGTATCGTGACCATCTGCAGGCCCCGTTCGTTGAGGCCCTCGATGATCTCCTCCAGCGCGGCGGCGTCCGGTGGACTATCGGTGTGGTACAGGAAGATCGCTCCATTGAAGGCGTTGGCCAGGGTGACGGAGACGATGGACTCGGCGGAGCGCCCCTCCCAACCCAGGGAGTCCACCAGCCAGAGCACGTTATACTCGTACCCTTCCGCCCGCACCACCTGGTTGACCGAGCGGTCGTAGTCGCCGTAGGGAGGCCGGAAGTACGGCTTGGTGCTCACCTTGGCGATCTCCTGGATCTTCTCCTCCGTCCGCCGCAGCTCGTCGGTCATCTGGTCGGCGGTCAGCGGCTCGGTATCGGTATCCTCACCGGTGAAGGAGGCATGGCCCCAGGAGTGGTTGATGACGGCGTGGCCCTCGTCAACGATGCGCTTCAGGAGGTCAGGATTGGTTACCGCCCATTCACCCGTGATGCCGAAGGTGACCGCCGTGCCGCGCTCCTTGAGGATGTCCAGCACCTCTGGCACGCTCCCGGCCGCGACACCGGTGTCGAAAGTTAGAGCTACCGCAGGCACGTCGCGTGACCCTATGTAGACCACCTTCGCCTCCTTCGGCTTAGAAGGCTCAACCGTTGGGTCGCCTATGGGGGCGCCCGCCTCCACCTGCGGGAGACCGCTCTCCTCCGAACTGAGTACTCGCGAAGGCGAAGGCGTGGGCGTCGGTATGCCTTCCTGCGACGAGGCACCGGAGCAGGCCGCGTAGACGATGGCCGCGAGGGCAAGCGCGGTCAGGCCCGCCCAGAGGGAGAGCCGGTTCATTTCGGGCCGCCGTCCGCGAATGGCGGCAAGCCGCGGATCTCGCTGATACTGTCGATGGTGTAGTCCGGGCGCACGCTGCCCTCAACCTCCGGCGGGTCCGTCGAGGCCTCCACCGGTTCGTCCAAGGGTGGCCGGCACCAGATCGCCCTCATCCCCAGCGCCTTGGCGCCCTCCACATCAGCGTGCATGCTGTCGCCCACCATCGCCGTCTCCCGCGGCGTCAGCTGCATCGCATCCAGAGTGTACTCGAAGATGCGCGGGTGCGGCTTCATGAAACCGACATCGCAGGACAGCGTCACCACCTCAAACAGCTCCGCCAGGCCCAGGTCCCGCATCTCCTGCTGGAAGCGCGGACCTCCGTAGCCGCGATTGGTCACGGAGCCCAGCCGGTAGCCGCGCTCCTTGAGCCAGCGCAGCGTCTCCAGCACCCCTGGAAACAGCGTGCGACCCAGGAATCGGCCGCCCAGGTTCCACGCCTCCCACAGCTCCTCGCCCTGCTCCGGCGTGAGCGAAAGGCCGTTGCGCGCAGCCACTCTCCGGCACAGCTCCGGATAGCCGGGATCCAGGCTATCGCCGTGGAAAGCGCGCGAGGTCTCCTCCTCCACCGCCAGGCGGATATCGCGGCCCAGGTAATACCGCTCGTCCGTGACCTCCTCGCCCCAGCGCTTCAGCAGCCGCGACAGGCGCCCCACCGTCTCGGAGCGGATCACCTCCACCGGCGGCATGCTGGGGAAGTGCCACAGCGTGTCGCCCAGGTCGAACAGGACAGCGGTGATACGGGGCGTCATGACGCCCGGATAAACGTGACTACCTGGCGCGCCATATCTACCTTGAACACGCGCCAGCCGGCCGCCTGCCAGGCGACGGACTGCACGTGATAGCTATCGTTTCCCCACCAGGAGCGGAACCGGCGCGCCGAGTTCGGCAGCGGTTTTGCCATCAGGTCTTCGACCTGCGCGAACGACAGGATAACCGTCCCTTCCGTGCGAGCGGAATCGTGCAAGAACTTCGCTAACGGATCGTATTTGGCCATGACGATTCTTGCGGGGATACCTTGATATTAACAGACGACGGCGATGCGAGCGTATCGGCTAGAGTGCCTCCTCGCCCTTCTGCGCCTGCGCCTGCACGCGCACCGGCAGCCCCCAGATGTGGATAAACCCCGGCGCCGCCGACCTGTCGAACTGATCCGAGCTCTCGTACGTCGCAAGCGAGTAGTCGTACAGGCTCTTCGGCGATTTCCGCCCCACTATCGTGGCCATGCCTTTGTGCAGCTTCAGCCGTACCGTGCCCGTTACTTGCCTCTGGGCGGACTGCACATAGGCTGCCAGGTCCTGATGATGCGCCGTGAACCAGAGACCGTTGTAGATCAGCTCCGCGTACTCCTGCGCGATACGCGCCTTCAGCCGGCGCTGGTCCTTCGACAGGGTCAGCGCCTCCAGCGCCTCGTGCGCGGCCAGCAGCGTCACCGCCGCCGGCGCCTCATATATCTCCCGCGATTTGATGCCCACCAGCCGGTCCTCCACCATGTCCACCCGGCCAACTCCCCGCTCACCGGCGATCTCGTTCAGCCGCAGCACCAGCGAAACCGGGTCCTTCTCGCGGCCGTCCAGCGACACCGGCAGACCCCGCTCGAAGCCGATCTCCACATAGGCTGGAGCGTCCGGCGCCTCCGCCGGCGCCACCGTCCACTCGTAGACCTCCTCCGGCGGCTCCTGCCAGGGGTCCTCCAGGACCCCACACTCTATGCTGCGGCCCCACAGGTTCTCATCGATCGAGTAGGGGCTTTCGTGGGTCACAGCCACCGGTATCGAATGCTCCTGAGCGTAGGCGATCTCCGCCTCACGGTCCATATCCCAGTCCCGCACCGGCGCCACGATGCGCAGCTCCGGCGCCAGCGCCTGCACCGACACCTCCAAGCGCACCTGGTCGTTCCCCTTCCCGGTGCAGCCGTGCCCGATAGCCGTCGCCCCCTCGGCGCGCGCTGCCTCCGCCAGCTCGCGAGCGATGAGCGGACGCGACAGGGCTGTGGCCAGCGGGTACTGTCCCTGATAGAGAGCCCCGGCCGCCAGCGCCGGGAAGACGAAGTGGCGCACGAACGTCTCCTGGGCGTCCCGCCAGATGAGCTTCGTCGCGCCGGCCGTCAACGCCCGCGACTGCACTTCCTCCCGCTGTCGCTGCATCCCCACGTCGACGGTGAGGGCGATGACATCGTAGCCGCCCTCCTGTGTGAGCCAGTGCACAGCCACGGAGGTGTCCAGGCCACCGGAGTAGGCGAGCACGATCTTCTCAGCCATCCCCCACCCTCATTTCGGCGTGCCGGACTCGATGCGGCCCAGCACCCGCTCCACGATCTCCACCGCCCGGTCCAGCTCCTCCTCCGTAATCGTCAGAGGCGGCATCAGCCGCAGGGCTGTGGGCTTCACATTGTTGGCCAGCAGCCCCTCCTCCAGGCATAACCGTACCGCCTCCTCCGCCGCCGCGCGGTCCAGTTCGATCGCCCAGAGGAGCCCCTTGCCGCGAACCTCCTTCACCATCGGATGGCGGTCGGCCATCGAGTGAAGGCGCCGCTCCAGGTGCTCGCCCTTCTTCGCCACCTGGGCCGAGAGATCATTCTCGATGACGTGCTTGAGCACCGTGTAGCCGACGTGTGTGGCCAGGGGGTTGCCGCCAAACGTCGTGCCGTGGTCCCCCAGGCCCAGCACCGCGCAGCGCTCATTCGCCAGGAAGGCGCCGACGGGGAAGCCGCTGCCCAGCCCTTTCGCCACCGCCATCGCGTCCACCTTGATCCCGTAGAGCTGGTAGGCGAACAGCGAGCCGGTACGCCCGACGCCCGATTGAACCTCGTCCACCATCAGCAGGATGTCCGCCTCGTCGCACCAGGCACGGAGCTGCGGAAAGTAGTTGTCGTCGGGCAGGTTGACGCCGCCCTCACCCTGGATCGGCTCCAGGAGAACGGCGGCCGTCTTGCCGGTCGTCACCCGCTTGATCGCCTCCACGTCGTTGAACGGCACCCGAACGAACCCCTCCACAAGAGGCGTGAACGGCGCGCGGTACTTCTCGGTGGCGGTGGCGGTGACCGCGGCCAGGGTACGGCCGTGAAAAGCGCCCTCGGCGACGATGATCTCGAAGGCGCCGTCGCGCTTCTCCTTCCCCCACTTACGGGCGAGCTTGATGCACCCCTCCACGGCTTCCGCGCCGCTGTTGCAGAAGAACACCTTGTCCATGCCGGTATGCTCGCACAGGAGCTGGGCCAGCTTGATCTGGGGCACAGTGTAGTAGTAGTTGGACACGTGCATCAGGGACGCGGCCTGCTCCTGCACAGCCTTCACCACCTCCGGATGACTGTGCCCCAGGCTCACCGCCGCTATCCCCGCCACGCAGTCCAGATACTCGCGGCCGTCCTCGTCCCAGACGCGGCTCCCCTCGCCTCTGACCAGTGTGACCGGCAGCCGCTTACCTACCGGGAAGAAATACCTGCTCTCCAGCTCGGCCCAGTTCTCGCTCATAACGCTCCGTTCATCCTACCACTGTGCCCGTCCGGTCCTCGATAGCCTCCAGCAATGCGCCCGTCTTGCGACCGTCGGCGATGACGCTGCGACTGCCCGCCGCCGCCGCTTTGAGACACGCCTCCACCTTGGGGATCATACCCCCTTCAATAACGCCGCCCTCAGTCAGGGCACCGGCCCGGGCCGAGGAGAGCGCCGTGACCGTCGCGCCGTCCTCGCCGCGGATGCCGGGGACGTCCGTGAGAAAGACCAGCCAGCGGGCGGCCAGCGCCACCGCCACCGCCCCCGCGGCGGTATCGGCGTTGATGTTCAGTAGCTGTTTCGTCGGCGCCTCGCCCCGCCATTCGACTGCGATAGGCGCCACCACCGGCACCAACCCGTCCTCCATCAGGTCTAGCAGCAATCGCGCATCGACCTCCGCCACCTCCCCCACGTACCCGAGCTTCCCGTCCAGCAAATGCGCCTTGAACAGGCCGCCGTCCGCCCCCGATAGGCCCACGGCACGACCCCCGCCCGCGGTCAGCGCCGCCACCAGCCGCTTGTTGACCAGCCCAGCCAGCACCGCCACCACCACGTCCAGCGTACGGGCATCAGTCACGCGCAGCCCACGCTCGAAGCGGGTGGGCACGCCATGCGCCGTAAGCCACTCGCTGATCAGGGGGCCACCGCCGTGCACGACGACCGGCCGCACGCCGCGGCGCTGAAGAGCGACGATGTCCTCCAGCGTCGTGTCGTGGGCCCCCAGCGTGGACCCGCCTATCTTCGCGACCAGGATGTCAGAACGATCCATTACTCAGAGTATCTTCTAGACCGCACCCTGTAGCCCATCATGTCGTGTACAGGCTGTTGAGTCGCACGTACTCCTCCGTGAGGTCGGAGCCCCAAGCCGTGGCCGTATGCTCGCCAAGGCCCAGGTCGACACGGAAGCGTACCTCCAGCGCCTCGAAGTACGGCTTCGCCTCCCCCTCAGCGAGCGGCTGCGGCGAGCCCTGCTCCAGGAGACACAGCTCATGCCCAGGGGCATCCACCAGCCAGAGACTGGTCTTCGCCTCCTCCATACGGCAGCCGGAGTTGCCCAGCGCCGCCAACACGCGGCCCCAGTTAGGGTCGTGGCCGTAGACCGCGGTCTTCACCGCCAGCGACCGCACCACCTCCCGCGCCGCCAGCCGCGCCTCTTCCGGCGAGGACGCGCCTACCACCGTCGTCTCGATCACCTTGGTCCCGCCCTCGGCGTCGGCGACGATCGCCTTCGCCAGCTCCGTGCAAACGTGGGTGAGCGCCGCGGCGAACGGCTGCGCCAGCGGATGGCCGTCATCGTTGATCTCCTCGCCGCCGGCGAGGCCGTTGGCCAGCACCACCACCATGTCGTTGGTGCTGGTGTCGCTGTCCACGTCGATCATGTTGAACGAGACGTCCACAGCCTCCTTCAGCGTCCGGGATAGGAACGGCGCCGCCACCGGGGCGTCCGTCGTGAGGAAGGTCAGCGTCGTCGCCATGTTAGGGTGGATCATCCCCGCTCCCTTAGTTGTGCCACCCAGCGTGTACTCCCCGAACTTCACCGCCGACTGTTTCGGCCGCGTGTCCGTGGTCATGATCCCCTGGGCGAACGCCGGCCCGCCCCCGACCGACAGCTCGACCGCCTCTACGCCGTGGCGCATGCGCTCCATCGGCAGGAAGGTGCCGATCACGCCCGTGGAGGCGACCACGACCGCGTGGGGGTCCAGCCCCAGCTTCGCGGCGGCGAGCTGCGCCATCTCCACCGCGTCCCGCGCCCCCTGCTCGCCGGTGGCGGCGTTAGCGCAACCGCTGTTGGCGATCACCGCCTGCGCTGCCCCATCGGCCAGGTGCTTGCGGGTGATCACCACCGGCGCCGCCACCACGTTGCACTGGGTGTACACCCCAGCGGCCGTGCACGGCGCCTCCGAGTAGAGCAGCGCCACGTCCAGCTTGTCCCAGTCCGACCGCATACGAGCGCGCACCGCGCCTGCGACGAACCCCTTGGCGCTGGCCACGCCGCCCTCGGCCACCATCTCAATACCCTCTTTCATAGCTGCCTCAGAATACACGACCTCTCCTCCTACGGGTAGACCGCCGGGGTCTCCAGGCCGGCCGTCTCCGGCAACCCCAGCATCGTGTTCATGTTCTGGATCGCCTGGCCAGCCGCGCCCTTGACCAGGTTGTCGATGACGCTGACCACGACCAGCCGTTCCGTGCGCGGATCGACGGTGGGGTAGACCAGGCACATGTTGCTCCCGGACACCTGCTTCGTCGCCGGCGGCGAGTCCACCACTCGCACGAACGGCTCGCCCTTGTAGAACTCGCGGTAGAGGTCGAGCGCCTCCTCGCCGCTCCGCACCGTCCCCGCCACCAGGGTCGCGTAGCAGGTGGAGAGTATGCCCCGCGTCATCGGAATCAGGTGGGGCGTGAACGTCACGATGGGCTGTAACGACTCCTCGCCCTTTGGCGGACGCGGCCACATCGCGGCCAGCTCCTGCACGATCTCCGGCAGATGGCGGTGCCCGCCCAACCCGTAGGCCGAAACGCTCTCGTTCGCCTCCGCGAAGTGGTAAGCGAGGCCCACCGTGCGCCCGGCGCCCGAAACGCCGGACTTTGAGTCGATGATGAGATCCGGGCCCACGATCCCCCCTTTCACCGCCGGCGCGAGCGCCAGCAGGGCTCCCTCCGGAAAGCAGCCGGGGTTGGCGACAAGCCGCGACGACCGCACCGCCTCTCGGTTTAGCTCCGTCAGCCCGTAGGCCGCCCGCGACAGCAGCTCCGGCGCCACGTGCCCCACACCGTACCAGCGGGCGTACTCCTGGGCGTCTCGCAGGCGGAAGTCGGCACTTATGTCGACTACCGGCACGCCGTCCCGCACCAGCGGCGCTACCGCCTCCGCGCTGGCCGCGTGGGGCAGCGCGGAGAAGACGAAATCGACATCGCCCAACTCCTCGCTGATCGTCAGGTCGTACGAAGCCAGGTGAGGAAACACCTCGACCAACGTCTTGCCGGCGGCGCTTCGGCCGCTGACGCTGCTCAGTCGCGCCTCAGGGTGAGCGTAGAGCAGCCGCGCCAGCTCCGCGCCGGCGTAGCCCGTGACGTTTATGATGCCTACCCTGACCATAGCGCTCCTCCAAAAGCGAATCGCCCCACCGCCTACAGCGGTGGGGCTTCCGGTCGTGCTTTGCTTTCGGTTGCTAGCGACTGCCCGCGGGCACAGGGAACCCACCGCCGAACGAAGGTCGCGGTCGCGGCTGGGCAGCCCTAATACGCAGCGCAGTCATGATGAAGAAAGGATACGGATTCGCGAGCCGAGAGTCAAGGCCGCTACGCGCCCCCTACAGCTTCTCCACCTGCGGAATCACGTCCCGCCCCATAACCTCGATCGGGGCGATGTGCTCGACGCCGATCAGCGCCCCGATGACCGTCTGCGCGCCCGCCTCGGCAAACGCGCCCAGCTGTTCCACGAGCTGGCCCGACGCTTCGCCCTCCCTGCCCACGTTCATGACGAAAAGCACCGTCTTCTCGATCTCGTCGTAGTTGCGCCCTTCATCCTGGCAATGTTGGCGCAGGACGTCTAGCTTGTGCCTCACCGTAGCGGGGTCCCCGAACAAATTGCAGGCGTCAGCGTATCGCGCCACCAGCTTCAGCGTCTTGCGCTCGCCGCCGCCGCCGATCAGGATAGGCGGACGGGGCTTGCTCAGGGGTTGTGGTGAGCTGATCGTCTCCGCAAGTTGATAGTGCTTGCCCTCATACGGGCCATCGTTGTCGCTCCACATCTGCAGCGTTATCTGAAGCGCCTCCTCCAGCCGCTCGAACCGCTCCCGCAGCGACGGGAACGGTACGCCCAGTCCGTGATGCTCACGGTCGAACCAGGCGGCGCCGATACCCAGCCAGGCGCGCCCTCCCGAGAGCACGTCGAGGGTGGTGACCTGCTTCGCCAGGATCCCCGGGTGACGGTAGGTCACCCCGGTGACCATCGTGCCTAGCCTGACGCGCGAGGTGTGACCGGCGAGGTAACCCAACGCAGTGTAGGCCTCCAGCATGTCGAGCTCGGCGGCGCCCACCATGGGAATCTGAAAGTAGTGGTCCATGACCCAGACCGAGCTGAAGCCGGAGTCCTCCGCCGTCCCTGCGATCTCTCCGAGACGCTGTCCCATTTCGGCAGCCCCCCCAGGCCAGGTGAACATTGGGATCTGAAGGCCAAGCTTCACGGCGTCCTCCCTTCTAAATGCGAAATAACCGTCTATCAGGTGTCCACCCGATAGCATAACACCGGCTCGTAATTGGGCGTCAGACGGTCCGCTTCACGCGTTTCGTCTCCAGGTACAGCGGCGCCGTAGGGCAGCGGTCGTTCAGGGGGCACTCGGCGCAAAGGGGACGCTGCGCCTTGCAGAGCCCTCGCCCGTGATTGATCAGCGAGACGTGGAACGGATACACCTCCTCCGGCGAGAGCATCGCCTCCAGCACGTCGTGCGCCTCCGCCGCGCCGGTCTTGGCCGGCACCAGCCCCAGCCGCTGCGATACACGTTGCACGTGAGTGTCTACCGGCAGCGCCGGCCGCCCCAGGGCGAACATCAGCACGCAGGCGGCCGTCTTTGGCCCCACCCCCGGCAGCGACCTCAGCCACGCCTTCGCCTCCGCCAGCGGCATTCCTCCCAGGAACGACAGATCGAACGACGCCCTCCGGCCCCACACCTCCTCCAGTATCCCCTTGATGCGCCCCGACTTGGTCGGGGCCAGCCCGCCCACCCGGATCTCATCCTCGATCTCCTCCGGCTCGGCCGCCATCATCTCCTTCCAGGTGGGGAAGCGCGAGTGCAGGCGCATGAAAGCCCGTCCTGAGTTCGTATCGGACGTGTTCTGGGAGAGGATGGTGAGCACCAGCTCCGTCATCGCGTCCTCGTGCGGCCGCCAAACCGGCCGCCCATACAGGGCAGACAGCCTGTTCACGATCTCCGCAGGCGACAGCGGCAGCTCCTTCGTTCTCGTCTTCGCCACGGTTACGGGTTGGCGGAGAAGTAGTCCCAGACCGCCTGCGACACCGCCACAATGGGCTGCGACTCCCAGGCGCCATTGGACAGCACCGCGATGATATAGGGGCCGGCAGGGCCCCAGACCAGCGCCACGTCGTGGGTGGCGTTCGTGAAGTTGCCGGTCTTGTGCGCTACCGCGACGTTCGGTGGCACGCCGGAAGGGATGCCGCCGCGAATCGTCTCCTGCAGCAGCATCGCCAGCATCTCCCGCCTGGACTCCTCCGTCACCCCAGCGCCCGCGGCCACCGCCGCCATGAGCAGGGCCATATCACGCGCGGTCGTCGGCAGCTCGCTGGTCAATACCGACATATCGCCGATCCCCAGCGACCTCAGTGTCTGTTCCACCCTCACGGGGTTCACCACGTCCTGGATCATCACCGCCGTGGGCGTATCGCTGACGATAATCATCGCCTTCAGGGCGTCGGCCACCGTGAGCATGTCGCCCTCCTCCAGCTCAAGGTACTTCAGTGTGCCGAAGTCGTACTCCACGTACTCCTCCTCCAGCGTCAGCAGCTCAGCGAAATCGACTTCCCCAGCGTCGCGCTGGCGATAAGCCTCAAGCAGGAGGGCCAGCTTGAACAGGCTCGCCGCGTAGTACACCTGACCCTGGTTGATGGAGGCGGAGCGCCCGTCCTCCAGATTCCACACCACGACAGAATACTCGCCGTCGAAGCCGGAGAGAGCAGTGCCGATCAGGGTCGCCAGCGCCGGGTCTTCCTGAGATGGCGCGAAAGTCGCCGGCAGCGGCGGGACCGGCAGGTCGGCGACCAGGTACTCCAGCGACCTCACCTCTGGCAGGTGGACGGTGGGCACCGGCTCCGGCGCGACGGGCGTAGGTGTAGGCGTCGGCGTCGGCGTCGGCTCAAGCGTCTCCTCAAGTACAGAGGTCGGCTCCGAGCGGGGGGTGCTACCCGGCGTAGTCTCGACGGTGCCGCTCCCGCCACACCCTACAGCCAGCAGGAGAGAGGCTAGCGGCATCGCCAGGAGGCCCACCGGCGGAAGTCTCATCTCCTCCATTCTCTCGCGGAACGGCGCGGAGCGCCACACCATCATCTGTTGTCGCCGCCATCGCCCCGCCCCTATACTACTACGCAGGTGCACAGCCCGCCTGGAAGGAGGACCTATGGCCTCAAAGCCGGTGCGCCTCACCGAGCTGGCCTCCTGTGCCGGTTGAGCCGGCAAGGCGGGGGCGGAAGCCCTAGCGCAGGTTCTGCGTTACCTCAGCGATAAACAAGTCGACCAGCACCCCGACCTCCTGGTCGGTCTGGCCGCGCCCGACGACGCCACCGTTTACAGGCTAAACGATGAGCAGGCGGTGGTGCTAACGGTGGACTTTTTTGCGCCTCTCGTGGACGATCCCTACCACTACGGGGCGATCGCCGCCGCCAACGCCTTGAGTGACGTCTACGCGATGGGCGCCGAGGTAACGCTCGCCCTCAACATCGCCGCCTTCCCCGAGGAGATGGCCAGTGAGACCATCGGCCAAATCATCCGCGGTGGCGCCGACAAGGTGGACGAGGCCGGTGGCGTCATCGCCGGCGGCCACACCATCATCGACGCCGAGCCCAAGTACGGCCTCTGCGTCCTCGGCCTCGTCCACCCGGAGCGCATCTTGGCCAAGAGCGGAGCCCGGCCCGGCGACCTCCTCTACCTCAGCAAGCCCTTGGGCACAGGCATCATCACCACCGCCGCCATGTCTGACCAGGCGAAGCCGGAGCATCTCCAGGCCGCCATCGACTCTATGATCCGCCTCAACCGTCATCCCTCCCACATAGCGCAAGCGGTGGAGGCCCTCGCCCTCACCGATGTCACCGGCTTTAGCATCCTCGGTCACAGCTACGAGATGGCCGCCGCCGGCAAGGTCGCGCTGCGCCTAAGCGCCGGTCGCGTCCCGCTTCTACCGGGGGCCCTGGAATACGCCTCGCGGGGGATCGTCACCGGCGGCGCCGACCGCAACCGCAGCCACCTCCAGGACAAGGTAAGCCTCTCCGATCAGATCTCCAAGGAGCTTGAACACGTCCTGTTCGACCCTCAGACTTCAGGCGGCCTCCTGATGGCCGTCGCCCCAGAAAAGGCAGGCGAGGTGGAGGCCCGCTTCGCCGCCGCCGAGCTCTCCGTCTGGCAGATCGGCGAGGTGGTCAAGGGCGAGGGCGTCCAGATAGCGCCGTAGAACTCGCTAGACGGTGGCCGACACCGAGTAGCTCCGCGGGGCGTCTTGACATATCCCATGCGTATTTGATATATAGAGCGTTATGTCGAACACGTTGAACTAAGGAGGGCTTCGCATGAAACGTCTCCTCTTGATCCTGATTGTTCCCGCCCTGGTCGCTGCATTCACGCTGACCAGCGACACGACCCACTCCAGGTCGCCGCAATCCCAACCCGAATATCTGGCGCTGGGAGACTCGCTGGGGGTGGGGGTTGGCGCTTCCGACCCCGCGAATACGGGGTACGTACCGCTCTTCCGCGACTTCTTGGAGTCAGAGCCTGGGTTGGCCACCGACCTGTTCCTCAACAACTTGAGCATCGGTGGTGCCACCAGTACGTCACTGATCAGTCAGCAGTTGTCCGCGGCGGTGGCGGAGCTGGAAGACCGTAACGGCGACAATAGGAGCAGCAACGACGTTGAGGTGGTGACGGTCGATATCGGCGGCAACGACGTGTTGGCAATCCTCGGCGTCTGTGCCGGAGGTGTAACCCCGGCCTGCACTGCCGCCATCACCAGCACCTTCGCGACCTTCTCCGCCAACTTCGACTTTATACTGGACGAGCTGCGCACGGCGGCCGGCCCGGATACCACGATGATCGTGATGACCTACTACAACTCGCTCGTGGCCACCGGTTGCCCGCTCAACGCGCTAGCGCCTCTGGGAGACATCGTGCTTGAAGGCGAGCCGCTTCTGGGCCTCCCGCTTGGGCTTAACGACCTCATCCGGTTAATAGCCGCCGCTCACGACGTGGATGTGGCCGACACCTTCGGCCGGTTGTCGCCTGATGACATCCAGCCGGACTGCGTCCACGCCAATGACGATGGCTACGAAATCATCGCCGACGAGTTCAAGGACGCCTTCAAGGACCAGTAGCTCGGCGATCGGTTTCGTATAGCGCTTAGCGGCCCGAAGGCTCCGGCGAGAGGAGCGCCTCTATCTGCTGGATGTCCTCCTCGCGCGCCCGCCGCGGCTCCGCGCTCACGCCATGGCCCGTAGAAGTCGCCCCCGAAAAGGCCGGCGAGGTGGAGGCCCGCTTCGCCGCCGCCGAGCTCTCCGTCTGGCAGATCGGCGAGGTGGTCAAGGGCGAGGGCGTGGAAGTGTTGCCTTAGCAGTCGGTTCGCAAGAACGCTAACGTCCCAGCTCCAGCGCCATCCCCTTGATACGCTCGCGCAGCTCTGGGATCCGAGAGACCGCCTCGTACTGCCGCGAGGCCCGCACCGCCTCCTCGAAGTCGTCCAGGCTGGCTTCCCGGAACCCCAATCGACGGAAGAACGCGTCCGCGTTCATGGTGAACAGATACACCCGTCGCACACTGCGCTGCCGCGCCTCTTCCAGCGACGCCTCCACCAGCCTGCGCCCGTCGTCTCTCCGCCTTCGATCCGGCGCCACCACAACCGAGCGCAGCAGGGCCGCCTCGCCGTAGACCTCCAGACCCGCGCAGCCCACCACCATCGCCCCCACCTCCAGCACGAAGAACGTCTCCAGGTACTCCAGGAGGCCGTACGCCGGAAGACGTTCGGCCGTAATCAGCGCCTCTATCTGCGGTATGTCCTCCTCGCGCGCCCGCCGCGGTTCGGCGCTCACGCCATCGCCCGCAGGAGCCGCACCCGCTCCTCAATGGGCGGGTGGCTGGCGAACATGCCGTTCAGGAAGCTCTTGTGCTCGCGCAGGGGGTTGTTGATGTACAGGTGCGCGGTCGCCTTGTTCGCCACCTCCAGCGGATCGGGGTCGGCCGATATCTTCTCCAGGGCGCTCGCCAGGGCTTCAGGATTGCGGCACAGCAACGCCCCCGAGGCGTCCGCCAGATACTCGCGCTGACGGGAGACGGCGAAGCGAATGAGCTGGGCGGCGATGGGGGTGAGGATGACGGCGAGCAGGGCGATAGCGTAGATAATCACCACCGCGCTGCCGCCGCTGCGGCCGCGGTTGCTGGAGCGGCGGCCGGCGCCGTAGAAGGTGAGCCTCAGGGCAAAGTCGGCCATCAGCGCCGACAACCCCACCAGCACCACCACGATAGTCATCACCCTGATGTCGTAGTTCCCGACGTGGGAGAGCTCGTGCGCGACGACCGCCTCCAGCTCCAGCTTGTCGAGCTTCTGGAGGAGGCCGCGGGTGACGGCGATGGCGGCGTGGTCAGGGTCGCGGCCGGTGGCGAACGCATTCGGGGAGCCGTCCTCGATAACGTAGACCTTGGGCATCGGCAGGCCGGCGCCGATGCACAGGTTCTCCACGGTGCGGAACAGCTCCGGCTCGTCGTCCTTGCTCACCTCGCGCGCCTGGGAGATCGCCAGAGCCACCCGCGACGAGCTGTAGTAGCTCACCAGAGCGACGATCAGGAAGGGGATGATCAGCAACGGGGCGTAGGGGTATGGCAACCCCAAGATGACCCCCATGGCGATGGATACAACCGCCATCAGCGCCACGAACACCAGGAGCAGCAGCACCGTGTTCCTGCGGTTGGCGTCTACCCGGTCCCAGATGAGGACGCGCTCAGCCTGAGTATCAGCCATCGAGATGAAACTCCGTCATCCCCGTCAAGCGCGCTATGTAACCGAATGAATCGTCTGCGGTCAGGACACGCAGAAAGTCGCCTTCGGTCTCTAACACCGTGATCAGCGCCCCCTCTTCAAGCTGCGCCATCGCCGGAGACGTCGCGTCCGGCTTGGCGTAGAGTGTGGTGCCCTCTCCTGTGAGGCGAAAGCCCACCGGAGGTCGTCTGGGCTCTGCGGGCGGCGCAGCCTCGGCGGATTCTGTCGCTTCATCGGCCAGCGCACGCTCCTCCCAGCGGGGAGTAGCGACAACGGTGGCAGCAGTGGCGGTAGGGGTGAATTTGGCCCCTGCCTCTGCAGCCTCGCGGAGCACCGAGGGGGAAATCCCGCCGCCCATGCCAGCCAGCGCGGCGATCCGTTCCTCGACGGGCGGATGAGTGGGGAAGATTCGGTCCCACCAGGGCGCGTCCTCACGTAACGGGTCGACGACATAGAGGTGGGCGGTGGCGCCTCCGGCGTTGATCGGCGAGCCGCCCGCTGTGGCCATCTTCGCCAGCGCCGTCGCCAGCCCCTCAGCGTGGCGGGTGAGCAGGACAGCGTCGGCATCAGCCAGGTACTCCCGCTGCCGCGAAATGGCGCGACGGAGAAGCAGCCCCAGAAGCGGCGCCCCCAGCAGGACGTACGCGAGCAGGGCGAGAGCCAAGAGGACCAGCAGTGCAATACCGGGCTCTTCGCTGAGGAGGGCGATAGATAAGGCCACCCCGATCAGCAAGGGCAGACCCAAATAGAGCAGCACGCCTGCCCCCACTATCCAGTGGAGGCGGAACAGGAAACGGAAGACCCCCACCACAACGACGAAGGGTAGCCGCAATGTGCCCACCCCCGCGGCTACTATCGCGCTCAAGCGCGTATCGTAGTTCCCTATCTGCGAGAGCTCGTGAGCGATCACCCCCTCCAGTTCGCGCCGGTCCAGCAGCTCCAGCAGGCCGCGGGTGACCACGAGTGACGCGTGCTCGGGGCTGAAGCCGGTGGCGAAGGCGTTGGCCGCCACGGATTCCAGGACGTACACCCTCGGCTGCGGCAGTCCGGCCCCGATGCAGAGGTTCTCGACCGTCCGCCAGAGGTCGGGTTCTTCGTCGCGCTCCACTTCTCGCCCTCCGGCGAAGCGGAGCACGCCAGCGGCGGCGTAGCGGTACTGCAGGTACGCCGCCGCCACGACGATGGCTACGGCGATGATCGCTCCCGCTATGACGGCCGACACCCAGTCATCACCCGATGCCGAAAAGGCGAATATGGTGACCACGAACGCCAGATACTGGGCGACGTAAGCCGCAGCCGGAAGCGAGATAAGGGCAAAGAGACCGAGCAGCAGCCAGGTTCGGCGTCGGTTGGCGTCTATGCGGTCGTAGACCAGGACGGGCTGCTGCGTCTCGGCCACGTGGGCGACCCTCTACGACTCGGGCGGCGAAGCGGGAGGTTCAGAGGCGGACGGCGGTGCGGAGGGCGGTGCGGACGGCGGCTCCGCCGGCGGCTGCGAGAAGCTGACCTCAGGCACCGCCCGCGCCTCCTCCTCCGCCTCAAAGAACTCGAACCGCACAAAGCTGAACATATTCGCCATTACCATATCGGGGAAGCTCTGGATGCGGGTGTTGTAGCTCATAACGTTCCGGTTGTAGAACTGACGCGCGAAGGCGATCTTCTCCTCGATGTCCGACAGCTCCTGCTGAAGGTCCAGGAAGTTCTGACTGGCCTTGAGATCGGGGTACCTCTCAGACACCGCAAACAGGGAACGCAGCGTTTGCGTGAGAAAGTTGTTGGCCTGCGCCGCATCGGGCGCCGTTCCCGCCTGCTGCAACATCGCCCGCGCACGGGTCACGTTCTCAAACGTCTCCCGCTCGTGGCCGGCATAGCCCCTCACTGTCTCCACCAGGTTCGGTATCAGGTTGGCCCGCCGCTTCAACTGAACGTCGATGCCGGACCAGGCCTCACGCGTCCGCACCCGCGCTCGCACCAGCCCGTTGTACATGCCCATCAGCACGAAGCCGATGAGCCCGATTACCACGGCGACTACTATGATGATGATGATCGGGACCATTGGTGGCCTCCTTGCGTGAATCCTCCGCCTTCAACCACCCGACCGCAAGATTGTAGCACGCTTTCCAACATCCCCCTCGGCGATGCTATGATGACGCCGTCATGCCCCTGCGCGTCCGCGAGTTCATGCCCCTGGTCCTGGAACGCACCAAGGAGCTCCTCCCACCAGAGCTTCGCCGCTTCGACGCCCGCATTCGCTTCGTATGGCTCCAGATCCACTTCTGGACGCCCAAACTCCACTACGAAGTCTGGCTCACCCGCAAGACGGGGCGAATCGAGATCGGCCTCCACTTCGAGGGGGAGCGTGAGTTCTCCTACCGCTGGGCGGAGGTGATAGCGGCCCGCATGCCGGAGGTGCAGGCCCGCCTCGGCCCCGAGGTAGAGCTCGAGGAGTGGACGCAATCCTGGACGCGCGTCCACCAGACGATCCCCTACGATCCCCTCAGCGAGCTCCTAGCGGAGGAGGTCGCGCGCCGCCTGGCGGAGACGATTTCCGTCCTGCAGCCGATAGTGGAGGCGGAGCGCGCCAACGTGCCCGCCGAGCTCGAGGCGCTTGCCCCCGTCAAACGGTCCGGCGTCGGCCGCCGCTTCCATCGCCGCGGCCGGCCGCGGGGATCGCCCCTCTAACTCCCGTCTTACCCCTTCTCCGCCTCCCTTAACCTGGCGACCATCCCCAGCGCACCAGCGAAGTCCCCCAACTCGCTTACGGTCACGCGAACGCCCTCTAACGGCTGCGTCATCGCCCTTTAGTCCTTTACCTTTATCCCATCAGAACAGAGAGCGTCAGATATCTCACCAATGGATATAGTGTCATCGAACTGCTCCACAACCTTCGTCAGTGTTCGATAGCTCGTCTTAGGTCGATACGTGCCACTGTCGCCGTTGACGTCTAATGTACAACTCTCCAGGTCCACGATGATCTCGCCCGCATAGAGCACCTTTTCGGCCGTCCACTCATACCAGTTGTTTTCATCGAAATCGGCGATGGTGCTACGTTCACCTTGAGCAAGTTGAGCAAGCATGAAGTGCTTGCTTATCGCATCTAGGAGTCCTTTGCTCTTGGCGCTATCCAGCCAACAGGGACTTTGCTTAGGGTCCGCCTTCTTATCCTCGGGGAACAAGTTGACCATCACTTCCTTGTTTGATACCTGGGGGGTGAAGCCTCCATCCTCCAAACATTTCCTGCCTCCGCAATTGTTTTCACCTTTGGCTTTATCGGTAGCCGCCTTCAAAGCCGCCTCAATATCTTCAACGTCCCATTTGGCGACAATAATCTCTTTCTTCCCGGCAATCACGTCAATCACGAAATTATACTTCTGGGTATCGTACTTCTGGCTATCGGTTCTATCGGGAGATTCATAGTTCTTTTCTATGGAATCCCTCAGTAACTTGTCATCGAGTATGACAGCCTGGGATAGGGACAGACCCATCTCCTTATAACATTTGAAGTCTCTCTCTTTCTCACTCGCCTCCACCCCGCGTAGTACAAACGAGTAAGGCCCGCCAACCTGCTTACTGAACTCACCGGATGGCCCGTCTACGACTGGCGTCTCGTTAGGTGTCGGACTACCATCACTGGGCTCGTCGTTATCGCACGCTGATACTGCCAACAGCAGGGCGAGCAGGATACCAAGTACGGCAAACGGCAGGATAGAACGAGTCTTCATCTTGTGCCCCCTTTATCCCGAGACCACGATGTAAGGAACCTTATAGCACAGGCGCCTGCGCGTTGCAATAACCGGGGTTTACGAGCCAGTCGGGGCCGCGGAGCTCGCCCCTCTAACCTCCCGTCTTACCCCTTCTCCGCCTCCCTCAACCTGGCGACCATCCCCAGCGCACCAGCGAAGTCCCCCAGCTCGCTCAGCACGAGGCGCACGTCCTTGAGCGGCTGGCGCATCGCCAGCTGCTCCATCGTCGCGCGCGCTTTGTCCATAAACATCTCTCCGGACAGAGAGACGCCTCCGCCAATAACGATAACCTCGGGGTCGAAAACGTTGACGAATCCTGCCAGCGCTACGCCGAGGTAGTACCCGACCTCTCCGGCGCACTCGAGGGCCGCCTCGTCGCCTGCCTTCACCGCCCTGCTCATCATCTCCGCCGTCACAGGGCCTTCTCGCTCCCTCATCTCCGCCAGCAGCGGCGACTTCCCTGTCGTCACCAACTCCTCTCCCCATCTTGCGATAGCCGTCCCCGACACGAGAGACTCCAGACAGCCGCGCCCCCCGCAGCCACAGGGTGGCCCGTCCGCCACAATGATCACGTGACCGAACTCGCCGGCGGCGCCGCTCTTACCCCGGTATAGATCGCCATCAATGATGATGCCCCCGCCGACACCTGTGCTAATGGTGATGTACAGCATGTGGCGGCTGCCCCGCCCGGCGCCGAAGCGGTGCTCGCCCAGGGCCGCCGCCGTGGCGTCGTTCTCCAACAGCGTCTGCAGGCCCAACCGCTCGCTCAGCAGCCGCGCCAGCGGCACGTCCTTCCAGCCGGGGAGCTGCGGCGCGTCGGGTACGATCCCCCGCACTGAGTCCACCGCCCCCGGCGAGGCGATGCCGAGCGCAGCCAGCCCCTCCCGTTTGACTCCGGCCTTCGCCAGTGAAGCGTCCAGGCATTCCACCATCCTATCCAGCACCACCTCCAGCCCTTCGGCAGCATGGGACAGACGAATGTCGTCGCCCAAGATGCGGCCGGAGGCGTCGACCACGATGGAACGCACCTTGGTGCCGCCGAGGTCTATAGCGCCGTACGGTCGGGAAGAGTCCGCGGTCAACTTATGTCACCAGAAAATGGAACCATCAAAGCACGAGCGAAAGGTTATCGCTGACAGTCTTACGCGAAAACCGGCACGCTGCAAAAGCCCGCCGAGCGCTTCACTCCTGCGGCCAGAGGACGTGATAGCCCTCTCCCGCCAGCGCTTGCTGCACTGATCGCCGCTCCAGCCGCTGCAGCTCCGCCAGCGCCTTGTCTATCATGCGCGCCACCTCTGGGCGCTCCGACGCCTGCAACTGATCACGGATCCGCCGCGCCAGCCCGCAAGACTCCAGGAACTCCAGCGAATGCGGCCAGACAAAGAAGCTGAACCGCTCCGGCACCCCGAACGACGGACGCTCACGGCCCAGCCAGTGGAACCGCTCCTCGACCGAGGTCACCGCCTCCACCACCTGGACAAGCGGCACCACGTCCTCCGTCTCCCGGGTGTCGATAATCACTCGCTCGGGGAACATGCGGAAGCCGATGGTGAACACGTCGCACCCCTCCACCACCTTGCCCACCTCGTCGAGGTCAATCAGGAGGCCGTTCTCAGTGAACATGCTTCTCCTATCCACCACCCCGAGCCATAAACCAGGCGAACAACAAACCAGTAACCCTTCCTGGTGCTGAATTGTCGGTTTGTTGGTTCGGCGCCCTAGTACATTTCCGCCGGTGAAGCCGGCGCGGCTGCCGGCTTCTTCTCCGGAATATCGGCCACCAGAGCGTTGGTGGTGAGCACCATGCCGGCGATGCTCACGGCGTTCTCCAGGGCGGAGCGGGTCACCTTCGCCGGGTCGACAATGCCGCGCTCCACCATGCTGCCGTACTCGTCCTTGGCGGCGTCGTACCCATGCCCCTTCTTCAGCCCCTTCACCTTCTGGGCGACAACCGAGCCGTCCTGGCCGGCGTTGGTGGCGATGCGCCGCAGCGGCTCCTCCAGGGCGCGGCGCAGGATGTTCACCCCGGTCGCCTCGTCTGACTCCAGCTTAACCTTCTCCAGGCGCGGCAGTGCGTTTATGTAGGGCACACCACCGCCGGGCACCAGTCCTTCTTCCACCGCGGCGCGTGTGGCCTGCACCGCATCCTCCACCCTGTGCTTGCGCTCCTTGAGCTCCGTCTCAGTGGCGGCACCCACCTGAATCACCGCCACGCTTCCGGAAAGCTTGCCCAGCCGCTCCTGAAGCTTCTCGCGGTCCCAGTCCGAGGTCGTCTCATCGATCGTGACCTTGATCTGGCGGATGCGCGCCTGCATCGCCTGTGCGGAGCCGCGACCCTCAATGATAGTAGTTTCCTCCTTGGTCACGAGAACCTTGCGGGCTCGGCCGAGGTCCTCCAGTTGGACGGCGTCCAGCTTGCGGCCTACCTCCTCGCTGATGACCTGAGCGCCGGTCGTGGTGGCGATATCGTCCAGGTTGTCCTTGCGCCTGTCGCCGAAGCCGGGTGCCTTGATCGCGCACACGTTGAGCGCGCCCCGCAGCTTGTTTACCGCCAGCGTGGCCAGCGCCTCGCCGTCACAGTCCTCACAGATGATGAGTAGATTCTTCGTCCCCGTCTGAAGCAGCTTCTCCAGCAGCGGCAGGATATCGTTTACGGCGGACAGCTTCTTGTCCGTCACCAGGATGTACGGGCTCTCGATCTCGCACTCCATACGCTCGGGGTTGGTGATGAAGTAAGGAGAGATGTAGCCTCGGTCGAAGTTCATCCCCTCGACGTACTCCACCTCCGTGGTGATACCCTTCGACTCCTCGACGGTGATGACCCCATCCTTGCCGACCTTCTCCATCACCT